>JANOXL010000261.1:0-26385 GCA_031418395.1 Rhodoferax sp. | reverse complement strand
TCCACAGGTAGTCGATGAAAGCGAAATCGTTTTCCACCAGCGCCTTTTCGGGCAAGTCCGGCAACTGGAAAAACCACCAATGAAACGAGCGGTGAATGTGTTTGGCCTCCAGCAGGCTTATGCGCACCTCCTCCGGATGCGGCACTGCCATCACAACCGCGCGGTCGATCAACTCGGGGAAGGCAGCCAGCACCGCGTAGGAGATGATGGCGCCCCAATCCTGGCCAATCAAATGCACCGGATTACCGCCGCCTAACGCGCGAATCAATTCGGCAACATCTGTGGCGAGTGTGGCTTTGTCGTAGAAGCCATCGCTTGGAATCTCGCTAGGCGCATACCCGCGCAGATAGGGCGCCACCGCACGGTAACCCGCCTGAGCCAGCGCCGACAGCTGATGGTTCCAGGTCCTCGCGGTGTCAGGAAATCCGTGCAAAAGCAGGACAAGCGGGCCACTTCCTTCTTCGAGATACGCGAAGTCAAGGCCGTTGGCGGTGATGTGTTTCATGGCGTGTGGTGATCAGTGAGTCTATATCCGTAGGGGTTCTGTAATGGCGCAGTTGCCGTTTGTACCGCAGGCCAAACCCAGCCCCCCTGTTTGTTGCACAGCAAATTCAATGCTATCTATTTAGACGCAAACTACGGATATTTCACGAGACCGAGAGGCCAATTCACTTCACAAAATCGAGTTGACGTCTTTTTGGAGTCCAATCATACTCAATTTGGGTATGATTGTGGCGCGCAGGACCGTCTTACTTCTTTGGCAGACGCAGCGGCTTCACATCGCCGCATTCGGCAGCCAACCATTTGCCTGCACCTTCCATGTCCATGCTCTCGGCTTTGCCGCGCACTGTGGAATTGACTTTCATTTTCATGGCGTAAGCCTCGGGACCGCTGAAGGTGATCTGCCCTTCCCCGCTGGAGGGTGGCTTGGTACAGGTGAAGGCGATTTTTTGGGTGTTGCCGGTGCGCGGTGACAAGGTGGAGGTGCAGTCCCCCTCACCGGTGGGTATCTCGTTGCGTTCGATCATCTCTTTGGTCATGCAGGTCTTGATGCTCATACCGCCGGGGCCGGAATTGCCCATCTGCACCCCTTGTTTGGCCATCATGTCCTGCATCATTTTTTTCTGCTCGGGTGGCAGGTTGGCCATTTGCTGCTGCATGGCAGCCATCTTGTCGTTCATGTCGCCCGAGCCGAATTTCATCTTCTGCGTGATTTCCCACAAGCCGGGTTTCATGGTTTGGGCGTTGGCGCTGGCACTGACAAATGCCAAAGTGAATGCCAGTGCGGCAAACATGGCGAAGGTTTTGGTTTTCATGGCAACTCCAAGGGTTGAAATACGGCGTATTGTCTCGGAACTTGGCGCTTTTTGCGAATCGTAAGGTCGTCACGTCTTTCCTGCTTCGTCATGAGGAAAGCCGCAGTTGCAGCACGGCGCGGGATGTGCGACGATTCAACGCAACACCACCCAAGACGCACCGCCACATTGACGTAAAGCACCATGCACATCGATTCACCTTCTGGCACCTGCGGGGCCTTGGTTCAGGGCATTGATTTGGCCAAACCTCTTTCGGCTTCACAAATCGCCGACATCCGCGCCGCCTGGGTGAAGCACCAGGTGATCGCGTTTCCCGATCAACAACTGGCCATCGAAGACATCGAACGGTTTGCGTTCTATATCGGCCCGCGGGGTGAAGACCCATTTATTGCCGGGCTGCCTGATCATCCCCACATGGTTGAGGTCAAACGCGAAGCCGACGAAAAGAGCAAGCTGTTTGCGGAAACCTGGCATTCCGACTGGAGTTTTCTGCCCTCACCTCCCGCAGGCACGGTGCTGTATGGCGAGGTGATTCCGCCCGTGGGCGGCGACACACTTTTCGCCGACCAATACGCCGCTTTTGAGGCGCTACCCGCCGCGCTCAAGGCCTTACTCGACGGCCGCGAAGGCATCCACAGCGCACGCGGCGGCTACTCGCGCGGCGGCCTGTATGGCGAGAAGGACGAAGGTCGCTCGATGGCGATCCGTTGGGGCGACAGCGCGCTCAAAACACGCTCACATCCCTTGGTCAAAATACATCCAGAGTCTGGCCGCAAGGCGCTGTTTGCGAATGCTGGTTACACGATTGGCATTGAAGGCATGGCACAGGACGAGGCGATCGACGTCCTGCGACAGGTCTTCAAACACCAGATCGAGCCGCGATTCATCTACCGCCACCGCTGGCGCAAAGGCATGCTGACGTTGTGGGACAACCGCTGCGTTTTACATGCAGCCACCGGCGGCTACGAGGGGCACCGGCGTTTGTTGTATCGTGTGACTGTCGCCGAGCGGCCAGCTTGATTGAAGTCCGTCGGTGACACCACCCCACAAGGAGACACCATGAGCGACGCACCTGATCTCGGTTTCGGCAAGTTTGTGCCCGGTTTTGATTTTTTGCAAAACCTGGCCAAAGGTGCGTCCAACGCCCTGCCGCAAATGCCCAATTTGACGAACTGGGTCTCGCCGTCGCTGAATCTCGAGGAGCTTGAAAAACGGGTGGACGAATTGAAGGCGGTGCATTTCTGGCTCGACCAAAACTCCAAAGCGCTGGGCGCAACCATCCAGGCGCTTGAAGTGCAAAAGATGACCCTGGCCACCTTGAAGGGCATGAACTTCAACATCGGCGACGTGGCCAATGCGCTCAAACTCAAAGCGGCCGATTCGATGGTCTCGGGCGTTCAAATGGTCAGCGACAAGGTCTCCGAGCGCGCGGCGAGCACCGCCAAAACCATTTCTGACGTGGCCTCCAGCGTGACGGGCTCCGGCAAAGGCAAGAAGAGTGGCAAAACGGCCAAACCCTCCAGCGGTATCGCGGGCCTGGTCGATCCGCTGCAATTGTGGGGGGCGCTTACCCAGCAGTTCCAGCAGATCGCCTCCAGCGCCATGAAAGACGCCGCCAAAAACACGGCCGTGGATAGC
Source organism: Rhodoferax sp. (assembly GCA_031418395.1). Lineage (GTDB taxonomy): Bacteria > Pseudomonadota > Gammaproteobacteria > Burkholderiales > Burkholderiaceae_C > JANYCG01. The sequence continues at coordinate 23,431 of JANOXL010000261.1, read as the reverse complement.
GCCAAACACATGGCCAAGGGTCTGGCCAAAGAAGCCATCAAGGCGACCAAAAAAGTGGCGTCATCGGCTGCAAGGTCAGCCACCGGCGGCGGGCGGGCACCCGCGAAAAAAGCGGTCAGAAGGCGCGCAAGCTAAAACAAATGAAATCGGCACGTCCAGAAATTCAATTCTCGGAGTGCAGTACAAGGCGCAAACCGCAGACATACAGTTGTATGGCGAGGATTTGCAACGCAGTAATGCAGCCGAAAATTGGATTTATGGAGGTGCCGGAAAATGAAGCTGTTTCCCTACGCACACGCCACACACCCGGACTGGCGCATGGCAGCGGCCCTGACGCTGGCGCAATTGAAGGCGCAGATGGCCCAGCAGGATTACGCCAGCGCACCCACCCTGGCACTTTTGTACATCACCGACCATTACGCCGCCCAAGCCACAGAAATCCTCAGCCACCTGAGCAGCGAGTTACCTGAAATCACCGACTGGTCGGGCACCGTGGGTGTCGGCATTGCGTCCAACAACGTCGAATATTTTGACGAGCCCGCGCTGGCCGTGATGTTGTGTGATCTGCCGCCGGATCAATACCGGGTGTTTTCGGGCGTCGCCCCCCTGGGGCTGGGGTTCGAAGCCCACAGCGCCCTGATTCACGCGGATGGCAGCACACCGGATTTGCCAGAGCTGATTGCCGAGATGGCCGGGCGCACCACCTCGGGTTATCTGTTTGGTGGCCTGGCCGCCAGCCGCAGCCGCTCGGTGCAGTTTGCCGTGGGCGGTAACGGCAACATCCAGGGCCATGGCGGCGCCAGTGGTGTGTTCAGTGGCGGTTTGAGTGGCGTTGCGTTTGGCGAAGGCGTCAGCCTCATCTCGCGCGTTACCCAAGGCTGTCAGCCGGTCTTCAAAACCCGCGTCATCACCGCGTTTGACAACAACGTTGCCACTGAGCTGGACGGTGAAGCGGCGCTGGACGTCATGTTGCGCGATTTGGGCGTGACCCTGGCCGAGCCACAGCGCGCCTTGGAAACCGTGCGCCAAACCCTGGTCGGCCTGACGGAAGCAGTTGACTTGTCCGGGCAGGCGGCTGGCCAGACAGCGGTCCAGGAAGGAATTCAGACAGGCGCGCCGCGTGTCAACCTGGGCGGCAGTTTTGGCAGCGACGTGACGGTGCGCCACATCATCGGGCTGGACCCCGCTCGCCGGGGCGTGGCCGTGTCGGCCGAGTTGAAAGCCGGCATGCAGTTGGCGTTTTGCCGTCGCAATGTGCAGGCCGCCCGGGCCGACCTGGTGCGTATTTGCGCCGAAATTCGCGAAGAACTCGACACCTCCGAGTTGCCGCTGACCCCAGCGTTTTCCGCTGTTTCTGCTGCCCTGGAAATGGCTGAGCCAACGACCCTGCCACCCCGCCAGATCACGGGCGCCCTCTACGTCAGTTGCTCAGGCCGCGGCGGGCCACACTTCGGTGGGCCCAGTGCCGAGTTGCAAGTGGTGCGCAAAGCCCTGGGCGACGTGCCGCTGGTCGGCTTTTTTTCCGGTGGCGAAATCGCCCGACATCATTTGTATGGATACACCGGTGTATTGACCGTGTTTACATCTGATTGACGCCTAGGTCTCGTAAAACAAGCATTGTTAGCTATTAAAGACGATGTAAAATTGCATATAATATATTCAATTAAACATGTTAAATAGATAACAAACTGGGAAGAACCTACAAACGAAAAAATTCAGACAGGAGTCCGCCGTGTTGTCACCTGACGAACTTGAACAGTTGATGCCCGCTGAAACCACACGTTTCCGCTCGCCAATTCCTACCCAGTCGGTCTCCAGCGACGAGTTTTTGCCTTCGCGGCAAACGCCCAAACAAAAGGAATTCGAAGCCCGCGTCAAACAACTCGGCACCGATGTATCGAAAAAACTCGGCATCCCGCGCAGGCGTTTTTTCCAGGGTGCAGCGGGCATGGCGGCGGCTTTTGTGGCGATGAACGACACCTTTGGCCCGCTATATCTGGTCAGCCGTGCCGAGGCCCAAACGCCCGAGCTGGCCAACGAACGGGCCCGCGCGCTCAAAGGCCAGTTCATCATGGACATGCACACGCATTTTTTACGTGACGACACCCGGCTGGAGGGTTTTGTGCGTTCCCGTGAGGCTGTTGGCCGCGCCGGCTGGAACCCGGCCCTCGCAGGCAAGCCGCAGACGCTGGAAGACCTGAAATTCGCCAACTATTTCAAAGAAATTTACCTGGACAGCGACACCAAAGTGGCCTTGATCTCCGGCTCGGGCTCCGAGGAGCCCCGTGACTGGTTTTTGACCAACGAAATGAAGGCCGATGCGCGCTCGGATGTCAACAAAAAAGCCGGCGCCAAACGCATGTTTTCGCACGCCATCTTCATGCCCGGCATGCCGGGTTGGCTGGACAAGGTGGATCGCGATCTGGAAGTGCTCCAACCCGATTCCTTCAAGGGTTACACCGTGGGCGACAACACCAACAAGCAGTTGGCGCGCCACCCCTGGAAGCTGGACGACGAGAAGCTCCTGTACCCGTTTTACGAAAAACTTGTGCGCGCTGCGAAAACCCAGCCCAGCTTGGCCAACGTGTGTGTTCACAAAGGCCTGTTCCCGGACAGCGTGACACGCCAGTATCCGAACCTGGCGGACCACGCCAATGTGAATGACGTGGTCAAAGCCGCCAAAGACTGGCCACAACTCAATTTCATCATCTACCACTCGGCCTACCGTGCAGGCCCCGTGGCGGCCACCTGGCAACGGTTTGAAGAGACCGGTCGCATTGACTGGGTGACGGATTTGGCGGAGATACCCCAGAAACACGGGCTGAACAACGTTTACGGCGACTTGGGGCAAATCTTTGCCCAAAGCACTGTCTCCGAGCCCCGTTTGTGTGCCGCAATGATGGGCCAGCTCATCAAGGGCCTGGGCGCCGACCACGTGGTGTGGGGCAGCGACGCCGTGTGGACCGGCGCGCCGCAGTGGCAGATTGAGGCCCTGCGGCGTCTGGAAATCCCCGAAGAGATGCAGAAAAAATACGGTTTTGCCCCGTTGGGCGCGGCCGACGGTGCAGTGAAAAACGCGATTTTTGGCGACAACTCGGCGCGGCTCTACCGGTTTACGCGGCAGCAGCGAGCTTCGCTGGAAGGCGACAAAGTGGCCGTAGCCAAAGCCGACTACGACCTGCACGGCGAAGGGCGGACGAATTTGCGGTATGGTTACGTCCAAAGCGCCAAAGCGTAACGAAAAGTTAGCGCGACCCCGGGTTGTCGTCAGCCAACGTTAACGCAGCGGATCAAAATCAGCATCAATTCACCACCAGCTTGTGCGGTGGCCAGCCCGAGGTTCTTGTGTCATGTTAGCTGCCGACTCGTTTTCAAGCACTTACGCCGAGGCGCGCGGCAAGTTTCTGGCCGCAGCCGGGCAGGCCGGAGCGGCGGTGAAATCCTTCATTCACCCTCTGCGGGGTGTAGCGGGTGAAGAGTTGGCCATGGACGTGGCCTTGCTGGGCGCGCCCAACCCGGCCAAGCTGCTGATCGTCAGTAGTGGTTGCCACGGCGTGGAAGGTTACTGCGGCAGCGGTGTGCAGGTTCATGCGCTGCGCGACGAGGCCTTTCGCGCGCAGTGTGTCAAAGCAGGGGTTGCGCTGCTGTACGTGCATGCGATCAATCCTTACGGCTTTTCACACTCGCGGCGCGTCACGCATGAAAACATCGACCTGAACCGCAATTTTCAGGATTTCACCCAACCGCTGGCCTCCAACCCGGCCTATCTGGCGCTGCATCCCCTGCTCTTGCCGCCGCAATGGCCACCCACGTCGCTCAATATGGCGCGCATCTTTTGGTACATCGCCACCAAAGGCATGAAGGCTGCGCAGCAGGCCTTGAGTGGCGGGCAATATGAAGTGGCGGACGGCCTCTTTTACGGTGGCAAATCGCCCGCCTGGAGCAATACCACAGTGCGCCAGGTGCTGCGCGACTATGGCGCTGCCACGCAACAGGTGGCGTGGATTGATTTACACAGCGGCTTGGGCGAAGAGGGCGCTTGCGAGCGTACTTTTGCCATGCAAAGCACCGATCTCACAGGGCAGGCCCGCGCGCGCGCCTGGTGGGAAGGCGGCGGTGCCACGCCCTTGAAATCACTGGGCGACGGGACGTCTGTCTCGGCGGCTTTGACGGGCCTGATGTGGCCGGCGATTTACCACGAATGCCCGCAGTCCGAAATCACCACGCTGGCGATGGAATTTGGCACGCAGGACAAGATGAAAGTCTTGAAAGCCCTGCGCGGCGACCACTGGCATTTCCAGCATCCTGAGGCCCCGGCTGACTTGGTCGAGACCATCCGGCAAACCATGCGCGACGCGTTTTACGTGAACACGCCCGAGTGGAAAGAGAAGGTCGTGACGCAGGCGATGAATGCAATAAATCAAGGCGTCACTGGCCTAAGTTAATTTTAGGCCATTAAGTCTCGTATTTATTGTAGAAATTGTTACAATAATATATACTATTTCGCGTAAAATATATTCAACTATTCTAGTTAAATACAATATAGACGATTAAAATTTAGGCAGTCTTTTTCACACGCCGCGCGCACGATCGGTTTTGAACTGGCGCTGAAATTCTCCAAACGCGCCCACATCGAGCGCCTCACGTATTTCCCGCATCAGGTTCAGGTAATAGTGCAGGTTGTGGATGGTCGCCAGCATCGGCCCCAACATCTCGCCGCAGCGGTCCAGATGGTGCAAATAAGCGCGTGAGAAACCGTCTCGGCCACCGGCAGACCACGGTACGGCGGGGCTGCCAAGACGGTCAATACGGTCAATACTTTCATGAGGCCCCTGCCGCCGTCCGCCCGCGCAGGTGTAGCAGGTGCAGGTTGCGTCCAGCGGCTGCTCGTCCATCTTGTGGCGCGCATTGCGGATTTTCAAGTCGCCAAAACGCGTGAACAGCGTGCCGTTGCGCGCGTTGCGGGTCGGCATCACGCAGTCAAACATGTCCACGCCTTGCGCCACACCTTCGACCAAATCCTCGGGCGTGCCGACACCCATCAGATAACGCGGCTTGTGCGCCGGTAGCCGGTGCGGCGTGTGCGCCATGATGCGCAACATCTCGTCTTTGGGTTCACCCACACTCACGCCGCCAACGGCGTAGCCGGGGAAATCCATGGCGACGAGTTGGTCCAGCGACTCCTGGCGCAGGTGTTCAAACATGCCGCCTTGCACAATGCCGAAAAGCGCGTTGGGGTTTTCAAGACGCGCGAATTCTGTCTTGCAACGCGCCGCCCAGCGCAGGCTCAGTTCCATCGAGCTGCGCGCCTCGGCCTCGGTGGTCAACTGCCCTTTGGTTTTGGGCTCCACGCTCAAATAAGGCGTGCATTCGTCGAACTGCATCACGATGTCGCTGTTGAGCGTGGCCTGAATCTGCATCGAGATTTCAGGCGTGAGGAACAACTTGTCGCCATTCACGGGCGAAGAGAACTTCACGCCTTCTTCGGTGATCTTGCGCATCGCCCCAAGTGACCAGACCTGAAAACCGCCCGAATCTGTGAGGATGGGCTTTTGCCATTTTTCAAATGCATGCAGCCCGCCAAACTGCGCCATCACGTCCAGCCCAGGGCGCATCCACAGGTGAAAGGTATTGCCCAAAATGATCTGCGCGCCCATGTCTTCGAGCGATTGCGGCATCACGCCCTTGACGGTGCCGTAAGTGCCCACGGGCATGAAAATAGGGGTCTCGACCACGCCGTGGTTCAGTGTGAGGCGGCCCCGGCGGGCGTGGGAGCCCGCCTGGGTGGCGGTGGTCGGGTCGGTGTTCAGAAGCTCAAATTTCAGCATGGCGATATTGTCTTGCATGCCGCCGAACGCCAGCGAAGATCAATCGATTGACGCAGACCCCAAAAAAAAGGGGCCCAAGGCCCCTGGATTGGCGCAAGCTGCCGGGCTTACTTCATCGCATCCATACCCGCCTTGGCCACCACGCCGTCTTGCTCGGCGCTGCCACCTGAAACACCAATCGCGCCGATGATTTTGCCGTCTGCGGCGGTGAGCGGGATGCCACCTTCAACGGCATTTGCGCCACGCAAGGTCAAGATGCGCAAACCCGCGCCGCCACCGGCCAGCGCGTCCTGGAACACTTTGGTCGGGCGGCGGTAGAGCGCGGCGGAGGCCGCTTTGTCTTGCGACACGGCAACGCTACCGATTTGGGTGCCGTCCATGCGCTCAAATGCCATCAGTTGGCCGCTGGTGTCGACCACGGCGATGGCCATGGGCAGATTTTGTTTGCGCGCGTCTGCCACGGCGCCTGCAATGGCTTTTCGGGCCTGCTCATGGGTGACGTTGGGGCCGTATTGGGGCGGCGGCGTCTGGGCGACCGCGACGCTGGCCAGCCCGCATAAAAGGGCGGCAGCGACGAAAGTGGTGATGGAACGAGTGCGCATGGTTGTCTCCTCTGGGGTTGATGAAATCGTCGTTGTAAATGCTGATTGAGTTGTCAGACCAGCTACGGGAATGGACACTGCAATGCGCAATTGGTTCCGGGCAGTCGCGTAGGTGTGAACCCTGCGCACGCGCTGTGGCTCAGTCCGCTGCAGGCGGCGCGCGCCACAACAACATGGCGTCGCCATAACTGAAAAACCGGTACTCCTGCGCAATCGCGTGGGCGTACAGCGCGCGGATGTGCGTGTAGCCCGCGAAGGCGCTGACCAGCATCATGAGCGTCGATTTGGGCAGATGGAAGTTGGTGATCAGGGCGTCGATCACCTTGAATTCAAAGCCGGGCGTGATGAAGATGGTTGTGTCGCCGGTGTTTTGGCCGGTCTTGGCCCAGGACTCCAGCGTACGCACGGTGGTCGTCCCTACGGCCATCACACGCCCACCCCGCGCGCGGCAGGCGGCAATGGCGGTTTGCGTCGCTTCGGGCACTTGGTACCACTCGCTGTGCATACGGTGCTCAGCCAGATTCTCGGTTTTAACGGGCTGAAAAGTGCCCGCGCCCACGTGCAAGGTGACGCTGGCGCGCTGAACGCCGCGCTCTTCGAGCCGGGCAAGCAAGGCCTCGTCAAAATGCAGGGCAGCCGTGGGTGCGGCGACTGCGCCGGGGTGTTTGGCGAACACAGTTTGGTATCGGCGGCCGTCTTCTTCCGAGTCCGCCTGAGCCTTCGTGCCAACGCCCTGCCCACCCGTCGCGTCACCACCCGCCCCACCACTTGCGCCACCCTGGGGTCGCTCAATATACGGCGGCAGCGGCACGTGGCCGTGGCGCTCCATCAAGGTGTAAGGGTCGTCGCCCGCGTCGTTGCTCAAAACGAAGCGAAACAAAGGGCCTTGGGCATCTGGCCAGCGGCCCAACAGCGTCGCGCTGAAACCATCGGCTTGGCCTGCGCTACCAGCCCCACCAAAGAGCCGCACCGTCGTGCCGATTTCCGGCTTCTTGCTTACCCGCAAGTGAGCAGCCACTTGGTTGCCACCCAGCACCCGCTCGACTAGTAGCTCCAGTTTGCCGCCGGTCGGTTTTTCGCCCCAAAGCCGGGCCTTGAGCACTTTGGTGTCATTGAACACCAGTAAATCGCCAGGCTGCAACAGGTCTGGCAGGTCCCGAAAGATACGGTCTACCACTGGCGTTGTGCTGCCATCGAGAAGGCGCGAGCCGCTGCGTTCGGCCGCCGGGTGCTGGGCAACCAGCGACGGGGGCAGCGAAAAATCGAAATCACCCAGTGTGAATTCGCGACTAGTAAGGGGGTTAAGTGCTGGCATTGGTACAAAAGTAGGCAAACAGTTACCAAACAGACCAAAAAGTCACTGAAATGTGCAAAGTGCACATATATACTTGCGCTGTCATTAACTTTTTCCTGAATGGAGCTTTGAATCATGATACCCACTGAAAAACCCCCCTCTTTTGTGGTGCCAGAGAACTTGGCAGCCGGCCAGCGGTTCATCGCAGGCATGTCAATGCCAGACGCGCCGCGGGTAACCCGGCGCCTGGGCTTGCTAACGATGATGGGCGGCGCCTTGGCATTGATCGGCTGCGGCGGTGGAGGTAGTTCTGGCGCTGGCCCGACCACGACAACGGGCCCCCTTGGCAGCACGGTGGCAGGCAACCTGATGCTGGGGCAAATCACCGGGTTTGGCTCAATCATCCTTAACGGTAATGGAGTTCGAATTGACGATTCATCGGCCAGGATCAGCGATGACGACGGCAACGACATGCGCGGCCGCCTCAAACTTGGGATGCAGGTGGCTGTGGTCACCACCACCAGCGCTTCCGGGGCGGTCACGGCCGCCTCCATCAGCAGTGGCGGCGAGCTTCAGGGCCGCATCGAAGGCGCGCCCAACGCGGCTTTGAAAACCTTTGTGGTGCTGGGGCAAACCGTCAAAGTCGTCGCCGCCACCGTGTTTGACGACTCACTGGGCAACGGTTTTGCCTCTTTGGCAGCGGACACAGTCGTCGAAGTGCATGGCTTGCTCAACGCCAAAGACAACGTGATGACCGCCAGTTACATCGAGAAAAAATCGACACCGGCTGTGTTCAAAATACAGGGCGTGGTCAGCGGCCTCAATACGGGCAGCAAAAAATTCAATATCGGCACGATGTTGTTCAATTATTCACAGCTAACTGACCCCAATGAGCTGCGTGTTGCGTTGTCCAATGGCGCTTTGGTGCGGGTCCGCGTCGCTGCGGTTTTACCACCCACGGCGCTACCCGCCGAATGGCTTGTCACGCGGATTCGCGGACCAGAACATACAGGCCAAGACCGCAATGAATTTGAAATCGAGGGGCGAGTCACGGCTTTCACGTCTGCCAAATCCTTCAGCGTCGGCGGCGTGCCAGTAGACGCCAGCTCGGCAGTATTTGAGGGGCAGGCGGCCACGGCGTTGGCCTTGAATTCGCGGGTCGAAGTCAAGGGTCGCTTGACCAATGGCACGGTGATCGCGACGCGGGTCAAACTCGAAGACGATCACGACGCCGATGAGCGCGAATTTGAGCTGCATGGCACCGTGGGCAGTCTCACCGCCACCACCTTTGTATTACGCGGGCTGACAGTGGACTATGGCGCGGGCACGGTTTACCGAAAAGGCAGCGTCACCAACCTCGTCAACGGCGCGAACGTAGAGGTCAAAGGTGTCGCATCAGATGCCGGGGCTTCGGCCACCCGTATCCAGGCCACCCGGATTTCTTTCGAAAATTCCTGACGGGCGAATGTGCCAAACACACATTTATAATCATGACACCCCTATTGGTGGGACGAAACCCACATCATGATCGAACCTGCCCCGGACACCGTCGACGCCCATAGCGCCGAGCAACAGAACTTGCTCGATGCGGTCGCGGCGGTCATGGCGCCCCTTGCACAGCTGTGTGTGTCCAAAGGTATCCGGATTCAAGAGGTGGAGGAAATGCTGCGTAGCGCCTTTGTACGCTCGGCTCGGGACGCGCACCCGAGTTTGTCATCAACGCGTATTGCCAGCCGCATCAGCGCCAGCACCGGCCTGACGCGGCGTGAAGTGACGCGCCTGGTAGCTGAACTCAAACCCCGGGCGGTGCAACGGCGCTCACCCGTCAACGAGTTGTTTACCCATTGGTTGTCGGATCCCGGTTTTCGAGGGGCTAACGACAAACCCCTGGCACTTTCGCGCCAGGGCCCAGAGCCGAGTTTCGAGAGTTTGGCCAACTGGGCGACCCAGGACGTCCACCCTCGCACCCTGCTGGAGGAACTGTGCCGCCTGCAGTTGGCGCGCCACGATACAGAAAGTGACACGGTGCATTTGGTGCAAGACGCCTTTGTGCCGCGCGGCGACTGGGTGCGCCTGATGACGTTTTTGGGCGATAACGTGGGTGACCACTTCCGTGCGGCAGTGGCCAACGTCTTGTCGGATGGGAAGCAACAGCTCGAACAGGCGATTTATGCCGACGAGTTATCCAAAGAATCTTTGGGCCAGGCGCGGGAACTAATGGCCCGGCAATGGAGTCGACTATTGGAGCAGGTAGGCCCTGAGCTAGAGGCCTTGATGCAGGCCGATCTGGAAGCCGGGCGCGCGCAAGACCAGAGTATGCGGATCGGTCTGTATACCTGGTCGGAACCGATGCCTGAGACCGGTCTCGCCAAACCCACTGAAAAACAAGAAAAAGAACCTGAGGCAGACCTTCCGTGAGTACCGAAAAACCACCGAAATCAGGGCCGCCAATGGTTCCGCTTTTGGTACCGTTGTTCGCGCCGTTATTGAGCCGCAGGCAGAGTATCGTTAGCCTCGTGACTGGCGCGTTAACCATAGCCGGGTGTGGTGGCGGTGGCGTTGGAGGCAGTAGCCTGGGCGCAGGTGGCACGGCGTCCGAAGGTGGGCCGGGCGCGGTCGGTGTGGGAGGGCCAGGTGACGTGAGCGTGGCGGGTGTGAGCAGTGGCGGCACAGGCTCACTCTCGGTGGGTTCGGTGACCGGGTTTGGCTCCATCATCGTCAACGGCAATGGCGTGCGGATTGACGACTCGGCGGCCACTGTGACCGACGAAGACGGCGTCAATATGAGGGGCAATCTTAAGCTCGGCATGCAGGTTATCGTAACCAGCAGCACCGCAGTCTCAGGTGCGGTCACCGCGCAGTCGGTTGTGGTGGGTGGGGAGTTGCAAGGTAGGGTGGAGCAAATCGATCTTGGCGGCAAGTCCTTTACCGTGTTGGGGCAAAAGGTTCTCGTCCTGGGCAGCACAGTATTTGATGCCGCGTCGTCACCGGCCCTGAGCGGGCTGGCGGGACTGGCATTAAATGACATCGTCGAAGTCCACGGGTTTCTGGACGCCAAGAAAAATGAGCTCACAACGACTTTTGTGCAACGCAAAGCCAGCGTTTCTCATTTCAAAATCCAGGGGGAAATCCGGCTGAAGGGCGCAACGAAGCTTGAAATTGGCGGATTAAAGGTCGATTTTGCGACGGCTACCGGCACGCCCGCGGATCGCGCGGTGATGCGGATTCGCCTGGCACCGGCCGTGCCACCGTTGCCCACCGAGTGGACAGCCACGCTCATCCGGGGCGTGGAAAACCTCGGGCAAAACCGCGATCTTTATGAAATCGAAGCGCGTATCAGTGACTTCACGTCGGCGACCTCGTTTAAGGTGAATGGCTTGCCCGTCAACGCCAGCAATGCCGCGGTGGTGTTCATTCCCAACGCAGCTGCCTTGCTGGTCGGCGTGCGGGTGGAAGTTAAAGGCACACTCACCGGTGGCACGCTGTTTGCCACGCAAATCAAGGTGGAGAGCGATAACGAGCTCGAAACACTGGAGTACGAACTGCACGGAGCGATCAGCGGGCTCAGTGGTATGGCGGTGCCAGGTAGTTTCGAGCTGTTGGGTTCGACCATTCAGACGATTTTGTTCGACAACAACACCGTGTTTGTCAACGGCACTGCAACCAATTTGGCCAATGGGCGCCCGGTGGAAGTCAAGGGAACGGCCACATCGGGCGTGGCGGGCACGGTGATCGCGGCGAAAAGTATCAAGTTCGAATAAGGTATGGGCCGTGTGAGCTCGCAGTTGAAGCGGGCAAAATCGGTCCATGAGTCCGAAAGCTACCCGCCCGCCCGCCCCATCGGCTTCGCAAACAGGTAAAAACCCAGTTCAAAAGGCGCTGGACAAACTCGGGCTGCGCCGCGACATCGACCTGGCGCTGCATTTGCCGTTGCGTTATGAGGACGAGACGCGCATTACCCGCTTGAGCGACGCGCGTGACGGAGAAACGGTGCAGTTCGAGGCGACTGTGACACAGGCTGAGGTCGCCTTTCGCCCGCGCCGCCAACTGGTGGTGACTGTGCAAGAAGACCCGGAAGACGGTTCAGACACCAGCGCCAGCCCTGGCTCCTGGCCGAGTACGAGTACGTGCACCCTGCGGTTTTTCAGTTTTTATCCTTCGCAGCAAAAAGCGCTCGAAGTGGGCAAGCGTATTCGGGTGCGCGGCGAGATCAAGGGCGGATTTCTCGGCCACGCCATGATGCACCCCAGTTTTCGTGCTGCGGGGGGCGACTTGCCCACGGCACTCACGCCGGTGTATTCCACGGTGGCCGGTTTGCCGCAGCCTTACTTACGGCGCGTGGTGTTGAACGGGCTGGCGCAGGCTGATCTGTCGGAGAGTATTCCAGCTGATCTCATCGACAAAAAAGCGAGCTGGGTCACGTGGAATATGCATAAGGCGCTCACATTTTTGCATCATCCTGAGCCCAGCGTTTCACTCGGAGCGCTGTCCGACCACAGCCACCCGGCCTGGCAGCGGCTGAAGGTGGAGGAGCTTTTGGCGCAGCAACTCTCGCAACTCCAAAGCAAACGCGCCCGTGATTTGCTGCGTGCCCCGCAACTGGTGCGCCGCAAAACGGGCAGCTTGCACCAGCGGTTTTTGAGCGCTTTGCCGTTCAAACTCACACCGGCGCAGCGCCGCGTGTGTGACGAAATCGCGCAGGACATCGCCCAGCCCGTCCCCATGCACCGGCTGTTGCAAGGTGACGTAGGCAGCGGCAAAACCGTGGTCGCCGCGCTGGCAGCCGCTATTTGTGTCGACGCCGGTTGGCAATGCGCCCTGATGGCGCCCACCGAGATCTTGGCCGAGCAGCACTTTCGCAAACTCATTGGCTGGCTGGAGCCGCTGGGTGTTAAAACTGCGTGGCTGACGGGCAGCCAAAAAACCAAAGAGCGGCGCGAGATGCTGGCGCTCATCAAGAGCGGCGAGGCGGGCCTGGTCATCGGCACCCACGCGATCATTCAGGACAAAGTCGAATTCAACAACCTGGCCCTGGCCATCATCGACGAGCAGCACCGCTTTGGTGTGGCGCAGCGGCTGGCGTTGCGCAGCAAGATGACCCCGCATTCTGAACCCTCCCCCGCTCGGGGGACGGCCGGGGAGGGGGCAGCGAGCTTGGACGGCGTCAGTGTGGCCGACGCGAAGCGCGAGCCACATTTACTCATGATGACGGCCACGCCCATCCCGCGTACCTTGGCCATGAGTTATTACGCCGACCTCGATGTCTCCACCATCGACGAGTTGCCACCCGGCCGCACCCCCATCGTCACCAAGCTCGTAAGCGAAGCGCGGCGCGACGAGGTCATCGAACGCATCCGCGCCCAGGTGGCTGCGGGCCGCCAGGTCTATTGGGTCTGCCCGCTGATCGAAGAGAGCGAGGTGCTCGATTTGACCAACGCAACCCAAACCCACGCTGATTTGACGGTGGCCTTGCCTGGCGTGATGGTCGGCCTCTTGCATTCGCGCATGCCGGTGCCCGAGAAAAAGGCGGTGATGTCGCTTTTCACCGGCGGCCAGATGGGCTTGCTCGTCAGCACCACGGTGATCGAAGTCGGCGTAGACGTGCCCAACGCCAGCCTGATGGTGATCGAACACGCCGAGCGATTCGGCCTCTCGCAGTTGCATCAGCTCAGGGGCCGCGTGGGGCGCGGCGCGGCCGCGTCAGCCTGCGTGTTGATCTATTCCACCGGCGACGCGCCGCGTCTGGGCGACACCGCCAAAGAGCGCCTCAAAGCCATGGTGCAAACCAACGACGGCTTCGAGATTGCAAGGCGTGACTTGGAAATACGCGGCCCCGGCGAGTTTCTGGGTGCGCGGCAATCGGGCGATGCGTTGTTGCGATTTGCCGACCTGGCCACAGACACCGAGTTACTCAACTGGGCCCGCGCCGCCGCGCCGCAGATGCTGGATCGTTATCCCGACATGGCTGAAAAACACGTCAACCGGTGGCTGGGCGGGAAGGCGGAGTTTTTGAAAGCGTAAATTCGGCCCGGAATCAAGCTTAAATCAGTTTCTTTGCAAGCCTTTTTGACCCAGCCGCCAGCGCAGCGTGTCAATGCGATCTTCGCCAAAAAACGGCTCACCTTCGAAGACAAAAGTAGGTACGCCCCAGTGGCCCGCCGCTGCCAGTGCGGCGTGGTTGGCTTCAACGTCGGCCTGATGCGACGCTGGTGTGGCGATGGCGGCGTCCATGCTCGCCAAATCCAGGCCTGCGCGTGCCGCCGCCAGCGCCAGGTGGTCTCCCAGGTGCCAGTCGCGGGTGCCACCAAAAATCACGCCTGAGACTTCCAGTGCAAATGCGACGCCGTGTCCCCTGCGCTGGGCTTCAATGCCCAGGTAGGTCAGGCGATGGATATAGGGCTGTTCGGGCGCGATGCGGTAGGTCTGCAGGTCTTGCACGATCGGGTCCGGCGAGGGCCAGTGGTGCGGCATGCCCAACATCTGCGCGCGACGCACCCAGTCAAGCCCGATGTAACGGGCCCGTTTGAGGTTGTCGGGGTTGAAAAACGCCGGGTCGCGCACGGCCAGTGGCAACACGGGCCGAAACACGATTTGCACCTTGAAGTCGCGTTCCAGCTTGGCCGCGCCGGGCATGGCCAGGTACGAGTAGGGGCTGCGGAAAGACCAAAATAAATCGATGGTGGCTGTCATCGGCTCAGTATAAAGACTCAGTCGGTTTACACGCAAGAACCCGCCCCGACCAAGCGCCAGCTATCAAACACTCAAGCAGACATTCCAAGCACACTGACTCACCACACCAGCCATTCAGGGCGCACAATCAAAACTCATAGGAAAAGAAAAAAACCATCCGATGCCGCGCCTCACACAAGCCCCCAACCTTGCCATCGCCACGCTCTGGGCCGAGGCGATCACGGCTGGCGGCATCGAAGCCAGCGTGCAGCGGCAATACCTGTCTAGCGCGGCGGGTGAGTTGCCGCCGGACCAGTGCCTGCCCGAGGTGTGGATTCGCCATGCGGAGCAAGAAGCCAATGCACACGAGATGTTGCACCACCTGCGCCATGTGCCGCAGCGGCGCTGGTTATGCGTGTGCGGCGAGCTGGTCGAGGGCGGTTTTGAGCAGTGTTGGCAGTGTGGGGTGGCGATGCCGGGTTGACGGTTTCTGCCCGATCAGCGCTGCCCAATCCGCACATCCCCAAACACGCTCTGCGCCTCGCGTGGCAGGCCGCGCCAGTACTGCGGGCTGGCGGTGACGGTGGCACCCAAGGCGGCGGCGGCTTCCCAGGGCCAGCGCGGTTTGTACATCAGGGCGCGGGCCAGGGCGATCAGGTCGGCGTCTCCCGCTTGCAGAATGTCTTCGGCCTGTTGCGGCTGGGTGATCAAGCCCACGGCTGTGGTGGTCATGCCGCTGGTTTTGCGAATGTGGCCAGCAAACGGCACCTGGTAGCCGGGCCCGATGGCAATCTTTTGCAGAGGCGATGCACCGCCAGACGACACGTGGATGAAGTCGCAGCCCAGTGCTTTGAGGCGCAGGGCGAATTCAGTGGTTTGGGCCAAATCCCAGCCGCCGTCTACCCAGTCGGTGGCGGAGACGCGCATGCCCAGCGGGCCATCGAAGGCTTGGCGCACGGCTGCAAAAACTTCCAGCGGAAAACGCATGCGATTCTCCGCACTGCCGCCGTAGGGGTCGGTGCGCTGGTTGGCAATGGGCGACAAGAATTGGTGGAGCAAATAGCCGTGAGCGCCGTGCAGCTCAATCGCCTCGATGCCAATGCGGCGCGCGCGCCGGGCGGCGGCTACAAACGCGTCGCGCACTTGCGCCATGTCGTCCAGGCTCATGGCGGTAGGGAGCGCCTCCGCAGGCAACTGGGGCAAGGCAGACGGTGCCAAAGCTTGCCAGCCACCTTGATCCAGCCGAACCAGTTGCCCGCCCTGCCACGGCACCGCGCTGGACGCCTTGCGGCCCGCATGCGCGAGCTGAATACACACCGGCATGGGTGGCGCCAGCTTGCGCGCACGGTGCAGCAGGTCGCCCAACGCCCTTTCAGTGCGGTCGTCCCACAAGCCGAGGCAGCCGTGGGTGATGCGCCCGGTCTCGGTCACCGCCGTGGCCTCGATCGTCAGCAGGCCCGCGCCGCTGTTGAGCAAGCCGGTCCAGTGCGCCAAATGCCAGTCGTTGGCCGCGCCTTCGTCGGCCAGGTATTGGCACATCGGTGCAATGACGATGCGGTTAGCAAGCGGCAAGCCGCCAGTTGGAGACGGCAGGGAAAATGGGGTGAAAAGCAGGCTCACGCGGGCGACTTTCAAAGTGAAATGGGGGAGCGCCAATTGTGTCATGGGGGGGCAAGAACCCCGTCGCGGGACGACACTGCTCCAAAAGAGACCCAGGCCCCAGGAACATCACCAAGCACAAATAAGTAGCCGGGTTCTGACAGGGCTCTTACGATGCCTATGGGCGCCGGTCGATCACGCTTCAAGCCCGATACAGCAGCGCTAACGCCCCAGCCACACAACTCAGACTGGCCACCACGGTTAATGTCAGGCGCATCGGAAACCAGGCCTGCAAGTGGTAGCGCGGGTACAGAACCCCGTCCATCGCAAAACAGGCCCATAACAGCACTGCAATTAATAGTAAACCCCATGCGTGGCTTAGCAGCAATGCCAACGAAACCAACAGGCTGGGTACCACGCCCCAAATCAACGAGGGTGCCGACTCGCTAGCGCCGTTGCGCATCACCAAGCCCCAATGGATAGCCCCTAAAAAACTGGCAATGGTTCCGCCGTAGCCCATCAGTGCCAGACTGGCCAGCGGCCAGTCACCGGGCCGCGCCAGGCAGACTATGGCGGCAAGGCTCACAAACGGAATGAGCCCGCAATAGCCCAATGCTCTGGCCCACGGGCCTGGGCTCTCGGCCTGCCTCGTCATCCGTCTTGGGGTCGTTCGTGGCCAGCTGCGTTCGGCACTGGCGCCGTCTGAGCGGACAGGCTGCCAAGCGCGGGCAAACACATTTTTTCGCCATCCCATTGCTGGCCGCACCAGCACAGGCCCTGGTTGTCAATGATGCAGGTGCCGCTGCCACAGCAGCGGGCGTCTTCGCTCATGGGGTACTCCTTGACGTCAGCCCAAACCACTCACAAAACTATCTCACAAGGGGCCGCACGGTAGTGAAGCCACCGTCCACCGCAATCACCTGCCCGGTCAGGCGGGCGGAGCCGTCGCTCAGAAGCCAGGCCATCACGTCGGCGACCTGGTCAGCAGTCTGCACGCCCCCCAGCGGGTACTGGCGCGCGGCGCCCTCGCGCATGGCGGGCACTTTCAGCATACCGGCCGTCATGGGTGTTTCTGTCATGCCTGGCGCTACGGCGTTGACTCGCAGGCCCTGCGCTGCATAGGTAGCTGCGGCGCTGCGCACCAACGCCTCGACGCCGCCTTTGGCTGCTGCAATGGCTTCGTGATTCGCCACGCCAACACGCGCCACGACTGAACTGGCGAAAACGGCAGCGCCAGGCCCGCCTTGTAGCGCCGTGATCCAGGCCTGAAGCATGAACACTGCGCTGTCGAGGTTGACGCGCATCAACTCGCGATAGGCCTCCAGACGGGTACGGTGCAGGGGCGCGATGAGGGTGCTGCCCACGCAGTGCGCCAACAGAGTGGGCGCAGCGCCGAGGGCTTCCTGGCAAGCGGCGACGGCCAGCGCAGCACCTTCTGGCGAGGAGGTGTCGGCAGCGATGCGCACAGCAGCCGGCACATCTGCCAGGCGATCTAGGTCGCGCCCCACTGCAACGACGCGATGGCCTTGCGCATGCAACTGGCGCGCCAAAGAGCGGCCAATGCCGCCGCTGGCACCTGTAATAAGAGTGATGGTTGTCATGGTGTGTGCGCCAAAGGAGAAACGTGGGTGATGGATGCCGGCAAGTGCGACGCGTGTGGGGTCAAAGACGCGGGCCGGGCTGCTCGCCGCCAGGCCGCTCCAGGCGCCGGGCCCATCGCTGTAGCGCCGGCCGCCAGTTTAGAAAAAGTTGGTAGAGGCGCTCCATCACCCATGCGGCGCCCGGCAGACGGCCCGCCCAGGCCAACCAGCGCCAGCCAGGCAGCAAAGCCCAAAGTGACAAGAACGCCCGCGCGCCGCTGAGCAATTGACCATCGCTGCCGAGCACGTGAAAGCGTGCCAGCAATTGACTGCGTGTTGTTCCTGCTGGAAGCGGTGTCGTGTCGCAGCTGATATCCGCAAAACATACCAACGCGTCCGACCGCAGCGGCTGCAGGCCTCGGTAGAGGCCGATTTCGCGCCGGCACAACGGGCATGCGCCGTCGAACAGCACTGTCAGTGGCGGCGATGTGCTGCCGGGTTCAGTCACTGTGAGGACCTGTCGTGGTTGGCCAGCAGATCTGCCGGCCGCTCGGCCGCGATGCGGACTTGGGCCGGGACGCGTGTGTGCATAAAAGCCTCAGGCATGCTGCACTGCCTCAACTGCGGCAACCACTGCCCCAACCTCGCCATGGCGGATGGCCGCTGCGCGTTCGCTCACGGCCAGCTTTTGAGCGTCGGTCATGCGGGCCAGGTTTTTTACCTGCAGTGCCATCCGTGGATTCTTGGACAGCACCGCTTCATGACGCGCCAAGAAGTCCCAGTAAAGGGTGGTGAACGGGCACGCGCTTGTGCCGCTGCGCTGCGCTGGATCGTAACGGCAGCCCTTGCAGTGCGGGCTCATGCGTTGTATGTACTTGCCGGTGGCGATGTACGGTTTGCTGCCCATCACACCGCCATCGGCGTATTGGCTCATGCCCAGCGTGTTGGGAAGTTCAACCCATTCCACCGCGTCTACGTACACCGCCAGGTACCACGCGTGCACCTGTTTTGGCTGCACGCCCAACATGAGCGCATACAGACCTGTCACCATCAGTCGCTGAATGTGGTTGGCGTAGCCATGCATGAGGGTTTGCGACAGCGCGTCGCGCAGGCAGGCCATGTCAGTCGCGCCAGACCAGTACCACGCCGGCAAATTCTCTTGAGCACCAAGCGCGTTGCGTTCCAGATACTGCGGCATTTGCGTCCAATAGATGCCACGCACGTACTCGCGCCAGCCCAGTATTTGGCGAATAAAGCCCTCAACGCTGGCCAGCGGTGCATGCCCGTCTCGGTACGCCGCTTCAGCCTTGGCCACCACTTCGCGCGGGTTTAGCAACTTCAGGTTAAGAGCCGCCGACAGGTGCGCGTGGTAGAGCCACGGGTCGCCTGGCCACATCGCATCCTGATACCGACCGAACAGCGGCAGGCGCTCCTGGATGAAGGCCTGCAATGACCGCAGCGCTTGAGCGCGTGTGACAGGCCAGGCAAAACTGTCCAGCCGGCCTGGGTGCCGCTCGAACTGGGTATTGACGAGCGAGATCACCTCGCGTGTGACGGCATCGGGTTCGAAAAAGGCGCGTGGCGGCGTGGCGCCTGGTCCGGCGGCGGAGAAGGCCTCGCGGTTTTCTGCGTCAAAGTTCCACTGGCCCCCCAGCGGCTCGTCGCCCTCTGCGCCGTCTTGCATCAGCACGCGGTGGCGCTTGCGCTGCTCCCTGTAAAAGTACTCCATGCGCAGAGACTTGCGGCCCTTCGCATGCGCAGCGAAGTCGCTGACGCTGGTGAAAAAATGACGGTCTTCGCGAACCTCCAGCGGTAGGTTGTTGGCGGCGGCCACGGCCTCAACCGACTGCAACACGCGCCAGTCGCCGGGGGTGGTCATGACCAAGTTGGCGGGCTGCAGGCGCAGGATGTCTGCGTGCAGTTGCCCAGCCAGGCTGCCGCAGTTGCCGCGGGCGTCCAGGCGGGTGTAATGCAAGGGGCGGCCGATGCCGCGCAAGCCCAGCGCGAAATGGCGCATGGCCGAAAGAAACATCACCATGCGCGGCTTGCTCGACCAGACGTGCGTTGACTCCTCGGCCACCTCGGCCATCCAGACTGCGTCGCGGCTGACATCGAAGCCGTCAAAGGCTGCGGCGTCAAAGTCGAGCTGGTCGCCCAGCACAACAACCAAGGTTCGCAACTCAGTCACGAACAGCTCTTTCAGCACGATTTTTGCCACGGCAGGCGTCGGAACAGTATTTCACTTCCGACCAATTCTTGGCCCAGCGGCGCCGCCAACTCATGGCCAGCCCGCAAGCCTCGCACGGCTTGCTGGGCAAAGCGGCCTTGTTGCCGCAAAAGCCTGCGCTGCGTGGATTCACCCTGCAGCCCCGCGCAAGATGCACAGTTTCACGCCTTTTTGGCCCAGGCGCTGCACCAACCGGGGCCTGCCACTTGTTTGCCGGCAAACAGCGGACAGCCACCCGCTTTGTCGGTGGCCTTGCCTTGGTACAACACACAGTTGGTGCAGTTCTGGCTTGCGACGAACTTGGGGTATTTCTTAACGTCCACACGTTTGCCCTCGGCGACGTAACCAAGTGCGACGGCCTGGGCATCCTTTTCATCGACGAGGGCCTGGGCTTGCGCGCGTCCAGTAAGCGCTGCGCCGCAGGCAGCCAGCGTGATCAGAACAACGCGACGATTCGAGGGCATATTCACGGAAAACTCCTTGAGAGGTTGGACAGAGGGAACTAACAAAGCATCAACTGGCGTCATGCCATACCGCAGTACCGGCCGTTTCATGACCCGAAAGCGCGGCGACCACTAATTATGTGTCAAAAGAACCTAATTTCGTGGTCATTATGGATTCTTTTTCAAATAATTTCGTAAAAATACTGGATAATCGGCGTCAAAGACGATTCAAATGAGGAGCCAAGTGAACCAAAGCGAACCATCATTACAGCCAACTTTGCTGCCCGGCAGCGCAGCACAAGCGCCGTTTCACCGCAGTGGTGCTGTAGCGCGCATGTTGCGCATGCCAGTCGCCACGCTGCGGATTTGGGAGCGTCGCTACCAATTGACCCAGCCCCAGTTGTCGCCAAGCGGTCAGCGCCTCTACTCGGCCGCGGACGTGCGGCGGTTGGCGTTGCTCAAACAACTGACCGACCTGGGTCACGCGATCGGCAGCCTGGCGCCGTTGGACTTGCCAGCGCTTCAACGCGTGGCCTCAACCCATGCCCAAGCGCTGTCGGTGACGCAAATAGGCGCAGGCTCGCAAGCGCCCCCTGTGGCCCCCGCGCGAGCCTGGCGACTCGCGGTGATTGGCGCGGCGCTTGGTAATCGCTTGCGGCGGCCGCTGCTGCTGGGTCGCCTGGCCCGGCCCGTCGTCGTGCTGGGGCCTTTCGACAACGCCGCGCAGGCCGCCGCCGAGTTGGCGGGCGCAGAAGTTGACGCCCTGCTGGTTCACGAACCGCAACTGCACGACGGCTGGTTAGCCGCCATCAATACCGCGATGCCTGCCTTTGCGAAGGTCCCCAAAGCGGTGCTCTATGGTTTTGCGGCGGATCCCGCGTGCGACGCATTGGCAACGACCGGCACCGCGTTGCTGCGGGAGCCGCAGCCTGACGCAGTGGTGGCGCAATGGTTGAATAGCCTGTTCATCACACTCGCGGCGTCACAGACAAAGGTAGAAAAACCGGCGATTGATGTTGAAACCGTGCCACCGCGCCGCTGGGACGATGCGGCCCTGGCCGACTTTGCCAATCTGTCGTCAACCGTGGCCTGTGAGTGCCCGCGCCACGTCGCCGAATTGCTGATTCAGCTTTCGAGCTTCGAGGCTTACAGCGCCGAGTGTGAGCACCGCAACGTGGCTGACGCCGAGTTGCATGCCTACTTGCGTCAAGTCGCGACCGCGTCGCGCGCCCGGTTTGAGGCTGCACTCCAACATGTTGCGCTACACGAAGGGTTGATGCTGCCACCAGAGTCGAAGCATGGCGAAGCGCCAGTGGCGCCAACTAAGCGTCTTAACAATTGAATTGAAGCGGCCCCACTGAACAGGGGGTTCCCCGGCTGGCAGCAGCCTCGAAGCCACGTTGGCGCCAGGTTGGCGCCCGGCGTAGCAAAATGCGACCATGACCCTCACCGAACTCAAATACATAGTGGCCGTCGCCCGCGAGCGCCATTTTGGCCGGGCGGCCGACGCCTGTTTCGTCTCTCAGCCCACCCTGTCTGTGGCGGTGAAAAAGCTGGAAGATGAGCTGGAGGTCAAACTTTTTGAGCGCAGTGCCAATGAAGTTACCGTGACGCCACTGGGCGAGGAGATCGTGCGCCAGGCGCAAAGTGTGATTGAGCAAGCCAATTTGATCCGTGACATCGCCAAACGCGGCAAAGACCCCCTGGCCGGGGCCTTGAAGCTCGGTGTGATCTACACCATCGGCCCGTATTTGTTGCCTGACCTGGTGCGTCAGATGATCAAAAAGACGCCGCAAATGCCGCTGATATTGCAGGAGAACTTCACAGTGAAGTTACTGGAGATGCTGCGCAACGGCGAGATTGACTGCGCCATCCTGGCCGAGCCCTTCCCCGACGCCGGCCTGGCCACCGCGCCCTTGTATGACGAGCCTTTCATGGCCGCCGTTCCGGCCAATCACCCGATGGCCGCGCTCGCCAGTGTGACCAGCGAGGCGCTGAAAAATGAGACCATGCTGCTGCTGGGCGCCGGCCACTGCTTTCGCGACCACGTCCTGGAGGTGTGCCCGGAGTTTGCGCATTTTTCCAGCCACGCTGAGGGCATCTCGCGCTCTTTTGAAGGCTCGTCGCTGGAGACAATTCGCCACATGGTGGCCGCAGGCATGGGCGTGACGCTGGTGCCGCGCCTGTCGATCCCGGCCGAGGCTTTGACCGACAAACCGCCGCGTAAAAAAGCTGACCAGGCGCTGGTGCGCTATTTGCCGTTTAAAGACGCCAACGGTGCGCCACCGCCCACGCGCCGCGTAGCGCTGGTGTGGCGCCGCAGTTTTACGCGGTATGAGGCGATTGCCGCGCTACGTAACGCCGTCTACGCGTGTGAATTGCCGGGGGTAACGCGGCTGTCTTGAGGGGGCGATTTTGTGGGGTAGTTTTTTCTTTGCAGCGCGACGCAAGTGCAAAATCAAGCGGCCATTTGCACTTGTCACCATGGAAATAGATGCAATATAAATAGAATTTATAAATAATTATTGACTAAAATACCATCATAAATTGACATATAAATAATAGCATAGTGTGTTTTATTTATAAGACCTGTATTCAGTTTTTATTGAGTAATTTATTTTCTAAGAAAATATTAGACAATTGAGCGTAAATTCATCCGCCCGTGTTTCGCACTATCTCGACCTGATCCGCTGGAACCGACCCGCTGGTTGGTTGCTGCTGCTGTGGCCGTCATTGAGCGCTTTATGGATTGCCGCCAAAGGGTTTCCGGGCTGGCATCTGCTGGGTGTATTTACGGCAGGCACGATCCTGATGCGGTCCGCCGGGTGTTGCGTGAATGACGTGGCCGACCGCGACTTCGACAAACACGTCAAACGCACGGCGAACCGGCCCGTCACGCGGGGCGCGGTTTCGGTCAAAGAGGCGTTGACACTCGGTGCGGTGCTGGCGCTGCTGGCCTTTGGCCTGGTGTTGACGACCAACACTGCCACGGTGGCCTGGTCCTTCGTGGCGCTGGGCATCGCCATTCTTTACCCCTTTGCCAAACGTGTGCTGGCCATGCCGCAGGCCGTCCTCGGCGTGGCCTTCAGTTTCGGGATTCCGATGGCCTTCAGCGCCGTGTTGGGCCACGTACCTCCGCTGGCCTGGCTGCTGCTTTTGGGCAACCTCTTTTGGGTGCTCGCCTACGAC
>JANOXL010000260.1:0-6296 GCA_031418395.1 Rhodoferax sp. | reverse complement strand
AGTCTTTGCCGCCCGCGTCGGGTTGCGCGTCCACAAACAGGCGGTCGTACATGCGCACTTCGGCGTTCACGCCGTTGGCCACGCCCACCCAGGTGATGGCGGCTTTCACCTTCACGCTGTCGCTGCCGGGCGTGCCGCTCTTGGTGTCGGGCACCACGCTGGCCAGCACTTCGGTGATGACGCCGTTCGCATCCTTTGTGCAGCCGGTGCATTCGATCACGTAGCCGCCCTTCAGGCGCACCTTGTTGCCCGGGAACAGGCGCTTGTAGCCCTTGGGGGGCACTTCTTCAAAGTCTTCGCGTTCAATCCACACTTCTTTGCCGATGGTGAAGTGGCGCGTGTGCACTTTTACACCTTCGGCCGCGTGGGGCAGTGCGGGCTGGGTGCAGGGCTCCAGGTGGCCGGGTGCAAATACCTCGTCCCAGTTGGTCAGCACCAATTTGACGGGGTTGATCACGGCCATGCCGCGATAGGCGTGCAATTCCAGGTCTTCACGCAGGCAGCCTTCCAGCGTGCTGTAGTCGATCCAGCTGTCGCTTTTGGTGACGCCAATGCGCTCGGCAAACAGTTGCAGGCTCTCGGGTGTGTAGCCGCGCCTGCGCAGACCCACGATGGTGGGCATGCGCGGGTCCTCCCAGCCGCTCACCTTGTGGTCGTACACCAGTTGCGCCAGCTTGCGTTTGCTGGTGATCACATAGGTGAGGTTCAGCCTTGCGAATTCGTACTGGCGCGGGTGCGGTTGGGCGAGCAGGCCACCTTCACAGAGGCGGTCTAGCAGCCAGTCGTAAAACGGGCGCTGGTCTTCAAATTCCAGCGTACACAGGCTGTGGGTGATGTTTTCCAGGGCGTCTTCAATCGGGTGCGCGTAGGTGTACATCGGGTAGATGCACCAGGTGTCGCCCGTGTTGTGGTGCGTGGCGCGGCGTATTCGGTAGATGGCGGGGTCGCGCAGATTAATGTTCGGGCTGGCCATGTCGATTTTGGCGCGCAGCACCATGGCGCCGTCCTCGTGCTGGCCGTCACGCATTTCACGAAACTTGGCCAGGTTTTCTGCAGGCGTGCGGGCGCGAAACGGGCTGTCTACACCGGGCTTGTTGAAGTCGCCCCGGTTGATGCGGATTTGCTCCACAGTTTGTTCGTCTACATAGGCGTGGCCGGCTTCGATCAGATATTCGGCCGCGCGGTACATGAAGCCGAAGTAGTCACTCGCCTGGTAGGGCTCGGCCTCTTTGCTACCGTTCCAGTCAAAACCCAGCCACTTCACCGACTCTTTGATCGAGTTGACGAATTCGACGTTTTCTTTTTCAGGGTTGGTGTCGTCAAACCGCAGGTGGCAGACACCACCGTAGTCACGTGCCAGGCCGAAATTCAGGCAAATACTTTTGGCGTGGCCGATGTGCAAATAGCCGTTGGGCTCGGGCGGGAAGCGGGTGCGGATTTTGGCGGGATCGGGCTGGCCCGCGTTATGGTGCGCAGCATCGCCCGGGCTGCCGGCCCAGCGGCGCGTGGCATAAGTGCCGCGTTCGAGGTCACTTTCGATGATCTGGCGCAGGAAATTGCTGGGTTTTGCGGCTTGCGAGGCTGGGGCGGCCACAGCGGAAGCAGGGGGATGGGAGGTGTTGGAGTTGGACGCGCTCATGGGCTGATTTTAGGTGGCGCAGTTTTTCAGGTCATTTGCAGCCTTCTGCACCCTTCTTCACCCAGGTTGAACCGCATTTAGAAAGCTTTTACTCAGCCTTGCAAACCTCGGGATTGCCCTCGCCCTGGCATTTATCTGTTACGTCTGGCAACGATCTTCACACGCCTGGCGGTAGGCCATGGCGTCCTTCGCGCGTTAAATGTGCATGGGCAGGTTTCCCTGACCCTATTTGAAGGAGCACATGATGAAATTCGGAAATTCTGTGGGTAAGTGGGTCGGTGCAGGTGCTTTGGCGCTCGTTGGCTTGGCTGGGGCACAAAGCGCCGCTGCGCAACACGTGTACTGGTCGGTGGGTGTGGCGTCGCCTGGCGTGCAGGTGGCGGTGTCGAATGCGCCAGCGGTTCACCCCCAAGTGATCTACCAGCGCCCCTACGTGGTGCAGCCGCAGCCGGTCTACGTTCAACCGCAGCCCGTTTATGTGCAACCGGCACAGATTTTGTCCGCCTACCCCGTGTACGGCCGTCCGGTGGTGATTCAACAGGCTCCGGTGGTGTTCACCGGCTGGCATCGGCCGCACTATGAGCGCCATCAGGGTTGGCACCATGGCGGGCATCGTGGGCATCAAGGGCACTATGGCATCCAGCAACCGTCACCGCAGCGTGGACACGGTGGTGGGCACCGCTGACGCAGCAGGCACTGACAGCAGCTAAGGTAACTACTGCCCGAAGCGTGGGCCGTGCAGGATGAACTCGTCTTCAGCGGGTGAGTTGACGCGACCCAGCACTTTGTTGCGGTAAGGGAATCGGCCAAATTCGGCAATGATGTCGCGGTGTTGCACGGCAAATTTCACATTGCCGATCAGATGCGGCTTGAGGTCTTCTGGCGCATCGGCGTGTAGTTGTTCAAAACGTTTCACACACTCATCTTGACGCGCCAGGTTTTCGGCATGCATGAGTGGCATATAAAGAAACAGGCGTCCAACCCAGGGCAGGCGCTGGTCCATGGTGACATCAAGCGCCTGCATCACCAGCGTTTGCGCCATAACGTCGCCTGAAAAGGCCTCCGCCTTGCCTCGAAAGACATTTCGGGTGAACTGATCCAGCAGTATCACCAGGGCCAGGCGGCTTGCAGGCTCGTGCGCCCAGGACTTCAAGCCACCCGACAAAGCCAGTTTGACGCTTTCGCCAAATTGTGTGTTGATGCGCTGGTCAAGCTCAGCATCGCCGCCCCACCAAAGTTTGTCGCGCGGGCTGCTGGGCCAACCCAGTTCAAGGCCGTCGCCGAACCAGAAGTCGAGCACAGCTCGGTAACTCGGTTGGTTCGCGGTCATAAGGTGGTCAACCTTGGGCGCATGATCTGACCGTTTGGAAGTTTGCCTAGCGACGGCAAACGTTCAAATTGAAGGCGGTGTTGGCAAGTGCCGGGTCGCGGTCGATGATGGGTGGTGGTGTCGAGAGCAAAACCGGCGCTACCGACTGCCCAGCGAATGCAGACTCGCCTGCTTCCAGCTGCAAAGACTGCCCGGCTTGTGCCACCACGACCTTGCCCTCACGCACCATCAAGAAGAAGCCATTGGCGTCTGCTGGCGGCGGCACGGCACCAAATTGCTGCTCCAGATTGACGGGAACAGATTCAGGCGCGGGTGTAGTGATCGTGTTGAAAAACGCGGGTGTATTTGCCAGCGCACGGGCTGCGCCGCCAGCGCCAGGCACCAGACCGCTTTGACCTGCTGGAACGGCGATCTCGCGCCCATCTGCGCCCGCCAACGTGATTTCGCCGACCTTGGTCGTGGCAAAAAGGGCGTTGTCGCAATTGAGGTCAGTCAAATCGGCAGGCGGCGGGTTCTCTTCGGCGTTATCTTTTCCGCAGGCCAGGTCAAACACCGTGCCACGGATGCCGATGGTCGCCGTATTGGTTTGGAATTTGATTTGCCCCGGAGCTGCCTTGGCAATCAAACCGGTGGCAACCCGCAGGCCGCCACTGATGAGGCGAAACAACATGGAGCCGCGAGCAGGCTGATTGGCGTCATAGCTGTATTGCGTGAGCGCAAGCTGGGTGCCGCTGTTGAGTGTCAGCCGGGTGTCGTCACGAAATGCCAGCACGGCAAACCCGCCGGGCGTGGTGGACACCTTGTCCGTCGCATAGAGTGCGCCGCCCTGGGGGACTTCAAGTTGGCGTGACTCGCGATCTACCGTGACCGTACCGCGCGCCTGCATGACACGGGCGACCACCGGCGGGCCGCTGTTGGGGCGCGTGTTTTGCGCGATGGTGACCGGCGCACAGTCGTTTTCACAGAGCCGCGCGGTGTAGTCGGTACCACGGATGCCGACGGTCACCGTGTTGATGTTGAGTTTGTAGGCATCTACATTGCCGCGTTTACCGATCGAACCGGTGATGGCGCGCAGGCCACCTTTGAGCAGGCTGATGACCAGATTGTCAGACTGCGGCGCATCATTGTTGTAGCTGTAGGCCTGCACCGTCATACGGGACTCGGGCCGCACAGCCGTTTCGCCGCCATCGGTGAAGCGCAGGCGCACCGTGCTGTTGCGAGTCGTAGAGAGTGCATCACCTACACCCAAGACGGAGCCGCGCGCCAGAATGCTCTGGCGACCATCAGCTCGCACCACATACGCCGTTCCTTCGACCGCCATGGCTGTCGCTGCTGATGGTGCTGCTGGCGCCGGGCTTTGCGCGTGGCTGGACATGACGCCCGCGAGCGGTAGCAGCGCACAAACCAGCCGCGCAGAAAGCAGCCTTACTGGCCTAGGTAATGTTTGGAAAGCGGTTTTCATGGGCAAACCTCCACGTCAATTTCTTTCTCGGGCACAGGCTTCAGAGCCTGGGCTTCTCGGTCGATGTTGTCGATCAAATCTTCAACAAGCGCGACTTTCTGGGTGGTGACGATCACCGGGTTGACTATTGGAATTTCAGTGGGTAAGGGCAGCGTCGGCAGGCCTCCCGTCGAAAGCGACAGAGTTGCCGGCGAATAGGTCAAATTGGGGATAGCCGCGAGGTTGACCGAGGCGAAATCACCCGCACGTGTACCGGCTTTCATGAAGGTGTAACTTGCTCCAACAGGGGCCACATATCCCGCGTAAGGAACCACGTTGAGTGTGCCTGCCAGCGTGGCCGCGCCCAGCACGTTGACCCAGTCGTATTCAGTGCCCTGCGCCAGACCACCGATTTCAATCGTCAGCACGCTGGCGGCAATCATGTTGAGGTTACCCGTAATGGTAATGGCACCCGGTGATGCGCCGGGCGTGAACGTCGCGTTTCCAACATTCAAATCGCCATTGATCGTACCGATCCCCTTGATGGTGCCTTGGTTGACGCTGATGTTGCCATTCACACCACCGCCCTTGAGTTCCAGCACGCCGCCGGCCTGTTGGTTGAAACCGCCACCAAATTGGGTTGAACTGCCGTTTTGGGCGACTATCGTTCCGGAGTTGTCCAGCGCTTGCGTAAATACCAGCCCAATTCCAAGATTGATCGTGCCCTGGTTGTTGATCGCATTGGTAATGGTGGAGTCCGCCAGGCTGAGCGTGCCAGTATTGGTCAAAGCGCCACTATTCGTCCAGGCAACCGTGTTGCCTGACGGCAGATTCAAGCTGCCGCCGGACATCGTCAAGCTACCAGGGCCGGTGAAGGCGCCGCCCGTCAAGCCAAAGGTTCCACCGATATCCATATTGCCGTTATTGGTGAGGGTTCCACCGTTCAGGTTCAGTTCAACGCCCGTTGGCAAAACGGTTGCGCCGTTGAGTGTCAGGCTGCCTGATTGCAGGGTGAGTGAGCCATTGGGCAAGGTCAAATTGGTGAAGGAGAAATTAAGACCATCAATGACGCGGTCGCCAGAGCCTGCAAATTGATAGGTTCCGCCGCCGGTGAAATCGAGCAATCCAGCGCCACTGATGATCCCGTCTTGCCAGGTCAACAGGCCAGAGGGGCTGGTCATGTTCAAGGTGGCGCCGCCAGCTACTGTCAATTCGCCGCCGAGTTGCTGGATTTGCGTCCCCTGGACGTTGACTGTACCCGCGGTGACATTGAAGTTGCCCGAGTTGAACAGGTTGCCACCAATGTTGAGGTTGCCCAGGTTGGCTGTGGCACCGGCTTGGTTGATAAAGTCACCTGGCAATGTCAAATTGCCGTTGGCTGTGACCGTGCCTGCATTGTTCAAAGCGCCAGTACCGGCAATGCTGACCGTGCCGCCAACCACATTCAATGCAGAGCCAGCCAATACATTGGCGCCCGCCGCAGGTAAGTTCAAGGCCCCGCTGTTGATGGTCCAAACACCGCCGCTGATATCTTGCGGCGTTGCGCCATTGACGTTCACCGTCGCGCCATTCACGTTGACCGGCATGCTGGTGTTAAAGGCCGTCGCGAAGGTCACCGTTCCGGAGTTAAACAGAGCACTTCCGCCGCCGCTAACCGTCACCGGCCCACCGGTGAAATTGGCACCTGGTGCAAAAATAACATTGCCATTTGGGGCATTGAGAACCAAATTGGGTTGTGATGACGACAGGGCATTGATATCGCCCACGGTGTTGGTGATGCTCAGGGAATTGGTTGCATTGAAATTGATAGCGGGATCCAGCGCTGCGGCATAGGTGAGCGCGATGCTCGACCCGGCAGCCGATACGGCCTCGCCATCGGAGCGGTA
>JANOXL010000259.1:0-12073 GCA_031418395.1 Rhodoferax sp. | reverse complement strand
AAAAGATGGCCGCTGAAAAAGTACAGACCTCGGGTGAATACATCATTCATCACCTGACGCATCTGCAAAACGCCAAGCCCAAATCTGTCGTCGATTTTTCGGTCTTCAGTTTCGATTCACTGTTTTTCTCCATCACACTCGGCATTCTGGGCTGCTGGGTGCTGTGGCTGGCAGCGCGCAAAGCAACCTCTGGCGTGCCAGGACGTTTCCAGGCCGCGGTTGAAATGTTGGTCGAAATGGTCGACTCCCAGGCCAAGGGCATCGTGCACAACGCCGAGAGCCGCAAATTTGTCGCGCCGCTGGCCCTGACGATTTTTGTCTGGATCATCCTGATGAATTGCATGGATCTGCTGCCGGTCGATCTGCTGCCAGAGCTGTCAAAGTACTTCTACACACTGTTCGGCGGCGATCCGCATCACGCTTACCTGCGCGTCGTTCCCACGGCGGACTTGTCCATCACCATGGGGATGTCGGTGGCTGTGCTGCTGATCTGCCTGTTCTACAACATCAAGATTAAGGGTTTGGGCGGCTGGATTCACGAACTGTTCACGGCGCCGTTTGGCAACCACTGGGCCTTGTACCCGTTCAATTTCGCCATGCAAATCATTGAGTTCATCGCAAAAACCGTCTCGCACGGCATGCGACTCTTTGGCAACATGTATGCGGGCGAACTCATCTTTTTACTGATCGCCTTGATGGGCGGTGCCTGGTCGCTGTCGGCCACCGGCATCGGCCTGGCCATTGGCCACATCATCGCGGGCACCGTGTGGTCCATCTTTCATATTTTGATCATCGTCTTGCAAGCCTTTGTGTTTATGATGCTGGCCCTGGTTTATCTGGGTCAAGCGCATGACAAGCATTGACACAGACGCACCCTCGTTCTCGTTTCTTTTTTTTCTCGTCAACCAAGTCCTTTAGGAGTAATCATGGAAGTTATTAGCTTTGTTGCACTGGCCGCCGGCCTCATCATCGGTCTGGGCGCAATGGGTGCCTGTATCGGCATCGGCATCATGGGCAGCAAATACCTTGAGTCGGCCGCACGACAGCCCGAGCTGATGGGTGAACTGCAGACCAAAATGTTCTTGTTGGTGGGTCTGATCGACGCGTCCTTCATTATCGGTACCGGTGTTGCTCTGTGGTTTGCCACGGCCAACCCGTTCCTGGCCCAGTTGGCCAGCTTGCCAAAGTAAGTTCAAAGTCCATTCATAACGTCATTCCTACGGGCATTGCGCCCTTGGGGAAAGGTGAAAAGTGAGCATTACTGGTACCTTAATTGTCCAGATGATTGTGTTCCTGATCTTGGTCGGGTTCACGATGAAGTACGTCTGGCCGCCAATCGCTAACGCATTGGACGAACGCGCCGCCAAAATTGGTGAAGGCCTTGCTGCCGCTGACAAAGCGAAAGCCGAACTCTCCAGCGCCAACAAGCGTGTGGAAGAGGAGCTGGCCAAGTCACGCACCGAGACCGCCGCGCGCCTGGCTGACGCCGAGCGCCGTGGGCAAGCCATCGTGGAGGAGGCCAAGTCCAAGGCGACCGTAGAAGCCAACAAGATCATCGCTGCTGCCAAGTCGGAAGCCGACCAACAGACCGTCAAAGCCCGCGAGGCACTGCGCGAGCAGGTCGCTGCGCTGGCGGTGAAGGGTGCCGAGCAGATTCTCCGCAAGGAAGTCAACGCCGGTGTTCACGCTGATTTGTTGTCCCGCCTCAAGACCGAGCTATAAGAGCGCGCCATGGCTGAAATTGCAACCATTGCACGCCCTTACGCTGAAGCGCTGTACAAGGCTGTCAAAGCTAGTCCCGGCGCTGAGGCAGGTGCGTCCGTGTGGGTCGATGAGCTGGCTGCTATTGCGGGCGACCCGCAATTGCTGGCCTTTTCTGACAGCCCCAAGGCAACGACAGATCAGGTTCTGGGTCTGATCACGGGCATCACCAAAACGGCGATGCCCGATATGGCCAAGAACTTCCTTCGCACCGTCATTGAAAACGGACGTCTGAACGCCTTGCCTGCGATTGCCCAGCAGTTTCGCGCTCTGAAAAACGCCCAAGGCGGCTCCTCGGACGCTGTGGTTTACAGTGCTTTCCCGATTGGAGCCGATGCATTGGTTGACGTTAAAGGCGCGCTCGAAAAGCGATTTGGCCGCGCGCTCAATGTGTCGGTGGCGTCGCAACCCGAGTTGATCGGCGGTATCCGCGTGGTGGTGGGAGACGAGGTGCTGGACACTTCGGTTAAAGCCCGCCTTGAACAAATGAAAGTGGCGCTTTCGGCTTGAGGCTTTTGCCTTTTGCTTCGCCCGGTCATTGGCCCGTTTTTTTGTAAAAAGTTATCTTAATAGAGGATACGAGTCATGCAACTCAATCCAGCAGAAATTTCTGAACTGATCAAGAGCCGCATTGAGGGTTTGGCCTCAAACAGCGACATTCGCAACCAGGGCACCGTGGTCTCTGTCACCGACGGCATTTGCCGCATCCACGGCCTCTCGGACGTGATGGCTGGCGAAATGCTGGAGTTTCCGGCGGGCTCAGATGGTCAGCCGACTTACGGCTTGGCACTGAACCTCGAGCGCGACTCGGTCGGCTCGGTGATTTTGGGCGAATACGAACACATCTCCGAAGGCGACACCGTCAAATGCACGGGCCGTATTCTGGAAGTGCCGGTCGGCCCCGAGCTGCTGGGTCGTGTGGTCAACGCGTTGGGTCAGCCCATTGACGGCAAAGGCCCGATCAACGCCAAGATGACCGACGTGATCGAAAAAGTCGCGCCTGGCGTGATCGCCCGTAAATCGGTGGATCAACCGATGCAAACCGGCTTGAAGTCGATTGACTCGATGGTGCCCGTGGGCCGTGGTCAGCGCGAGTTGATTATTGGCGACCGCCAGACCGGTAAGACCGCGGTGGCGATTGACGCCATCATCAACCAGAAAGGTCAGAACATGACCTGTATCTACGTGGCGATCGGCCAGAAAGCATCGTCCGTCAAAAACGTCGTGCGTTCGCTCGAAGCCGCTGGCGCCATGGCGTACACCACGGTTGTTGCGGCCACGGCATCTGAGTCGGCCGCTATGCAGTATGTGAGTGCCTATTCTGGCTGCACGATGGGAGAGTACTTCCGCGATCGCGGTCAAGATGCGCTGATTGTGTACGACGACCTGTCCAAACAAGCCGTGGCTTACCGTCAGGTGTCCTTGCTGTTGCGTCGCCCGCCAGGCCGCGAAGCCTACCCTGGCGACGTGTTTTACCTGCACAGCCGCTTGCTTGAGCGCGCCGCACGCGTCAACGAAAAATACGTTGAAGACTTCACCAAAGGTGCGGTCAAAGGCAAAACCGGTTCTTTGACGGCGCTGCCCATCATTGAAACCCAAGCCGGTGACGTGTCTGCTTTTGTGCCCACCAACGTGATCTCCATCACCGACGGCCAGATTTTCCTGGAGACCTCGCTGTTCAACGCCGGCATTCGCCCCGCCATTAACGCGGGTATCTCGGTGTCTCGCGTGGGTTCTGCTGCTCAGACCAAGGTCATCAAAGGCCAATCGGGCGGTATCCGTACCGACCTGGCGCAGTACCGTGAGCTGGCCGCGTTTGCGCAGTTCGCGTCTGATCTGGACGAGGCCACCCGCAAGCAGCTGGACCGCGGCGCCCGGGTGACCGAATTGCTCAAACAAACCCAATACAGCCCACTACCCATCAGCCTGATGGGTGCCTCGCTGTTCGCAGTGAACAAGGGTTTCATGGACGACATCGCGGTGAACAAGGTGTTGCCGTTTGAGCATGGCTTACACGCGCATTTGAAAGACAAACACGCCGCTTTGTTGTCCAAAATCGAAGATTCCAAAGCGTTGGACAAAGACGCAGAAGCCGAGTTGATGGCTGCGACAGCGGCTTTCAAAAAGTCGTTCGCCTAAACCCCATTTTGAATAGATAAGGGGTCCTTATGGCATCAGGCAAGGAATTACGCACCAAGATCAAATCGGTGGAAAACACCAAGAAGATCACCAAGGCCATGGAAATGATTTCCGTGTCCAAGATGCGCAAGGCGCAGGAGCGGATGCGCGCAGCCCGGCCTTACAGCGAAAAAATCCGCAACATTGCGACGAACCTTGGCAAAGCCAATCCCGAGTATGTGCATCCATTCTTGAAACCCAATCCGAACGCAAAATCGGTTGGATTCATCATGGTGACCACCGACAAGGGGCTGTGCGGCGGCTTGAACACCAATTTGTTCCGGGCGGTGACTTTGCGGTTGCGGGAAGCGCAGGCCGCAGGCCAGTCGCCGCTGTCTGTGGCGATTGGTGGCAAAGGTTTGGGTTTTCTCAACCGTATTGGTGCCAAAGTCGTCTCTCACGTCACGCATTTGGGTGACAAACCCCATTTGGACAAACTGATTGGCCCGGTCAAGGTGTTGCTCGATGCTTATATCAAGGGTGAAGTCAGCGCGGTTTACCTGAGCTACAACAAATTTGTCAGCACCATGCGGCAAGAGCCGGTGCTCGAGCAACTGTTGCCCTTATCAGCCGCCAAAATGCAGGCCGAAACCAAAGCCAGTGGAACGCAACATGGGTGGGATTACATCTATGAGCCTGACGCACAGGCGGTGATTGACGACTTGCTGGTGCGTTACGCAGAGGCGCTGGTCTACCAAGCGGTGGCCGAAAACATGGCCAGCGAACATGCCGCGCGTATGGTGGCCATGAAGGCTGCGACCGACAACGCCGGCAATGTGATTGCCGAGTTAAAACTGGTTTACAACAAGACACGTCAAGCGGCGATTACGAAAGAACTTTCGGAAATCGTGGCGGGGGCCGCGGCAGTGTGACCTGATGGTCAACTGCAACGGTCTAAAAATCGTTTTTAAGAATTTTTGATTTTATTTTTGGAGCAAAAGTAATGGCTCAAGCTAATGCAAACGCAGGCGTTGAAGGCAAGATCGTTCAATGTATCGGTGCCGTCGTTGACGTGGAATTTCCACGCGACAAGATGCCCAAGATTTATGACGCCCTCAAGATGGACGGCTCGAACCTGACGCTGGAAGTCCAGCAACAGTTGGGCGACGGTATTGTGCGTACCATCGCGCTGGGTTCGTCTGACGGCCTGCGTCGCGGAACGATGGTGAAAAACACCGCCAACTCCATTCAGGTGCCCGTCGGCAAAGCCACGCTGGGCCGCATCATGGACGTGTTGGGTGCGCCGATTGACGAGCGCGGCCCGGTGAATGCTGATTTGCACATGTCGATTCACCGCAAAGCCCCGGCTTACGATGAACTGAGCCCCTCGCAAGAGTTGCTCGAAACCGGCATCAAGGTGATTGACTTGGTCTGTCCGTTCGCCAAAGGCGGCAAAGTCGGCCTGTTCGGTGGTGCCGGTGTCGGCAAAACCGTGAACATGATGGAACTCATCAACAACATCGCCAAGGCGCACTCGGGCTTGTCCGTGTTCGCCGGTGTGGGTGAGCGCACCCGTGAGGGCAACGATTTCTACCATGAGATGGCCGACTCCGGCGTGGTGAATCTTGAGAACCTCGAAGAATCCAAAGTGGCCATGGTTTACGGTCAGATGAATGAGCCACCTGGCAACCGTCTGCGCGTGGCCTTGACGGGTTTGACCATCGCTGAATCATTCCGCGACGAAGGCAAAGACGTTCTGTTCTTTGTGGACAACATTTACCGTTACACCCTGGCCGGTACCGAGGTGTCCGCGCTGTTGGGCCGTATGCCTTCCGCCGTGGGTTATCAGCCCACGCTGGCCGAAGAAATGGGCCGTTTGCAAGAGCGCATTACCTCCACCAAAGTCGGCTCCATCACCTCGATCCAGGCCGTTTACGTGCCTGCGGATGACTTGACCGACCCCAGCCCGGCGACGACCTTTGCCCACCTGGATTCCACCGTGGTGTTGAGCCGTGATATTGCTTCCTTGGGCATTTACCCGGCTGTGGACCCGCTGGACTCCACCAGCCGCCAGTTGTCGCCCCAAGTTGTCGGTGAAGACCACTACAACACCGCTCGCGCCGTTCAAGGCACCCTGCAGCGTTACCGCGAGTTGCGCGACATCATCGCCATCATGGGTATGGACGACCTGGCCCCTGAAGACAAACTGGCCGTGGCCCGTGCACGCAAAATTCAACGTTTCCTGTCGCAGCCTTTCCACGTGGCTGAAGTGTTTACCGGCTCACCCGGCAAATACGTGCCTTTGAGCGAGACGATTCGCGGCTTCAAAATGATTGTGAACGGCGAGTGTGACCACATGCCGGAACAAGCCTTCTATATGGTCGGCACTATCGACGAAGCGATTGAAAAATCCAAGAAAGTTGCTTGATAGTCAACGCAGCAACTTTTAACTGGAGTTAGTTATGGCAACCATACACGTTGACGTCGTAAGCGCCGAAGAGTCCATCTTCTCCGGCGAAGCCAAATTTGTGGCTTTGCCGGGTGAAGCGGGCGAGTTGGGCATCTATCCGCGCCATACGCCGCTGATTACCCGCATTAAGGCGGGCTCAGTGCGTATCGAAATGGAAGACGGCTCGGAGGAGTTCGTTTTCGTGGCCGGCGGCATTCTGGAAGTGCAACCTAACTGCGTCACCGTGTTGTCAGACACAGCGGTGCGCGGTAAAGACCTGGACGACGAAAAAGCCAATGAAGCCAAAGCGGCGGCAGAAGAGGCGCTGAAAAACGCCAAGAGTGAGATCGATATGGCCAAAGCCACATCAGAGTTGGCCATCATGGCTGCCCAGATCGCCGCGCTGCGCAAGTACCGTCAAAAGAAGTAGCGTTGCGTCGCCTCCTTTGGCGATCACAGTTATGCGCTCCTGAGCCCTGCCAAGTGCAGGGCTTTTTTGTTTGAACCGACCCATCCGCGCAAAAACGGAGTTGGCCTATCGCCGCGCAGCAGCAGCGTTATAAAACAATGACTTGATTGGGTAACTCATCCGAGTCCGCCTGACCCTCTTGGACTGGAAAGTGGCGCACCAAGACCGCTGAGACCTCCTCCAGCGCCTGGGTCAAACCATCTTCATAACGCTGCTCGCGCAGTGCATGGCTTAAGTTGTTGACCATGGCCTGCCACTCGCCGACCGTCACCACGGCGTTGAGACCCCGGTCGGCAACAATTTCAATCGCGTGGTCAGCCAACAGAAGGTAAATCAGCACGCCATTGTTGTGCGCGGTGTCCCACACCCGCAATTTGCTAAACAGCATCACGGCGCGTTCGCGCGCCGGTGCGCTGCGCCACAAATAACTCATGGGCAGCCCGGCCTCGACGCAGACGCGTACTTCGCCGCTGTGGCGCTTTTCACTGGCCGCTACACGCCGCTGCAGGCGCTCGGCCAGATCTGCCGGCACGGCCTTGCGGGCATCGGATTCATCCAGCCAGCGATGCCGAAGGATGCGTTGAAGACGCTTAAGAAGTGAGGGTTTCTTCATTGTCATTTACCAGTCACCCGAGGCACCGCCGCCGCCGAAATCACCGCCACCGCCGGAGCTAAAACCTCCGCCAGAACCAAAACCACCGCTGCCCGAACCCCAACTGCCACCCCAGGCTGAGCCAGCGGCTGCACCCGAAGCCGCATCAAAGCCGCGTCGTCCCCGCATGCGAGGGGACTGCGCTCGTGACGCCCCCGTGCCCACCATGAGCGCCCACACCAAGGCGGCGACCCCGGCCAACACAGCCAGTACCACGCTGGTTGTGACAAAAAAAGCCAAGGCACCCACACCGCCACCGGCCACCACTGAGCCAAGTTTTCGTCCTAAGTAAGCGCTGGCGATGGAGACCCCAATGGGCACCGCAAACAGCAGGAAAATCAAACCGCCCATCCAGTCCATGTTGGCAAGCTGGTCCAGGCCTGCACTCTGGCTTTGAAAACCGCCGCCGCCCGCCTTGGCCCCAGCGGGCAGGCCTTCGGCGGTGATGCGCGCCATGATCAGCTCACTGGCCGCACCCAGGCCTGCCGCAAAGTTGCCAGCCTTGAAATTGGGTGTGATCGCGCTGTCAATAATCTGCTTGGCCGCCAAGTCGGGAATCGCCCCTTCGAGTGACTTGGCAACCTCGATACGCACTTTACGGTCATTTTTGGCGACGATCAACAGCAGGCCGTCGCCCACCTCTTTGCGGCCAATCTTCCAGGTGTTGCCAACTCGGTTGGCAAATGAACTGATGTCTTCGGGCTGCGTGGTCGCAACCATGAAAATGACGATTTGTGAGCCTTTGTCGCGCTGAAAAGCGGCCAGCTTGGCGTCCAGGGCGGCGACTTGGCTAGCGTCCAGGGTTCCTGTCTGGTCGATGACGTGCGCGCTCGCCGGCGGGATCGGTAGCAGCGCTTGCGCTCCCACGCCTTGTGCAAAGCTGAGCCAGCCCACCAGCAGGATCAAACCGGCAACTACTGCTTTTCGCCATCCACCGGCCCAGGTCATCACGATGACGGTACCGCTAAAACTTGCAAGGTAAGCGCCATGACGCAAACAGCATCACGGCTTTTTGGTGAAATCGACCGTCGGCGGCGCGGAGATGGCTTTTTCGTTTTCCACCGCGAAACTCGGCTTGACGGCATAACTGAAGACCATGGCCGTCAAGTTGCTCGGGAAACTGCGTGTCAGCACGTTGTACTCCTGCACAGTCTGGATATAGCGGTTGCGAGCGACGGTAATGCGGTTCTCAGTGCCTTCGAGTTGTACCCGCAAATCGCGGAAACCCTGGTTGGCTTTGAGATCCGGATAGCGCTCTGAAACGACCATCAGGCGGCTCAAGGCACTGCCCAGCTCGCCTTGCGCTGCCTGGAATTTTTTGAAGGCTTCCGGGTTGTTCAGAGTTTCCGGCGTGACCTGCATTGAGGTGGCCCTGGCCCGCGCTTCCACGACTTTGGTCAGGGTGTCTTGCTCAAAGGCCGCTTCACCTTTGACGGTGGCAACAATATTGGGTACCAGATCGGCACGGCGCTGGTACTGGTTCAGCACCTCGCTCCAGGCGGATTTGGTCGATTCATCCAGCCGCTGAAAATCGTTATAGCCGCAGCCCACCAACAAGAGCGGCAGGGCGATCACAGTGGCAAAAGTCTTGATCCAGTTTTTCATCAGATTCTCCAGTTCAGTAAAACCAGGGCAGGCAAGGTTTGCTGCGTACCCTAGCATACTTGCCGCCGATGACCCGGAATTCAAGTCGGTGCAAAATCGGGCCTATGCCCAAAGTGCCTAAAGCCAAACAACAAGCCGTCTTGGTGGGCGGCAGCGCCGATGATGTCGAGGCCGGCTTTTACGAAGCCCTGCAAAACGGCGACATCGAAAAACTCATGGCTTGTTGGGCTGACGACGATGACATCTTCTGCGTCCACCCCGGCGGTCCGCGCGTGGTGGGCTTGGGCGCCATTCGCGCGACCTTTGACTCATTGTTCTCGAATGGCAGCATCCGCGCCGTTCCCATGCAGGTGCGTCGGGTCGAGTCGCTCACCTCGGCTGTCCACAACCTGGTCGAGCGTATCGAGGTCATGCTCGAAGGCGGCCCAGCCCATGCCTACGTCTTGGCGACCAATGTTTACCACCGCACGAGCCAAGGCTGGCGGCTGGTGGCGCACCATGCCAGCCCCGGCATGCAAAACCAGGCGGACGAGGTGAATGAAGCGCCTTCGGTGCTGCATTGAGCGGTCACAATGGTTTTAGCGGGCCACGCGTCGTGCTTGTGAGCAATTTGTGCCTCTGGGTCATGCAGTATGTCTGTATTACGCTATGAATTATGAAGCGCCTGTGTGGCTGCCGGGCGGCAATGTGCAAACCATCTGGGGCGCCCTGTACGCCCGCCGTTTCGACAAAGCGCCGCCCCAATTTACCCGGCAGCGCTGGACGACGCCTGACGCCGACTTTATCGACGTAGATTGGAGTGTGGCCCCCACGCTCCCTCAGGGCGTGTCCCTACCACTTCTGGTCCTGTTCCACGGCCTCGAAGGCTCCTCGGGCAGCCACTACGCGCAGTCGTTCGCCGAATTTGCCCGGCAGCGCGGCATGGCCTACTGTGTGCCGCATTTTCGAGGTTGTAGTGGCGAGATGAACCTGGCGCCGCGGGCTTATCACTCGGGCGATTACGAAGAAATCGGCTGGATTTTGGAACGATTGCGCACCTTGCACACAGGCCCCATCGTCGCGATTGGTATTTCGCTGGGTGGCAACGCGCTCCTGCGCTGGGCTGAGGAGGCGGGCGAGGAAGCCTCTAAAACAGTGAGCGCTGTTGCAAGTGTGTGCTCACCTGTTGACCTTGCCGCGAGTGGCCGGGCGATTGGGCAGGGCTTCAATCGGCTGGTTTACACGCGGATGTTCATCAATTCGATGAAACCCAAGGCCTTGCGCAAACTGGCGCAACACCCCGGCCTGTTTGACCGCGAGGCGATGCTGCGCTCACGCGACCTTTATGAGTTTGACAACATTGTCACCGCGCCCCTGCACGGCTTCAAAAACACCGACGACTACTGGCACCGGGGCTCGGCCAAGCCGCACCTGCACCGCATTCGCGTCCCCGCGTTGGTGGTCAACGCGCTGAATGACCCGTTTATTCCCGCGGCTTGTCTGCCGGTGCAAAGCGACGTGGGACCGTGGGTCCAGCTATGGCAGCCGGCACACGGCGGCCATGTCGGGTTTCCGTCAGGCGGCTTCCCGGCGCACCTTCGCGCGCTGCCGGATACCGTGGGCCACTGGTTGGCGCAAGCTGCGGGGGCAAAATAGAACCATGGATCCCATGGTGGTTCAGGCGATGGCCAAGTGGCCCAACGTGCCGCATTGTTATGGCTGGCTCGGGCTGGATGCGCGCGGCAACTGGTATATGCGGGACGACCGCGCCCAGGCCGCTGGTGCGTTTCAAAGTGGCCTGCCGCACAGCAAAGGCTCGCTG
This sequence comes from Rhodoferax sp., assembly GCA_031418395.1. Taxonomy (GTDB): domain Bacteria; phylum Pseudomonadota; class Gammaproteobacteria; order Burkholderiales; family Burkholderiaceae_C; genus JANYCG01. Next base: position 1,218 of record JANOXL010000259.1, on the reverse strand, counting down.
CTCAAACACGAAAAACTGATCGATTTCATCCAGCGCAACTATGCCTGTGACGCGCTGGGTCAATGGTTCTTCCAGAACGGGCCGCAGCGGGTGTATGTGGAGCTGGAGGCCACGCCGTGGATTTGGCGGCTCGATGTCGAGGCCTTGGGCAGCATCTCGGTACGCTCCCACGCCGGGCACAAGGCTGCGGTGCAGGCCTGCTGGCTGGATGAGCAAGGCCGCGTGTACCTCAGCACCGATGTCGGTTTTGGCTTGGTACACACCCAGGATGTGGGTGTGGTGGCGACAGCGGTAGAGATGGGTATCTGGACGCCAAAGGCCGTTGAAGCGTCGAAAATTGGCGTTCAGTTTTCATTTGAAAAATGTCCAAGGTCAAAAAATACACAGGATAATCACTAAAACGCTAATTTAGTGATAGCAATGCGTGGTTTATTTTCCAGACCTGAAGGCTGAAAATATCCCAATAAAAAAGCCGGAGCAATTCCGGCTTTTTATTTTGAAAAAATGGCGCGTCGTTGTGACGCGTTGCAATGCCCCGTTATTTGCTGGCCTGCGCTTCAGACGCGGCTGCTGCGGGCGCGTCTGCTTTGGGTTCGTCGAGTTTACCGCCGCTGGCGTTGGTCATGTACACCACCGCGCGGGCGATTTCCAGGTCTTCAAAGTCGCCACCCCCTTGCGCTGCCATGCCCCCTTTGCCTTTGAGGGCCGAGGTTAAAAGTGTTTGATAACCCGTGGCGATGCGCGGAGCCCAAGCAGTCGCGTCACCGACTTTGGGCGCGCCCGCCAAGCCGGGAGTGTGGCAGGCCGTACATTGGGCTTGAAACACCGCAGCGCCGTTTTTCAGCTCGCGGTTGGCGTCACGAATCTCCACCGACCCGACTTTTTGAAGGCGCTGGGCGACTGTTTTCTCCATGTTCACCGTGCCAGCAGCGGGCTTGGCATCGGACACCACGTAATACACCAGGGCGATGATGATCAGCACCGGAGCCACGAACGAAAAGAAAACCGCCACCAGCAACTGCTTGGGTGTTTTGATCGGGCCGGTGTGTTCCTCTTCATGCGCTGCGGCGTGACTGTGGTCGCTCATGGTGTCCTCAAAATGGTCGGAAGTCTTGAAATCAACCCAGTATTATAGCGGGCACACCTGTGAAAACCCCTACAATTCAAGGCTTCACCTAGCGCGGCTGTAGCTCAGTGGATAGAGTATTGGCCTCCGAA
>JANOXL010000258.1:0-2741 GCA_031418395.1 Rhodoferax sp. | reverse complement strand
GGTAGGGATGAGCACCGCGCCATCGGCGGCGGTCAGGCCCCGCTCAGCGATGAGCTGCGCAAAGATGACCCCAGTGGGGCCGCCCCGGCTGAAGCCGACCACGGCTGTGGTGATGTCAGCGGCGCTGCGGGTGTTGTCTGCGGCAAGCCAATTAAGGGCTTGCTCTTTGAAATCGTTGTAAGCCAACTCGGCGGTAGCCCGCATTTGCTGGGTGGGCAGCAATTGCCCGATGCCTGCGCCATTGGTGTTGCCGTGGGCCAGTTCGGCAGCAGTAGGCGTGCCGGGGCCTGGGTAATACTTGGACGCGCGACTGGTGTTGTTGACGTTCCCGGCTTGGGACATCAACTCTAAAACCCCCACGCTGGTCATCTGCGAGTCTTGCGCCAGCGCGGGATTGGTTCTATCGTTATTGGTGCCGTCAAACGCGGCGAAGAACACGAATTTGTTGCTGCCGATGGCAGTGTTGGCGCTGTTGGCAATGGCCATAGCCTGGGTTTGGGCGGCCTGGATTTGTGCAGCGGTCAGTGGGATGGCGTAGGTCATGTGGAGTCTCCTCGGTGTTTAGCGGGGTGTGGAGTAAATTAGTCGGGTGGGATACAACTGGATTCGAAACGGGCCAACGATGGGCTCCGATTGCTGCTTTTGCTTGGACAAGTCGCTCAAATAGACGAAGACTTTGTCGCCCAGCGCCACGAAGTACACCCGCTGATTCGTCAAGTCATTTGGCAACACCGCCCGCAAATCCACTGTGTCTTCAAACACCTGGCCGGTGCTTCGCAGCCGCCATTTGACGTACAGGCCACCTTCGATGGACATGGTGGCGTGGATGCCAGTGGCTTGCCTTGAGCCTTCTTTTTCATCTTTCCAATACGGCATCCGGAGTTGTCCGATATTTACCGATCCATAGCGATACGCCAAGATCTCCGTATCGGGACTGTCTTGGCGCGCATCAAACCCGAAGGCGTGGTACTGCGCGGCGTTAACAGCTTGGACTGGGTTGGCGCAGCCTGCCGCCACAGCCAGCAGCAAGGCGACTACCAGACATTGGGCCCAGCGGTTGATCCTAGATTTGAAGTTCATGGTGCAATCCTTTCAAACAAGTTTGAGTTCGGTTGGAACTGACCTTGGTCAGCTATAGGCGCTGTCACGCCACCCGCCTGCAAATCGATTCATTTGCCGCGGCGCTCATACCCATAATGGGTACGATTTGATGTAGCAAGGCATCAACTTGACGTTTCAATGATTTTTCAGGCATGTAGGTCTCGTGAAATGGTCGTTTGTTGCTATCATTTTTGCTCATTTTTAAAGACAGCGGTATGCTGAATGGCCCGCTTGGGTCAATGTTGCACGAGGTAGGGGCGGCTGTGGTGGTCTTGTTGGTGGCGGTCAAAGAAGACATGGCGGGCCTTTCAAAAATCTGCGGCGTGAAGGATGAAACTGGCAAGAGACTTTTCGCAGCCGGGTGGCGGATGTCGGCGCAGGGCGTTAACTTGCCTGGCGGTTCGATTTTGATGTCTTGATACATTTTTAAAAACACAACAAAAATGTTTAAAATTCAAACATGAACTCCAAACAGATGAAGAAATGGCTGGCGCAGCAGGGTGCCACGTTTCAGCCAGGCAGGGGTTCTCATTTGAAGGTCATTTTGAATGGCAGGCAGACGGTACTTCCCATGCACGGCACGGCAGAACTGGGCAAAGGGCTGGAGGCTGCCATCAAACGCCAACTTGGATTGAAGTGAAAGGAAGCAACATGTTCAACTACCCTGTAAGTTTGACGCCTGATGGCGACACGATCTTGGTCACTTTTGCGGACGTGCCTGAGGCGATCACCTTTGGCGCGGATGAAGCAGAGGCTTTGCGTCACGCCGTTGACGCGCTGGAAAGTGGTCTGTCGTTTTATGTGGATGCCCGCAAACCCTTGCCGCTCCCCAGCAAACCCAAGCGCGGACAAAAGACGGTGCGTCCCGGCGCTCTGGAGGGCGCAAAGCTCGGTCTGTACCAAGCCATGACGGAGCAAGGGATTCGTAAAGCGGAGTTGGCGCGCCGTTTGGGGTGGCATGTGCCGCAAGTGGATCGGCTTTTTGACCTGCGCCATGCAAGCAGACTCGATCAGATAGAGACCGCAGCGCACACTCTGGGCAAGACGATTGAAGTGGTGGTGGCGTAGGCATTCGCGTTTGGCTCGCTGGGGCGATTTGTTAATAGTCATCCGATCTTCCCCAGTTGTACCACCGCATCCACCACCAAGCCCTTAGGCTGCTGGTGCGTGATGAACAACATCGACACCTTACCCCGCAGGGCATTGATGGTCTTGGCGAAATGCTCTGCTGTTTCAGAATCCAGCGCGCTGGTGGCTTCGTCAAAAATCAGGATTTGCGGGCGCTTGAGCAGGGCCCGGGCGATGGCCAGGCGCTGCTTTTGCCCGCCCGACAGGCCCGCGCCGCGCTCGCCAATCTCGGTCTGGTACCCGTTGGGCAGGGCTTCGATCACCGTGTTGATCTCGGCCATCTTGCAGGCCTGCACCACCTGCTCAAACGTGGCCAGTGGGTTTGCCAACACCAGGTTGTCGTAAATGCTGCCGCTGAAGAGGTTGGTTTCTTGCGGCACCACGCCAAAGTAGGCGCGCAGCTCATTGGCGGCCAGGTGCCGGATGTCGGTGCCATCGATGCGAATTTGCCCGCTGGTGGGCACGTAGAAGCCTTGCAGCAATTTGGCCAGGGTGGATTTGCCTGAGCCCGA
>JANOXL010000257.1:0-9524 GCA_031418395.1 Rhodoferax sp. | reverse complement strand
CCGCTAAATATGACCGCCCACCCCCCACCCCTTATCCCCCAGCGCCTTTGAAGCGACCGCAACGGCGGGGGCTTCCAGCGGGGTTTGCAGGGTATCGTTCCAGCGGTTGAGAAATGCGAACATCGCCACGACGCCCATGATCTCGACGATTTCGCCCTCGCTCCAGTGCAGGCGCAACTCGGCGAACTGCGTATCTGTTACGGCATTGGGCTGGCTGCTGGCGGCGATAGCGAAATCCAGGGCCAGGCGCTCGCGTGGGCTGTAGTGCGGGCTGCTGGCGTAGCTCCAGATATCGGCCATCTTGGCATCACTGACGCCCTTGATCTGGGCACCCAGAAGCGTGTGCGCCTGGCAATACAGGCAGCCGCTGACTTTGCTGACCACGTGGCCGATGAGGCGGCGAAAACCTGCGTCAACCTCACCTGCGGGGTCCATGACGGCGGCGTTCAAGTCAGCGAACGCCTTCACCAGCTTGGGTTTGCGCTGCATCGTCAGCACGCTGTTGGGCGTAAAGCCCAGTGTGCCGAGAAAGAAATCAAAATGCGCTGCCAGTTCAGGTGTGGCGGTTTTGGGTAGTGGGTTGAGGCGTGGCATGAGTTTTGAGTCCTTTCAATTTCAACAACGCGTTATGGCAGCGTTTTTGTCATTGTGGCGAGTTTTCGGTTGCTATCTTATATATAGCATACTGTCCATATAATACGAGACCTAGTGGCCAATTTTTTGCAAAAATTCGAAAAACCAACCGTTTTTCGCACATTGTTAACACCCATGTTAACAGTTGGATTGGCGTATTTTCGAAACCCTTCCGGCTTCAAAAATGGATTTCTTCGCCCGGCTCGACGCCATGTGAAAGGGAGCCAAGCAAACTGCAGAACCAGCGTTGCAAAAAAAAAGCCAGGTCGCACAGGCCTGGCTTTTTTCAGTATTAGCGCCGGTAGCACCACGTATCCAGTCATTGGCGCTTTGCTCGCCGAAGATTCGCTTCGGCACCGACATGTGAATGAATGTATCGCAGCCCTGTGACAAGTCAATGACGCGAATGCACCAGATTGCGCATTTGTTCTCACTTTCATGCTTGTTCGAAATCAGCTTTCTGCAATCCGTGAAAAATGTCTCACATTTTTTCAAGCACCGATTTCAGTCAAGGCGCTCCATCCTGAAGACGCCGTTTTGATGCAGTACCAATGCAGTTGCCCTGCCGCTTGCGTCACGTTCAAACTGCAGTTCAGCCTTCACAAAATCATAATAAAACCGATCTCGCACACCCTCCACGGGGAAGACCGCAGCGCGGGGGAAGTTTTGAGACTTCACAGCCAGTTGCTGGAGATCGATTTGCACGTCGAAGTCCAGATTGCGGCCAATCAGGCGCTTTAATTGGTACTTGCCTGCAAGGCCTCGAAGTTCATTCTCAGGTAGCAGGGCTCGGGTTGATCCCGCCTCGCTGCTTCGCTGTGCGACAACGCGCCAACCTGCTTGCTCAAGGCGAAGGGCCGCCACCTTGCCTTGTTCGCGCACAAAGCTGATTTGCGCACCTACTTCAGGGCGGGTGAAGGTATCTGCTGCGACCGGCACATAGGCCTTGAAGCCGTTTCGGGTTGATCTGACAAACAGTTGGCCGTCTTGCGCCACGACGGTGTAGGCCGTTTCTTCGTTTTCACGGTACACACCTTCGTAGTCCTTCAATTGACCTGGGTCAATGGCGATGGCTTTGTCGGTGACCGGGTATCGGCTACCCGCGACGATCGCGGCCATCGGGTACATGGGCGCCTGGGCATTACTCACCATCGTCACCATCACCTCACCCGTGTCTTGATAAAGCGTCAGCAAGGTGCGGTAACCGCCAGTCAGGCCATCGTGCGAAAAGCTGCGTTTCTCTTTGGGGCCGACTAAAAAGGCGGTGAAACCAATTTCGCGCCCCCGGTAATCCTCCAATTTCGACACCAAACGTTCGGCGGCTGCGCCTAGCGGCCCCGATTTGCCAGCCAACACGGCGCGTCCAAACAGCAACATGTCGTGGGGCGTCGAGCGCAAACCACCGGCGCCTACAAAGGCCTTCATGTCCCATACCGGGGTGCGTTCGCTACCGTCATAGGTAGGTGCCAATCGGGGCGCCTTGTCACCTAAACCAACCACCGTATCCAGCATCCCCAAGGGAGCGGTAATGTGCTCATGCACCAGAACGTGCCAGGGTTTCCCAAATGTTTCAGACAACACTTCAGCGGCAACCGCCACCCCGTAGTTGCTATAGGTTGCAGAGCAAGGTGGCGGCTTGGGCAAAGTCTGCATCGCCAAGGCCTGCCACAGCGCGGTGCGATCCGCCGTGATGATTTGGCCAATCACTTCAGAGAAGTTCGCCAACCGGCCAAACTGCCGTGGCAGGCAGGAACTGTGCGTCAGCAACTGCCGAAGCGTGATACCCGCAACATCGGTTGAGGCGAAATTGACTTTGCCTTGTAGCAATTTGCCCAAGCTGTCGTCCAGTGCCAGCTCGCCGCGCTCAATCGCCTGCGCTACCAGCAGCCCGGTAAACAACTTGCTGACTGAGCCGATTTCGAACAAGGGTTGGTCTTGTGCGGCCATGGGCGGCATCGGCAACACACCCCTTGCATCATCCTTTCGTACAAACCCAAAGCGGGCCTCGCCATTGCGCCACACGCCCACCGCTGCCGTACCGGGTTCAGCGCCCAATGCGGCCTTGGCCAACACTGCGGGTTCACTGCTGATGCTCAGCGACTGGGCATGACTGAAACCTGCCACGCCTGCCATCAAGCAGCCCGCGAACATCCAAAACGGGAGGTCGAAGCGCAGGCTGCTTTTGAAATTCATGCGGCGCTACTGACTAGTTCAGCGAAACGTTTCAAATCGACATTGCCCCCGCTGACGATCACACCCACACGTTTACCCTTTATCGGCAAACCCGCATGCCGTGCGGCGGCAAAACTCAGGGCGCCGGTGGGTTCGACAACCATTTTCATACGTTCTGCGAAGAAACGCATGGCCTCGACGAGTTGGTCATCTGTGGCGGTCAGGATTCCGTCTACCTGCTGCTGGATCACGGCAAAGTTGAGCTTGCCTACACTCTGTGTCTGCGCCCCATCAGCCAGCGTCACTGGGGTTTCGATGCGCACGATCTGCCCTTTGGCGAAGGACTGCTGCGCGTCGTTGCCGGCTTCGGGTTCCACGCCGTAGACTTTGCAGCCGGGCGACAAAGCCCGTGCCGATAGCGCCGAGCCCGATAAAAAGCCACCGCCACCCATGCAGACCAGCAGGAAATCTAGCGGGCCGGTTTCTTCGAACAACTCTTTGGCCGCCGTGCCTTGGCCCGCAATCACGTCAAAGTGGTCGTAGGGCGGGATGAGTGTCATGCCGCGCTCCTGGGCAAGGCGCGTGGCCAGGGCTTCGCGGTCGTCTTTGTAGCGGTCAAAAAGCACCACCTCGCTGCCTTTGGCTTTGCTTGCGGCAATGTAGCCGCGCGTGGCTTCGATCTTCAGGGGCGGCGCGTCTGCGGGCATCAGAATCACCGTAGGAATGCCCAACAACTGCCCGGACAAAGCGACGGCCTGGGCATGATTGCCGGAAGAGAAACACACCACGCCTGCACTTCGGTGTTCGGCGTCGAGCTTGGCCATGGCATTGAACGCGCCACGAAACTTGAATGCGCCCATGCGTTGAAAGTTTTCGCATTTGAAAAACACTTCAGCACCCAGGAGTTGATCTGCCGTGGTGGAGCGAAGTACAGGCGTATGGTGGGCGTGGCCTTTCAGACGCCCTGCGGCATCGACCACATCTTGAAAGCGGGGGAGTTGGGTCATAAATTTCCGTGAATCGGTAAATATACCAATGCGCAGCGCTGAAAATGCGATTTGTGCGAACTTCTTCTTCCAGCGCCCTGTGGCCACTGATAAAAACCTTTTCATGGCAGGAATTGCGCCATCATCCCTGGCGCAATGCTGCGGCCATCGTTGCGGTGATGCTGGGCGTGGCCCTGGCCTTTGCCGTGCATTTGATTAACGCGTCGGCGCTGGATGAGTTTGCGCAGGCGGCGCGGTCGATCAGCGGCCAGCCTGACCTGGCCTTGCGAAACCTCGCCGCCGGGCCGGCTGGCGGGTTTGACGAGTCGGTGTACGCACGCGTCGCCAACCACCCGGACGTGGCCAGCGCTTCGCCAGTTTTGGAAATCGCCACCTACGCGGTGGGCGCCACCGGGGGCCGCCAGCCGCTGAGTATCCAAGGTGTTGACGCCTTGGTGGTCGCCCGCATTTCGCCTCAGCTCATGCCGGTGCCTCAGGCGGCTTATTCGACCCAAAACGTCGAGCGCGGCGACGCTGAGGCCATGGATTCACTGGCGGTTCTGGCCCCCCAAAGCGTGTTTCTCAATGCAGCAGCTCAAACCCTCTTGCAGTTGCGATCAGGCGGCTCTGTGCAGGTGCAGGCCGCGCTGTCACTGCAAACCCTTACCGTCAGGGGCAGCGTGACCGCGCCGGGTGCCGCGCTGGCGGTGATGGATCTGGGCGCAGCGCAGGATTTGTTTGGTCAGGTAGGCCAACTCTCACGCATCGATGTGAAGCTCAAACCCGGGGTGCAGCGACGCGCGTTTCTGGATGCGCTTGAGCAAACGCAGGGTTGGCCAGCAGACGTGGGCGCCGCATCGCCCGCAGACGCCGCAGATCGCATCAGCAATTTGTCGCGTGCCTACCGGGTGAACATGAGCGCCTTGGCCTTGGTAGCGTTGTTCACTGGCGGATTTTTGGTGTTTTCGGTTTTGTCGCTGAGTGTGGCAAAACGGGCGCAGCAGTTTGCGCTTTTGGGTGTGTTGGGCTTGACTGGCGCCGAGCGTTTGAAGATCGTGCTGCTCGAGTCGGCCGCCTTGGGCCTGGCAGGCAGTTTGGCGGGTGTCGCGCTGGGCACCAGCCTGGCCAGCGCGGCCCTAAGCCTTCTCGGCGGCGACCTGGGCGGTGGTTATTTCTCGGGTGTTGCACCCGCTTTGCAGTGGAGCACCGGCGCGGCGGTAGCTTACGCGGCTTTGGGTCTTTTGGCGGCACTTGCGGGCGGCTGGTGGCCCGCGCAGCAGGCTCTGGCATTGCCACCTGCCCAAACACTCAAAGGTCTGGCGGCAACGACTGAGTCGATGGAACTGGGCTTTCGGCCTGTGGCAGCAGGCGGCGGGCTGATGGTGGCCGCCGCCCTCTTGGCGCTCATGCCGCCGCTCTTCGGCTTGCCACTCGCAGCCTATGCAGCCGTGGCGCTGCTGCTGGCAGGCGGCATCGTGGCGCTGCCAGGTTTGATCGGGCTGGCACTCAGCGCGGCCACGCCCTTGATGCGCCATTCGGCCTTGGTGCTGCTGGCGGTTGAACGTGCGCGGCGGGTGCGTGCGGGGGCGAGCGCTGCGGTGAGTGGCGTCGTGGCCGCATTGAGCCTGGCGGTCGCCTTGACGGTGATGGTGGCGAGTTTTCGCGATTCCGTCAGCCAATGGCTGGCCGTAGTGTTGCCCGCTGATATCTATGTACGCACTGCCAGCAGCACCCAAGCGGGCGAGTCGGCCTATTTCACCCCCGAGTTCGCAGGCGTCGTGGCGACAACGCCGGGTGTTGCAAAAACCAGAGGCCAGCGGACACGTTTGCTGCAACTTGAACCCACGCGCCCCGCCGTGGCCCTGCTGGCGCGTGACTTGTCAGACACCGGCCTGGCGTTGCCTTTGGTGGCGCCATCGCTGCCAACGCCGCCAGGCGCAGTGGCAATTTACGTAAGCGAAGCCATGGTTGATTTGTTTGACGCGAGGCCTGGCAGCCAGTTTCCCAAGCTAGGTCAAGCCCTGGGTATTGAAAATAAAGAGAAGGCAGCATCTTTTTTTGTAGCAGGTGTTTGGCGTGACTATGCCCGCCAAGGCGGCAGCATCGCCATGGACAGCCGTGATTACGTGCGCTTGACGGGCGACACCCGCATCAACGACATCGCACTATGGCTGAACGCGGGCGCTGATGTGACCCTGGTGCAGCAGGCAATCCGGCTGGCGGCTGGACAAACTGGCGGTGACTCTAGTGGCTCGGATGGCTTGATCGAGTTCGCCACCGCAGGCGAGATTCGCGCTTTGTCGCTGAAAATTTTTGACCGCAGCTTTGCTGTGACTTACTGGCTGCAAGCGGTGGCAATTGGTATTGGTCTATTTGGCATAGCGGCGAGTTTCAGCGCGCAGGTGCTGGCGCGGCGCAAGGAGTTTGGCCTCTTGGTGCACCTGGGTTTTGCGCGGTGGCAGGTGCTGGCCGTGGTGGCTGGCGAAGGCCTGGCGTGGACAAGCGCGGGCGCGCTGGCCGGCCTGGCCTTGGGGCTGGCTGTGGCGCTCATCTTGGTCCATGTCGTGAACCCGCAAAGTTTTCACTGGACGATGACGCTGGCCGTGCCCTGGCTGCGCATGCTGGCGCTTTGCCTGGCTGTCGTGGCAGCTGGCACACTCACCGCCTGGCTGGCTGGCCGGGCGGCGGTTGGCCGGGACGCCGTATTGGCGGTCAAGGAAGACTGGTAGTGCCATTGCCACATCCTCCTTGATCACCCTTGCACCTGCCTGCAAGCTTCAACTACACCCAATCGTCACACCCGACAATTCAGGCCACAATAACTGTATGCCCGCGCCATGGCACCAACCAACGCCCCCATCAAAGCTTCACCCTCAACTATGAGCACGTGCCTGCGCCCCATGCCTGAACTCACCTGGCTGCACAGCGCCATTACCCGCATCGAGGCGGATTTTCAACGCAGTGCCGACACCCATTTGATCGCCCTGCCTTTGCCTGGCCTGGCGGCGTGTGGCATCGATCTGTACCTCAAAGACGAGTCCACCCATCCCACTGGTAGCTTGAAACACCGCCTGGCGCGCTCCCTTTTTCTGTTTGCGCTGTGTAATGGCTGGATTGCCGAAGGCACGACCATCATCGAGGCCTCCAGCGGCTCTACTGCGGTCAGCGAGGCCTACTTTGCCAAGCTGTTGGGGCTGCCTTTTATCGCCGTCATGCCGCGCTCCACCTCGCCCGAGAAAGTGGCGCAAATCGAGTTTTATGGTGGCCGCTGCCACTGGGTGGACCAAGCCTCAGAGGTCTATGCCCAGGCGCAGCAATTGAGCCTGGACACCGGCGGCCACTATATGGACCAGTTCACCTACGCTGAACGCGCCACTGACTGGCGCGGCAACAACAACATTGCGCAAAGCATGTTTACCCAAATGGCGCATGAGCGCCACCCTGTACCAGCCTGGATTGTGGTGGGCGCAGGCACGGGTGGCACCAGCGCCACGATCGGCCGTTTCGTGCGGTACCAGCGCCACCCCACCCGGGTGCTGGTGCCCGATCCTGAAGGCTCCGTTTTTGCTGAATACCACCGTACGGGTGACGCGGCACTGCAAGGCGCGGGTTCACGCATCGAAGGCATTGGCCGCCCGCGTGTGGAGGCCAGTTTTGTGCGCAGCGTCGTTGATCGCATGCAGACGGTGCAGAACCAGGACTCAGTCGCGGCCATGCAGGTACTCTCGGGCTTATTGGGACGCAGAGTTGGGCCATCAACGGGCACAAATTTTGTAGGCATGTTGACCGTGGCGCGGGAAATGCGTGAGCAAAACATGCCAGGCTCCATCGTGTCGCTGCTGTGTGACTCGGGCGAGCGTTACTTGCCTACTTACCATGACACCCAATGGGTGCAGGCCAATTTTGGCGATTGTGCGGCAGGCCAGGCGCTGTTTGAGGCCATGATGGCTTGACGCGCCGCAATCCGGCGATGCACCTTGCGACAATCAATCCCACGGCGATGAACGCAATGGCCCTGAATCCACTTCGCCGGGCACTCCTTCTCGCAGGCCTGGGTGCGGCCTGGAACGCCCAGGCATTACCGGCCAAAACCCTGGTGTTCCCGCGCGACCATGGCAGTCACCCGGACTTTCGTACCGAGTGGTGGTATTTGACCGGCCACGCTACATCAGGCGAACGGGCGTTGGGTTTTCAGGTCACTTTTTTTCGCTCACGGGTCGCCGCCACGCAGGACATGAAATCCAAATTTGCCGCCAAGCAGCTTTTGTTTGCGCATGCCGCCGTCACAGACGTGCAGGGCAAAAAACTGCTGCACGACCAGCGCATCATGCGCGAGGGTTTCGATGTGGCGCACGCCAGCGTGGTCGACACAAAAGTGCAAATCAAGGATTGGTCGTTGCAGCGCAACGCGAAACATTACAAAGCCGCCATTGAGGGTGATGGGTTCCAGATCGCCCTGCAGTGCACACCTACACAAACGGTGCTGCTGCAAGGCGAAAAAGGCCTCTCGCGCAAAGGCCCGGAGGAAAAACAGGCCAGTTATTACTACAGCCAGCCGCAGCTTGAAGTACAGGGCACGATCCGCCTGGGCCAGACTGATTTGCCCGTTAAAGGCACGGCTTGGCTGGATCATGAATGGAGCCAGGAACTGCTGCATCCGCAGGCTGTGGGTTGGGACTGGATTGGCATGAACCTGTTTGACGGAAGCGCCGTGACGGCGTTTCAGTTGCGCGACAAAAACGGGCAACCCTTGTGGGACGGCGGCTCATTTCGCACCAAAGCCGGGCAACGCTTCAGGTTCAGCAAGGGTGAAGTCATTTTCAGCCGCCAGCGCAGCTGGAAGAGCCCGCTTTCGCAGGCCAGTTATCCTGTCGAGTGGATTGTGCGCACGCCAGCCGATTTCTACACGGTGAAAGCCGTAATCCCCAACCAGGAGCTGGACAGCCGCGCCTCGACCGGCGCGATCTACTGGGAAGGCCTCTCGGATTTGTTTGACAGCAACGGCAAACACGTGGGCCGGGGGTATCTTGAAATGACGGGTTATGCCCGGCCTTTGAAGATTTAACCGTCGCTGCACCTGACCACCCCTATCAAACCGCCCAACTGCCCCCATCTAAGCCCGCATGACTTCCGAGCGCCAAAAATCTCAATCACCCAAATCCCTTTCGGGCCTGCTGCCGCTTTTAAAGCCCTACACCGGCCGGATTGCCCTGGCGGGCTTGTTTTTAGTGCTCGCGGCTTTGACCACACTGGCTTTTCCGCTGGCCTTGCGCAGCTTGATTGACGGAGGCTTGGTCAAAGCTGATCTGGTGGGCGACCGAGGCGCGCAAGTGATGGCCTTGCGTGAACATTTCGCGGTACTGTTTGGTGTGGCCGTGGCGCTCGGGCTGTTTTCTGCTGGCCGTTTTTACATGGTCAGTTGGCTGGGTGAACGCATCACGGCCGACCTGCGCAATGCCGTGTACAGCCACGTGCTTCACCAAAGCCCCGAGTTTTTCGAATCCACCCAAACCGGCGAAGTGCTTTCCCGCTTGACGTCCGACACCACGCTGGTGCAGACCGTGGTCGGCTCGTCCCTCTCAATGGGCTTGCGCAACACCGTGATGGGCATCGGTGCGTTGGCCATACTGGTGTGGACCAACCCCTATGTGATGACGCAGGTGCTGGGCATTTTGGTGCTGATTGTTTTGCCCAGTCTGTGGTTTGGACGGCGCGTGCGCAAACTCTCGCGCG
>JANOXL010000256.1:0-6723 GCA_031418395.1 Rhodoferax sp. | reverse complement strand
CTTGTTGAGGTCTGTTTTTTACTTGTTTATTCATTAAATTGGCACCTAGTTCCCGTCAATAATGCTTAGATAGCTATATATTTAATACTTATCTTGATCTAAAAATAGACTATTTTAGTTAAATTTAGTTTATTTTTTAATCGAATTTGAATTTCAAGCCGTCGCTGGCTTTCAAACTGCGCCCGGCCTGCGCGGAATCATCAGCCGATGTTCACCGCGTTGCACCACTTGGCCATGCTGGTTGAACAGTTCAGACGGCATCACCACAATGCCCCAGCCGGGTTTGCTTTTGCTCTCTCGCAGGCTGCCAACCCTGAACTTCACGCGCAATACGTCGCCAATATAAATCGGCAGCAAAAAGTCCCAGGTCCAGCCCAACGACATACCGGGTAAAAAACGGTATTCACTCTGGGTTTTGAGGCCGTCGGCGACGGATTGCCCCATCAGCCCGTGCGCCACGCGTTGTCCGAAATGCGAATTGCGGGCGAATGCCTCATCCACATGAACCAGCGTGAAATCGCCCGTGAGTTCGGCGTAGGCGTCGATGCGCGCGGCGGTTACCTCATAACTCGGGCTCACACATTCGTCGCCCAGGCGGGCGTCTTCCCAGTATTTTTCGGGCGTTTTGAAATGAATTTTTGGGGCGGGCATGGTTGTACGCTTTCAAATCAATGCGCGGCGGTTGACCTTCATCGCCTGGCTCACACTGCCAGGCGCGGGTCTCAAGCATTTGCCTCACGCATTGGCTGGTTTTAAACCTCGGATCGCAACACGCCATGGGCCAGATAGCCCATGCCCCATTGTGTCGATTCAAGGTGAAACGCGCTGCAATAAGCTGCAACCAGATCCCACGGCGCCCACAAATCGGCGGCGCGGGCGTTGTAGGGGCGGTTTTTGGCCCAGGCCAGCAGGTTCAGTGGCCCGGTCCACCAAGGGAAAAATTTCATGCCGGCCATCGCCACCCGCGCACCAGGTTGGCATTGGCGCAGGATATTGGCCACGGCTTCGGGCGAGCGGGAAATGTCATGGGTGTAGTTGAACAACACGGCCTCAAACCGTTGCGGCAACTGCACGGTTTCGGCACTGGCGCAGACCTGCCACAACCCAGCCTCACCCCGTCCACCGGACAGCGACGTATCGTCCAAGCAACGCTGCTGCGCCTGCGCAAACATCTCGGGACTTTGCTCAAACGCCAAAATCCGGCCCTGCGGCCCGACAGCCTGGCGCAGCAGCGCGTAACTCAAACCTGTACCCGCGCCGACGTCCAACACCACCTCGCCAGGGCGCAATTGCAGCAGGCTGATCGTGCGCCTGCGCAGGGGCATGGTGAATTTGGCAGAAGCATCGTAGCCGGCCGCGCGGGCGCGATACTTTTCAATTGAGGCTTCGTTGTAAGACTGTGTCAATGGGATGGACTAAGTTGTGTGCCTATGAAAACGGCGCGTCTCATCAAGACGATGCCGCGCCTGACCTGACGCAGATGACGACTCGCGATGACAATCAGGGGCGCAACTCATTTTGACCCTTCTAACCGTCCCACCACGCCGACCCGGTTCGTCAACTACTTTTAAGTCGCATCTGTGATCAATTTCTTACAAGCCTTCACCCCCACCCTGTCGCAAGCCTGGTGGCTCCTGAGTGTGGCCATCGTGTTCGAAGTCATCGGTACAACCTGCATGAAACTCTCGCACGGTTTCACCCAGTTCACACCCTCGGTTTTGATGTTTGCCTGTTACGCAGTCGCGTTCAGTTGTAACACTTTTGCCACGAAAACGCTCGATATCAGCATCACTTACGCGGTGTGGTCAGGTGTGGGCACGGTGGCCACGGCGATGATTGGCCTGTTTTGGTTCAAAGAACCGGCGACGGCCTTGAAGCTGGTGTGTATCTCGCTGATCGTCATCGGGGTGTTTGGGCTGCACACGGCGTCGCGCATGCCCACCAGCAGTTGAGGATAGTGGCACCAGTTGCCACATCTGGGTGAAAACGACACGGAAAAAGTTGGCTTGTCGTTTCAAAAAATATTAATACCCTGAAATTCTCGACGCCAACTTTGGCATCAGGTCTCGCAAATATTGGGTAGGCAACTCCTGTTCTGATAGTAATAAACCTTATCCAGGCGGTTTATGGTGTGGTAAATTCCGCGTCACACGGCGATTAATTGACTCAAATCGCCCAATCGCGCTGATTTTCTTTACCGAAAGACGTCCCATGCCCATCATCCGCCACCCCATCGCCCACCTGGAACACCGCAAAGCCGCCGCCCGCGTGCAAAAAGCATTGGCCAAACACCCGGTGGTGATCTTGCAGGGCCCGCGCCACTCGGGTTACCTGGAGGAGATGACGCAAAAAGAGCAGGAAGATGATGAGGTCACAGGCGCCGCCAAACTCGAAGGCCCGCGCAGCGCCGCACTGCTGGCCCGCGCTGTGGGTGGCGCTGACCGCCCGGTGCTCGACCTGAACCTCGAAGCCACGCGCCAGGCCGCGCTGGCCGACCCGGCGGCGCTGATCAAGGGGCACGCCAAACTCACGATTTTGGAGGCGCAGCGCGCACCCAGGCTGCTGGCGGCCATCCAGGCGGCGGTGGCCAAAGACGCCAGCGCCGGTCGTTTTCTGCTGGCCTCGTCCGTGGACTTGATGCACCTGCCCGATGACGCGACCTACCCCGTCAACGTGGTGCCGCCCGCGCTCATCGACAAAATCGGCTTGGCCGCCCACGCCATCAGCTTGCGCCCGCCCTCCCAAAGCGAGCTGCTGGGCACGGGCGCCAACTGGCTGGACGCCGCGTTTGGCGGGCAATTGCAACAACTCAAAGCCACGACCCCCAACGCGCGTTTGGGCGCCGACCTGGTTGAAACCGCGCTCAAAGGCGGTTTCCTCGAAGCCGCCTCACGCATCAAATCACGCAGCCGCCACGCCTGGCTGAAAAAACACCTGCAAAACCAGTTGGTGTGGGAATACGAAGTCATCCGCAAACTGAGCAAACGCGAGATCAAAGCCGGCATGCCACCGCGCGTGGCGCCGCTCCCGTCTGATTTGCAGGAAGTGCGCAAATTCCATGCCTTTGACCGCCCGGCCCGCCTCACCGAACTACTCGAAGTACTGGCCCGCCACAGCGGCGGCTTGTGCAACTTCCGCCAGTTCGGCATGGCGATGGATTTTGATTCGAAAACCGCCGAGCGTTACACCCTGGCACTGGAACTCATGTTTTTGGTCGAGCGCCTGCCCGCGCTGGGCACCGAAGACGGCACCGAGAAACTGCTGGCCGACCCGAGTCGCATGGTCAAAGCCGACAAACTGCATTTTGTCGACAGCGGCCAACTGGCCGATTTGCTCGATCAAAACGCCGTGGCGCGTTACCGCGAGCGCGCCGCCAGTGTGGAAGAAGGTGGCTCCGTGTGGAGCGACGAGATGGCGCAAGTGCTGGAGAGTTTTGTCTACGGCGAGTTGCGCAAACACGCCGTCGCCTCAGGCGGCAATTACCGCTTCGCCCACTACCGCGACCACGACCAGCAGCAAGTGGACCTGGTTGTTGCCAATGAAAAAGGCCACATCATCGGCATCGACGTGTTGGCAGGCAGCACCGTGAAAAACCGCGACTATGCCGGCCTCAAAGTGCTGGCCGGCAAAGTCGGCAAAGGTTTCAAACTCGGCCTGATTTTTTACGACGGCAGCGAGTATGTGCCAGGGCCAGCGATGGAAGGCGGCGGGCAGTTGTGGGCGGTGCCGGTGTCGAGTTTGTGGGGGGAAATCATGGCCGGGTGACGGCAGGTTGTCTGGCGGGGCGAGGGACCGGAAGAAGTGCCGCAGGATTGAAATAAATTTATTGAATCAAGAATAATTTAAATAGTCTGGCATTAGGTCTCGAATTTATTATGCTTATTGCTATATAAATTATATGAAAAACGTATACTAATTGACCTATAATTTTTACTAAATTTAGAACACAGAAGGTCTAAATTTATGTCAAAGGCCAAGCCTGGCCGTTCTTGAGATGGCTCTACCACCGCGCCATCTCCCGGTCATCCAAAGATTATTCGCCACGCTCCAAAAGCTTGCCATCCCGCTCGCCCACCCGCTCGCCTAACAGCGTCCGGTCCAGCACCGCTGCGCTGCTGTCGAAATCATCCGAGTCATTGTGCTGCCAGCCCTGTGCGCGACCGCCGCCGCCTCTGCATAATGTGCCATGACAACTTCAAACTCTGCCCTGCCCCAAGTCACACCCCAAGCCGCCCTTTTCGACGCCTACGGCACGCTGTTTGACGTGTACAGCGTGGCCGACTTGGCTGAAAAACTCTTCCCCGGCCACGGCGCAGCCATCAGTGTGGTGTGGCGCGACAAACAAATCGAATACACCCGCATCGTCACCACCAGCAACCACGGTGCGCACTATCGGCCGTTTTCAGAATTGACCCGCGCGGCTTTGAAATACGCTGTCAAAAAGGTGGCTTTTAGCGCTCGCGATTCAAAACCTGCTGCCCAGTTTGATCTGGAGAATGGCGACAAGATCGACCAACTGGTCACCCAGTACAACCATCTCACGGCCTACCCCGAAAACCGAGAAGTGTTGCTGGCCTTGAAAGCGCGTGGCATCCAGACCGGCATCCTCTCCAATGGTGACCCGGCCATGTTGCAGGCAGCGGTGGCCTCAGCAGGCCTGAGCGACGTGTTGGACCACGTGATCAGCGTCCACAGCGTGCGCAAATACAAAACCCACCCCGAGGCCTACGCCTTGGGTGAAGCTGCCTGTGGCCTGCCAGCCGCTAAAATCGCCTTCGTCAGCAGCAACAGCTGGGACGCCCTGGCCGCCACCTGGTACGGCTACCAAACCCTGTGGGTCAACCGGCACAACATGCCGTTTGACGAGCTGGGCACCGAGCCTGTCAAAACAGGCTCCAGTTTGCGCGACGTGTTGTCCTTTTTTAACTGAACCCTTGTTTAGCCTGCCAGGTTCCGACGTCGTTCGGTCTGAGCTAGTCGACGCCTTTTTTGCTTTTTAACCATGACCCAACGCACCTCACTCCACCGCCTGCAAGTCGCCTCCAACCTGCACGCCTTTATCAATGACAAAGTGCTGCCCGGCACAGGCGTCGCGCCCGAGAAATTCTGGAAAGGTTTTGACGCCATCGTCGCCGACCTCGCCCCGAAAAACATCGCGCTGCTGGCTGAACGCGACCGTTTGCAAACCGAGCAAGACGCCTGGCACAAGGCCAACCCCGGTGAAATTCAAGACATGAAGGCCTACCGCGCCTTCCTTGAAAAAATCGGCTACCTCGTGCCGGTGCCGAAAAACGTCAAAACCACGACCTCGAACGTGGACGACGAGTTGGCCAAACAAGCTGGCCCGCAACTGGTCGTGCCGGTGCTGAACGCGCGTTACGCGCTGAACGCCGCCAACGCGCGCTGGGGTTCTTTGTATGACGCGCTGTACGGCACGGATGCGCTCAGTGAAGAAAACGGCGCTGAAAAAGGCAAGGGCTACAACCCGGTGCGCGGCGCGAAAGTGATCAACTACGCGCGGCATGTGCTGGATCGCACCGCGCCGCTCAAAGCGGGCTCGCATGTGGACTCGGTCGGTTACAGCGTCAAGGGCGGTGACCTGGTGGTTCAACTCAAGGGCGGCAAAACGTCCAAACTGGCGCACGGCAAACAGTTCATCGGCTACCAAGGCGCGGCGGGCGACCCGTCTGCTGTGCTCCTGCAACACAACGGCTTGCATCTGGACATTCAAATCAACCGCAAGACGCCCATCGGCAAAACTGACCCGGCAGGCGTGAGTGATTTGGTGCTCGAAGCCGCGCTCTCGACCATCATGGACCTGGAAGACTCGGTGGCCGTAGTCGATGCCGACGACAAAGTGCTGGCTTATGCCAACTGGCTCGGCATTTTGCAAGGCACCTTGACTGAAAGCGTCGCCAAAGGCGGCACGACGTTCACGCGCGGCCTGAACCACGACCGCATCTACACCGCGCCCAAGGGCAAGAAAGAAGTGCGCTTGCATGGCCGCAGCCTGATGTTTGTACGCAATGTGGGCCATTTGATGACCAACCCGGCCATCACTTACACCGCAGCAGACGGCTCAACAAAAGAAATCCCCGAAGGCATCCTGGACGCCGTGGTCACCAGCGCCATCGCCATTCACGACCTGAAGAAAACCAAAAAAGATGCGATCCGCAACTCGCGCAAAGGCAGCATCTACATCGTCAAACCCAAGATGCACGGCCCCGCCGAAGTGGCGTTTGCCTCTGAACTTTTCGCACGCTGCGAGAAGATGCTGGGCCTCAAAGACAGCACCGTCAAACTCGGCATCATGGACGAAGAGCGCCGTACCAGTGCCAACCTGAAAGCCTGCATCGCCGCCGCCAAGAGCCGTGTGGCCTTTATCAACACCGGCTTTCTGGATCGCACCGGCGACGAAATGCACACCGCCATGTATGCGGGCGCGATGATCCGCAAGGGCGACATGAAAGCCAGCAAATGGATCGCCGCCTACGAGAAAAACAACGTGCAAGTCGGCCTGCAATGCGGCCTGCGCGGCAAGGCGCAAATTGGCAAAGGCATGTGGGCCATGCCCGACCTGATGGCCGACATGCTCAAGCAAAAAATCAACCACCCCAAAGCCGGTGCCAACACCGCCTGGGTCCCGAGTCCCACAGGCGCCACGCTGCACGCCCTGCACTACCACCAGGTGAATGTGGCCAAGCTGCAAAAAGACATGGAGCG
>JANOXL010000255.1:0-8006 GCA_031418395.1 Rhodoferax sp. | reverse complement strand
CGCACGGTGTAGCCCGAGATGCCAACGATGCGCGCCTCCTGCCCCAAAAGATACAGCCACTCAGTGGTTTCTTCAGTGAGGCACACAATGCGCTCGGGACCAAGTGACCTGCCTTGTGATCCAAAAAGCCCGAGCGATGGCGTCATGATTGCCTATTTGGGTGAGTAACGGAGAGTGACATAGAGACTAGCACCGTACTGGTTATACCCTTGCGCCGTTTGATAGCTCGCGTCGGTGATATTGTTCAAGCGTGCTTGCAAAGCCCAGTCTTTGTTGACTTGGTAGTCTGCATAGAGGTCAACGGTGGTGAAACCACCCAAACGAACCGTGTTGGCAACGTCGTCAAAGCGCTCTGATTGAGACAGCACGGTCGTGCCAAACTTCCAGGCGCCGGCGGCATAGTCAACGCCCAGTGTGACTTGCTGGTCAGCACGGCGGTTGAGCTTGCGGCCATTCAATTCATTGCGTGCATCCAACTGGTCAAGCGTGGCACGCACGGCCATTGGCCCAAGCTGCCCCGCGTAGGCGAGCGTGACGCCTTCCAAGCGCGCGAACGGAATGTTGACCACCACCGGCAGATTGGTGATGAAACCCTTAATGCGATTGTTGTAATAGGTCAAGCTCACATCGTGAACGCCCGAGTTATACGCCACAGTCGCCTCAGAGTTGGTGCCTTGTTCGGGCTGCGTGGTCGCGTTGCCAAAAACCGGGAAATACAACTGGTTAAACGATGGCGCTTTGAATGAGGTGCCGTGTGAGGCATGGGCACGCCAATTCGGCGTAAAGCGAAAGCCGTAGCCTACGAGGCCCGTAGCGGCTTCGCCAAACTGCGAGTTGCTGTCGCGGCGCAGGTTGGCTTGCCAACTGTGCGGGCCACTGGTGCCGTTGAGACCCAGCATCAGGGAATCAATGGTGCGGCTGCCCACGGTGTAAGCGGTGGAGCTATCCACCTTTTCGGCCACCTGCTCATAACCCAGCAGGAGTTTACCGACGGGTGTGGCGAGTTCATTGAGCCAGGTGATTTGATCGCGCTCGGTGTTGAAGCGGGTTTCAGCGGCAGCGGCCATGTCAATCGACGTGTCTTGCGAACGGCCAAACGCCAGCCGCGAGCTGAGGTTTTGCGTCAATTTTCCCTCTACACCCAAGCCCATCACGCGGCTGCCCAAACGCGCTCGGGCATCGAAGGCACCCGGGCCGTTGTCGTAATGGCTCACGGCTTCGACACCCAACAGGTTCGCAGCCACTTTCCAGCCGGGCGTGAGTGTCCAATTCACCGAAGCGTTGACGCTGTTTTGTGAATAAGCGTCGGTGTCGCCATTAAAACTGCCAAACGGCACTTTGGGGTTCGTCGCAGAAATGCCTTTTTCTGCCAAGGTCTGCACGCCCAAGGCGTATGACACATTGCCTGTGCCGCCATGCATACCCGCAGCCACTTCACTGCGCTCGTTCGAGCCAACGGTAACACTGCCAAAGGGGTGAAATCCTGCGACGCCTTTACGTGTGAAAACCTGGATCACACCCCCCACCGCATCACTGCCATACAGCGCCGAGGCTGGGCCTTTAAGCACTTCAATACGCTCGATCATTTCCAGTGGCAAGGTATCAAAGATCGGTTGCCCACTAGTGGCCGAACCATAACGCACACCATCGACCAGCAACAACGCATGACGCGCCTCAGTGCCACGGATGAAGACGCCAGAGAGTTTGCCCAAAGCGCCATTAGCAGTCAGCTGTACGCCACCTTTGCGTGCCAGCAACTCAACCAAGGTGCGCCCTGTGCTGCGCTCGATTTCATCGCGGGTGATGACAGTCACGTCACTGATCAGGGCATCGGCACGGGACTCAGAGCGCGTGGCCGTGACCACCGTCTCTTTCAACTGGTTTTGTGCAAGCACTGGAAATGCAGTAGCAACAGCCAAAGGCAATGCCGCCAAACGTGCGTGGAAGTAAGAATTTTTCATAAAAGATCGGATCCGACAAAAAAGCCTTTGCCGTCGTCCCCGACAGCACATAGGCGAACTGGAAGTGGTTTTTGAAGACGCACTTCCACCGTGTTGGCCGGTATCCGGGCTGGCGGAGCGACTCCCATCGCCTTCCCGGGCGCGTGTTCAGAACGCCCAGTGGCTGATTGATGAAAGCTGGAAGGGCGCCACATCTGGGGAGATAGAGCGCCCATCCGTCCGTTTGACCGTTGCGGGGGCAGCGCAGGCTGGCGATCTTGTGCATCACGGCACGTGTGGCTTGGGGCCGATCGCTCCTGCTTCCCGTTGAACTGCGGCATGTGAACCACACCGCGAGCACCAACACCTTGATTTTAGATGGTTTTTTTGCCGAAAACCCTACAATGTCGGGTCTATGGCGAACCCAGTCCACATCGAACAAATCAGCGAGCGCGTCGAGCGACTTCTGGTTCGTTATGAAGAATTGCAGCGTACCAATGCACTTTTGGCGGCGCAAGTGGAGAGCCTCACACAAGAACGCGATTCATTCAAATCGCGCTTGGGCGCAGCACGGGCTCGGGTCGATACCTTGCTGGAGCGGTTGCCACAACCTGGGCCACAAATGGCGCAAGGCAGTCATCAGCCCTCTGATGATGGCCTTCGCAAGGCTGCCGCATGAAGCAACTCGAAGTGCAGATCATGGGCCAAAGCTACCTTTTGGGTGCGCCCGAAGGTGGCGAGTCCAAACTGCTTGAAGCGGTGGAGCGCGTCGATACGGCGATGTGCAAAATCCGCGACGCTGGCAAGGTCCGCGCCCGTGAGCGCATTGCCGTGTTGGCTGCGCTGAACCTGGCCTTTGAATTGTCTGCTCAATCCGCTGGCGCATCGTCGCTTGCCCAAGCTTTGTCTGTGGCGCCCAACGGCAGTGAGACTGCGGCCGCAAGCCCGGGCGACCACCAGGTGGCGTCACAAATGGCCTCCCTTTTGGCGCGGCTGGACAGCGCTTTAGGCGACGACGGCCGGTTGATTTAAAACTGCCGCCCTTTTGTCTTTAAAGCGTCTGGGAATCGTCCTAGAATCGTATGGTCTGCGGAGCCGCCGGGCTTTATATTTCTGCAACCAATGATCGAAAGATCTCGGGCTTGGAACATCACCGATCAGGCGTGAACATCTCGCGTTAGATGGTCCCAACGTTCAGTTGACCTCGCCCACCTGAACCGTGGTTCAGGATGCCGGCCCGGTGGAATTCCGCAGACACTTTTCTTTTTCTGGCCGCTCCATGATCGACCTCTACTACTGGCCCACCCCCAACGGCTGGAAACTCTCCATCCTGCTCGAAGAATGTAGCTTGCCGTACCGGCTGGTGCCGGTCAACATCGGCAAAGGCGAGCAGTTCACACCCGAGTTTTTGGCAATCAGCCCCAACAACCGCATGCCGGCCATCGTGGACCTGGCGCCCGCTGGAGGTGGCGCACCCATCAGCGTGTTTGAAAGCGGTGCCTGCATGTTGTACCTGGCCGAGAAGACAGGCCAGTTTGGTGGAAGTGATGTGCGCTCGCGGGTTGCCGTCCACCAGTGGCTGATGTGGCAGATGGGGGGCCTTGGGCCCATGGCCGGGCAAAACGGCCACTTCCAGCTTTATGCGCCTGAAAAAATCCCTTACGCTATCGAGCGCTACAGCAAAGAGGCCGACCGACTGTACGGCGTGCTCAACGCGCAGCTTGGGCGCACCGGCGCCTATGTGGCAGGCTCAGACTATTCGATTGCCGACATGGCCATCTTTCCGTGGATTCGTACCTGGAAAGCGCAAAAAATGGATCTGCCCAAATTTCCGCATATCCAGCGCTGGTACGACGCGATGTTTCAACGCCCTGCCGTCAAACGCGGCCTGGACCTGGGCAAAGCATTACGCGCAGGCGCGATGACCGAAGACGCCCGCAAAGTCTTGTTTGGCCAGACTTCCGACAACGTTAAAGCCTCAGAGTAAAACCACCATGATCGACCGCCCCATCGAATTTTTCTTCGACATCAGCAGCCCCTGGACGTACCTTGCCTTTCACAACGTGCAGCCACTGGCGGCGGAATTGAAGGCAAAAATCCATTGGAGACCGATTCTTGTCGGCGGCATTTTCAATAGCGTCAACCCCAGCGTCTACGCCATGCGCGAGAATCCGGTTCCCGCCAAGGCCGCCTATATGAAAAAGGATTTGCAAGACTGGTCGCGCGAGGCTGGCTTGAAGATCGTGATGCCGCCCAAGGTGTTTCCCGTCAACAGCGTCAAAGCCATGCGCGCCTGCCTTTGGCTCGCCCAACAGGCCGGCGACTCGGCCGCCATGCTGCCCTTTGCCACAGCCGCATTTAAGGCCTATTGGGCGCGTGAGCAAGATATTTCACAAGACGACGTGCTGGCTGAACTGTGCGAGGCGACCGACGTCAATGTGAAAGCGCTTTTTAAAGGCGTCGCAGAGCCCGCCATTAGAGACCTGCTTAAATCCAACACAGAAGAAGTCATCCGACGCGGTGGTTTTGGTTCACCCACGATGTTTGTGGGCGACGATATGTATTTTGGCAATGACCGCTTGCCCTTGCTGCGGGCCGCATTGTTGCTGGTTTGATTCGAATTGTTTTGCTTTGACTTGATTTGACTTGACTTGACTTCGCTCAGCTTCACGTGAACTATTAACACCCATGTTAACAGCCGTCATCTCTTCAATGTAATCCGAGATTTTTTACCCTCTAGGTCTCGTTTTTATTGGAATTTTTGCTATACTTTTCATAGCATTCTTTTGGGGCGTCGTTTTCAGGAAGAACGATCATGGCGCGCCGCATCGATCAAACGAGCACCTGAACCCACAAAAAAACCCGCCGAAGCGGGTTCCCTAAATTTCAGCCGAAGCACCCAAGCGCCGAAACACCGATGCAGGTCGACCAAAATCCAGCTCAGCCCATGTGCAAACCACCATTCACCGAGAAATCAGCGCCTGTGGTGTAACCGCCCTCTTCCGAAGCCAGCCAGGCGATGATCGAGGCGATCTCGCTGGGTTTACCCAGGCGTTTGACGGGGATGGTGGCGACGATCTTGGCCAACACGTCTTCACGGATTGAATTGACCATGTCGGTGCCAATGTAGCCGGGGCTCACGGTGTTGACCGTCACGCCTTTGGTGGCCATTTCCTGCGCCAGCGCCATCGAGAAGCCATGCATACCCGCCTTCGCAGCCGAGTAGTTGGTTTGCCCGGCCTGGCCCTTCTCGCCATTCACCGAGCTGATGTTGATGATGCGGCCCCAGCCTTTTTCCACCATGTCGGCCACGACCTGCTTGGTCACGTTGAACATGCTGTTGAGGTTGGTTTCGATCACGGCGTCCCAGTCTTCGCGCGTCATCTTCAAAAACATGCGGTCTTTGGTGATGCCGGCGTTGTTCACCAGCACGTCAATCACGCCATGCTCGGCCTTGGTCTTGGTGAAAGCCTCGACCGTGGAATCCCATGAGCCCACATTGCCCACCGACGCATAAAAGGTGTAACCCAATGCAGCCTGTTCGCCGATCCACTTCACGTGGTCGCGCGTGGGGCCGCAGCCGGCGACGACCTTGAAGCCCTCTTTGTGCAGGCGCTGGCAGATGGCGGTTCCGATGCCACCCATACCACCGGTGACGTACGCTACTTTTTGACTCATGATGTATTCCTTTGTTGCTTTACTTGCTGAAACTTAAAAATCGTAGCTCGCGCCAATATGAGTTCCCATTCATTAGCGTTCGATCGCCAGCGACACACCCATGCCGCCGCCAATGCACAAGGCAGCCACGCCTTTTTTGGCGTCGCGGCGCTGCATTTCGTGCAGCAACGTGACCAGAATACGGCAGCCAGACGCACCGATCGGGTGGCCGATGGCGATGGCGCCACCGTTCACGTTGACACGAGCCGGGTCAATACCCAGCTCTTTGTTCACAGCGCAGGCCTGCGCGGCAAAGGCTTCGTTCAGTTCAAACAGATCCACGTCGGCGGCGTTCCAGCCGGCGCGGGTCAGCGCCTTGCGCGTCGCAGACACCGGGCCCATGCCCATGGTGGCCGGGTCCAGGCCCGTGGTGCCAAAAGCGACAATGCGCGCCAGCGGCTTCAAGCCCAGCGACGCGGCCTTTTTGGCGCTCATCACCACGACGGCAGCCGCGCCGTCATTCAGGCCGGAGGCGTTGCCAGCGGTCACACTGCCCGCTTTGTCGAACGCGGGGCGCAGACCGGCCAAGCCCTCGGCGCTGGTTTTTTTGTTGATGAATTCGTCGGCGTTGAAGAGGATCGGATCGCCCTTTTTCTGCGCAAGAGACACTGTGACGATCTCGTCGGCAAATTTGCCGGCAGCCTGCGCGGCGGCGGCCTTGGTCTGGCTGCCCAGGGCCAACGCGTCCTGCATATCGCGGCTGATGGCATAGGCCTTGGCTACGTTTTCCGCAGTGACACCCATGTGGTACTGGTTGTAGACGTCCCACAGGCCGTCCACAATCATCGAGTCGATCATCTTCCAGTCGCCCATGCGCTGGCCGTCACGGGAGTTCAATAGCACGTGCGGCGATGCGCTCATGTTCTCCTGGCCACCAGCCACCACGATGTCGCTGTCGCCCCAAGCGATGGATTGAGCGGCGAGCATCACGGCTTTCAAACCGGAGCCGCAAACAGCGTTGATCGTGAGCGCCGGGGTTTCCTTGGCGAGGCCTGCTTTGATCGAGGCCTGACGCGCGGGATTTTGCCCCGAACCGGCTGTCAGCACCTGGCCCATGATGACTTCGCCGACCTGCGCCACGTCGAGCTTGGCACGAGCCAAGGCTTCCTTGATGACGATGCTGCCCAGTTCGGTGGCGGCGGTTTTGGCGAGCGAGCCGCCAAACTTGCCGACGGCGGTGCGGGCGGCTGAAACGATGACGATATCTTCCATTTTTGCTTTCCTTAAATTAATCTAGCCAATCACCCTCGGCTTGTCGAAGGGAGAACTTGGGTTTTGGCGTTTCGACAGACTCAACGTAAACGGTTCATTGCAGACCAGTATTCAGGCTTTGGCTTTCACGTAACGGCCCGGAGCGGCTTCAATCGCTTTGTATTTGACTTTACCCGCAGAATTTCCATACGCCTTGGGCGCAGCGATCTGTTTACCCGCATGGCCTTTGAGCCACTGGTGCCAATCCGTCCACCAGCTTCCGGGGTGCTCTTTGGCTGCGGCAATCCAGTCATCCGCCTTGGCCGGAAACTTGTTCTCAGGGCCAATCCAGTGGCTGCGCTTGTTTTTGGCGGGCGGGTTGATCACACCCGCAATGTGGCCAGAGGCACCCATGACAAAGCGCTTTTTGCCCGGCAAATGCTGCGTAGATGCATACGCGCCACCAATCGGCACGATATGGTCTTCACGAGAGCCATAAATGTAGACCGGCAAATCCAGCTTGCGCAAATCGATTTTTTCGCCACAGGTCATCGCTTTGCCGGGTTTGACCAGATTGTTTTCAAGGTAGGTGTTGCGCAGGTACCAGACGTTAAACGGGCCTGGCAAGTTGGTCGAATCACTGTTCCAGTACAGCAGGTCAAACGGTGGTGGCGTTTCACCCTTGAGGTAGTTGCCCACGACGTAATTCCACACCAAATCGTTGGGGCGCAAAAACGAGAAGGTTGAGGCCAAGTCGTTGCCCTTCATCAGGCCACCTTGGCCCATCTCCTGTTCGCGGTACTTGACGAAGGCCTCATCAATGAACACGTCCAGAATGCCGGTGTCAGTGAAATCGAGCAGCGTCGTTAGCAGTGTCAAGCTGGCCACCGGTTTCAGGCCACGTGCCGCCAGAACCGCCAGCGCGGTTGTCAAAATCGTGCCACCTACACAAAAACCCAAGGCGTTAATGCTCTTGGCCCCTGTGATATCTTGTACAACCGCTATTGCTTTAATAGCGGCGTCTTCAATGTAATCATCCCAGGTTTTGTGGCCGAGTGAGGCATCGGGGTTGCGCCAACTCACTACAAAAGTGCGGTGGCCGTTGGCCACCAGATGCCGTACAAAGGAGTTTTCAGGCTGCAAATCCAGAATATAAAA
>JANOXL010000254.1:0-3579 GCA_031418395.1 Rhodoferax sp. | reverse complement strand
CTATTGGCGGCAAAACGCGCCTTGCAGCCCATCCCGATCCGCACTACACCCTCTCGCGTAGAGTTATGCAGAGCATCCCTAGCGTCCGCACGGCGACAGGGCAATGGGCATGCGGTTTTGCCTCGAAACCCCGCACAGTTGGGTTGGGCTGTTTAGGTGTTCATTCGCAGCCAAAATCGGCTGGTTTATTTTGGCGCGGTAGTTTTCAGGTATTGACCCGAAGCTTGATCCTTAAAGCTCGGTGCTACCCAACGTTTGTGGCTAGCAAAAAGGGCTTGCATTTATACTGAATTCTCGAATGACGACGATCGCCCGCCCCACGCAAGGCATTTTGAGGCCACCCTACCCTTACAAAGCGGCGCGTGGTGCGCTGTGCGCCCCATTTAATGGTTAGCGCCGCTGTGTTTTGCATATCACGCCGACTTTCCAGCTAATCGATCACGGCATGGTCAAGCGATTTCTTCAAGTTGTGCCGGGTGCCCAGCTGTCAGACCAAGTGGCCGAAACGCTGGCTAAAGAGGTTCACTCCGGGCGCTGGGAAGCGGGGCACAAACTGCCGACAGAGGCAGTTTTGGTGCAGCAGTTTGGCGTGAGCCGTACGGTGGTTCGCGAAGCGGTTTCGCGTCTCAAATCGCTTGGCCTGCTTGAATCCCGTCAGGGAAGCGGTGTGTTTGTGAAAACCGCCGGTTTTTCCCCACTCAATTTTGACGCGCGTTCTGGCCTGTCCAGGCAGGCAGTGATCCAGATGGTGGAAGTACGCCGGGCGCTGGAGGCAGAGGTGGCAGGTTTGGCAGCTGCCCGACGCACTGCAAGCGATCTCAAGCGCATTCGCCATGCCATCGTTGCACTGAACGAGTCCGTCGAGGCAGGCAATGATGGTGTCGAAGAAGACGTCAATTACCACCAGGCCATTGCAGACGCTGCCAAGAATCCATTTTTAATCAGTACCCTGGATTACCTCAGACAGTTTTTGCGCGGTGCCACACAGGTCACCCGAGCCAATGAGGCGCGGCGCAGCGATTTCGTTGAGCAGGTCAAACAAGAGCACCAAGCAATTGCCCTTGCGATTGAGGTGGCTGACGTTCCGGCTGCGCGTGCGGCCGCTGCGCGGCACATGAATAACGCCATTCTGCGCATTGAGCAGGCTGACCCGGCGTTCTGGCAGCAAGAGGGCGTAGCACTGGCCCAACCACTGTTCAACAGCCCCCGAAGGCCTGAACGGCGCTCGGGTAAATGCTGAGATTCGACTCTTTTTAAAGTTGTATGATAACCATACCAATATCACCAAAACGCCTCGCTACAAAGCGCGCTTTGACCATGAGAAAACACCACGTAAAACACCTCGCTAAACACCTCGTCAAACACTTCGTATTTGCCCTCATTGCCGCAACATGCTGGACGACCGTGCACGCGCAAACCTGGCCCACCAAGCCGGTCAAGATTGTGGTGCCGTCAGCGGCAGGCTCGGCGCCCGATATTTTGACCCGGCTACTAGGGATCGAATTGCAAAAACGCCTTGGTCAGCCAGTCGTACCGGAAAACAAACCCGGTGCTGGTGGCTCATTGGGCGCCGACCAGGTGGCCAAGGCCGCACCCGATGGTTACACCCTGGTGATGGGCAACATTGGTTCACACGCGATGAATGTCGGCGTCTACCCGAAGCTGCCGTACAACCCGGTCAAGGATTTTGAAGCGGTGGCGATGGTGGCCACCACACCGAGCCTGATGACGGTTTCTGCAGATTTGCCAGTCAAGAGCGTCAAGGAATTCATCGATTTCGCCCGCAAAGAAGGCGAAAAGATCACGTTTTCATCGGGCGGCAATGGCAGCTCGTCTCACTTGGCAGGTGAGTACCTTAATCTGCTCACGGGCTTGAAAATGCGCCATGTGCCTTATAAGGATGTGCAACAGGCCTTGGGCGATGTTGCAGCGCAGCGTGTCAGCGTGATGATCAGCAATATGCCCCCCGCCATGGGGCTGGTGCGTTCCGGCAAACTGCGCCCTTTGGCGGTAACGACCAGAACCCGCTCGTCAACTCTACCGGATGTACCCACCTTGACCGAAGGAGGGCTGGCGTTTGAGCAAACCGTATGGTTTGGCCTGTTTGCACCGGCAGGAACTCCGCCGGCTGTGGTGGCGCGCATCAACCGTGAAGTGGCAGAAATTCTCAAAGACCCCGCCTTTGCAGAAAAAATCTCCGCTACAGGCGCCACGCCGCTCAGCACGACAAGCGCTGAACTTAAAACCTTTGTGTCGTCTGAGGTGGACAAGTGGGTCAAGGTAGCGCGTGAATCTGGCGCCCAGGCAGATTGAGCAATATGTCCCTGGTCAACCGTTCAATGACCAGGCAACTCCTATCAACACACTCATGACCACTTTTTTAAAACTGCAAACACGCCGCAGCGTGCTCGTGGCTGGCGGCGCTTTTCTGGCGGCCCCCACGCAACTGCTGGCGCAAAGTTGGCCGGCCAAACCCATCCGTCTGGTGGTGCCCTTTCCGCCAGGCGGATTACTCGACAACATGGCGCGCCTGATTTCACCTCGCCTGACGCAAGTATTGGGGCAAGCCGTGGTGATTGACAACAAGGCGGGTGCCGGTGGCAACGTGGGTGCTGCTGAAGTCGCTAGAGCGCAGCCTGACGGTTACACCCTGCTGCTGGCGTCTCCACCGTTGACCATCAGCCCGGCGCTCTACAAGACGATGCCTTACAAACCTGAGCAAATTGAGCCTGTCGCCCTGATGGGACGTGTGCCCAACGTGTTGTTGGTCAAGTCCACGAGCAAAATCACCAGCGTGAAAGAACTGACAGCCTTGGCAAAAACGCAACCGGGTAAGGTGAACTATGGCTCTAACGGCAACGGAACCTCCTTGCACCTGTCCGCCGAGCTCTACAAAAGCACCGCAGGTATTTTTATCACGCATATTCCCTATCGCGGCTCAGCACCTGCCATGAATGCTTTGCTGGCTGGCGAAATTGACATGATGTTTGACAACCTGCCTCCTGCGATGGGACAAATTCAGGCGGGTACCGTGCGCGCATTGGCGGTAACTTCTACACAGCGCAGTAAGGCGCTGCCCAACGTACCCACGATGGCAGAAGCTGGCCTGCCCGGTTTTGACGTCAGTGCCTGGTTCGGTTTAGCAGCCCCGGCTGGCACACCGGCAGCAGTTGTCAAGCGCTTGGAACAAGCACTTGAAACGGTCGCAAAGATGCCTGAAGTGGCAGAAGCCATGCAACGCCAGGGCGCCGATCCAACCTATCAGGACAGCCGCACAATGGCAGCATTCATGGCAGCGGATGCAGCGAAGTGGAAGCGCGTAGCGGCCTACGCCAACATCACACTCGACTAACGACCTGAACTAACAAAACGAGACAGACATGACCTTAAATGTCGGAGTAAATGTCGGAGTAATAGGCCTGGGCGCGATGGGGTTGGGCATGGCGACATCGTTGCGCCGAGCCGGCCACGTGCCCCATGTGTTTGATGTGCGCAGCGAAGTGGCACAAGCCTTTGCGAAAGACGGCGGCGTGGCCTGCACCTCGACCGCCGACCTCGCCAAAAGCTGCAATGTGGTGG
>JANOXL010000253.1:0-2932 GCA_031418395.1 Rhodoferax sp. | reverse complement strand
TGCGGAACCAAATTCTTCGAATCCAATTCTTCTTGCAGCGGGATCGCCATCTGCGTTGGTAATATTAAGCAAACGCCTCATTGCTGATGCACCTGCGCCAACGGTCTTGGATGGCCTGCCGGGGTTTTGAGGCCCCGTCAGCCCACCACATCAAGCCGCCCTTTCGAACGGCTTGAAATTCTCAAAGTTTCAAGCGGAGATGGTTTGTGTGTCCACACGGACACCGACACCCATCGTGCTGGAAACCGCCACTTTCTTCAAAAATACGCCTTTGCTCGACGCAGGCTTGGCTTTCACCAAAGCTTCGATCAACGCTGCCAGATTGCCCTGCAATTTGGCGGTATCAAAAGAGCGACGGCCGATCGTCGAATGCACAATGCCGGCTTTATCCACACGGAACTGCACCTGGCCAGCCTTGGCATTGCGCACAGCGCCTGCCACGTCAGGCGTCACGGTGCCGACTTTAGGGTTAGGCATCAAGCCACGTGGGCCTAGAATTTGACCCAAAGTACCCACAATACGCATGGCGTCAGGTGCGGCGATAACGATGTCAAAAGGCATATCGCCCGCTTTGACACGCGCCGCGAGGTCGTCCATGCCGACGATGTCGGCACCTGCAGCCCGGGCTTCATCAGCCTTGGCACCTTGGGCGAACACGGCCACACGTTTGGTCTTGCCAGTGCCATTGGGCAGCACAACAGCGCCACGGACCACCTGGTCAGACTTCTTGGCGTCGATGCCGAGCTGAACGGCAACGTCGATGGACTCGTCAAATTTGGCGGTGGCGGCGTCTTTAACTAAACCCAGGGCATCGGCCAATGGATACAGTTTGTTGCTGTCAACTTTGCCAACTTGGGTTTTTTGTTTTTTGCTGAGTTGCGTCATGTTAAACACCCTCCACCGTGACACCCATTGAACGGGCAGAACCGGCAATGGTACGCACAGCGGCGTCCAGGTCGGCGGCAGTCAGATCCTTGAGTTTGGCTTTTGCAATGTCTTCGAGCTGGGCGCGCGTAATCTTGCCGACCTTGTCGCTATGTGGCTTGGCAGAACCCTTGTCCAGCTTGATGGCCTTCTTGATCAAAGTCGTCGCAGGCGGTGTCTTGATGATGAAGGTAAAGCTCTTGTCCGCATAGGCGGTGATCACCACCGGCAATGGCAGACCGGGCTCAACACCTTGCGTCTGGGCATTAAATGCCTTGCAGAACTCCATGATGTTCAAGCCGCGTTGAACCAAAGCTGGGCCAATGGGGGGTGAGGGATTGGCCTTGCCTGCTGGCACTTGCAGCTTGACAAAACCGACAATTTTCTTTGCCATGTTTTACTCCTTGCGGGTCAAACGCCTGGTGGCTGCCAACATCGGCAGACCGGGCTTCCCGGGGGTTGGCGACTCTTTCACTTCTGATTCACACCGAGTCGAAATAGTGCGAATCCAATTTCAAATTCCGCCCACAGGGGGCTGACTTCAGGTTTTCTCGATTTGCGAGAACTCGAGCTCCACCGGCGTTGCGCGGCCAAAAATCGTGACTGATACGCGCACCTTGCTTTTGTCGTAATTGACGTCTTCCACCGAGCCATTGAAATCGGTGAATGGACCATCTTTGACGCGAACATACTCACCCACAACGAATTCCACTTTGTGGCGTGGCTTCTCAGTGCCCTCTTGCATCTGATTGACGATCTTCATCACCTCAGCTTCAGAGATCGGCGTGGGCCTGTGGTTTTTGGCGCCGCCGACGAAACCGGTCACCTTGTTGGTGTGTTTCACCAGGTGCCAGGTGTCATCGTCCATGATCATTTCGACAAGCACATAGCCTGGAAAAAACTTGCGTTCAGTTGTCTTCTTCTGGCCGTTTTTGATCTCGACAACTTCTTCCATCGGCACCAAGATGCGACCGAATTTGTCCTGCATGCCAGAGCGGGTAATGCGCTCCAGAATATTGCGCTCAACCGCTTTTTCCATACCAGAGTAAGCATGAACGACATACCAACGCAGATCAGGGTTGGCTGCCGGGGCCAGCATGGCGCTCGCGGCACCCTCAGGGATCAGGGCTTGCTCAGGCAAGGTCTCTACAGCATCGGTCATTACTTTTTCCACCCCAGAATCAAGTCGTAAAACACCCATTCCAGCGTCTTGTCGGTCAGCCAGAGAAACAAGGCCATCACCAGAACAAAGCCAAACACGTAAGCTGTGAGTTGCATCGCCTCTTTGCGCTCAGGCCATACCACCTTTTTGACTTCTCGCCAGGCGTCGCGACCAAATGCAAACAATTCCTTGCCGGGCTCGGAGGTAAAAAACACAACGACAGCAGCCGCCAGACCCAGCACCAAAGCGCCCCATTGGGCAATTTGGCCTTGTTTCGTCAACAGGTAAAACGCAGCCAAAGCGGCGATCACCAAGGCCACGGCTGCGGCCAGCTTGGCTTTATCGCCAGCGGTACTGACTGTCTCGACTTGTGGTGCTGCCATTTTTAAACCAATTTGCCTCTATATCCTCGACGTCCTTTAGGAGCCCCGATATAGAGACTCCTTTGACGCGCAAGCCCGTCATTCGCATGACGGGCCAAAATGCCACCCGGCTGGATCAGTCAGGTGGCAGGGGCAGTAGGAATCGAACCTACAACCTTCGGTTTTGGAGACCGACGCTCTGCCAATTGAGCTATACCCCTGTGTTAAATACCTTTTTGCGTATCAAGCCAAAATTTTGGCAACCACACCCGAACCGACCGTCTTGCCACCTTCACGGATAGCAAAGCGCAGGCCTTCTTCCATGGCGATGGGGTTGATCAGTTTGACCGTGATGCTGACGTTGTCGCCGGGCATCACCATCTCTTTGCCCTCTGGCAACTCAATCGCGCCGGTCACGTCCGTCGTGCGGAAGTAGAACTGGGGGCGGTAGTTGTTGAAGAAAGGCGTGTGACGGCCACCCTCG
>JANOXL010000252.1:0-4297 GCA_031418395.1 Rhodoferax sp. | reverse complement strand
CGACCAGGGAGTTGGAGTCAAACGATGGATCCAGCGTGAGGTTTGAGCCGTCAACCGCCTGCACCATCAGGTTGCGCAGCAGGTTGATGTAACGCGTGTGCATCTCCAGTTGCTCGGCTGGGCTGACCTCGGTTTTCTCAGTCAAGGCGGTCAATTTATCGCGCTGGCTGCGCAGTTGGTCAAACAGCGGCGTGGTCAGCAGGGCCTCCCCGTGTGTCATGTCCAACTCAGCCAATCGCGCAAATGCGCTGGTAATGGCATCGACTTGCGCACGGCTCACGGGTTGCGTTACACCTGCGCTGGCCGCCACGCCCGTAGTCGAACTGGCAGAGCCCGACTGAGTTTCCACCAGCGCATACCGACGGTCTTGCGTGAGGCGAAACAAATCCAGGCTGCTGCGCAAATAAGCAATGCCAGCGCGTTCCTTCTGGGCGAAGTCAATGTTGTCCTGCTGCAAGCGGTAAAACGCAAAACCCAAATAG
Organism: Rhodoferax sp.; assembly: GCA_031418395.1. GTDB lineage: Bacteria > Pseudomonadota > Gammaproteobacteria > Burkholderiales > Burkholderiaceae_C > JANYCG01. Next base: position 3,815 of record JANOXL010000252.1, on the reverse strand, counting down.
GCGCTGGGCAGCAGCAGCACCAGGGCAACCACCCAGGCCTGGGTGCGCATACGCAAGCCCAGCAGCATCGGGTCACCTGTGGCGCGTTCACTGGCACGGTGACGCCTGCGAATCGCGCCGAGCCGGGATTTCAAATTCATGGGCTGGTTCACGCTAATGGTTCAAGGCGCTGCTGCAATCCGGAACCACAGAGACTCGCTGCGCCCACTTTAAACCGCTGCGCAGGCGCGCCCGCGTCCACTATTCTTGGCGCGGTAAAGCTGCTGATCTGCCTCGGCGATCAAGGTAGCAGGGTCGATGGGTGTGCGACCACCGTCTCCTGCCCGCGTGGCCACGCCCAGGCTCAAGGTGACCACGGGCGCGACATCGGATTTGGCGTGCGCCAGGCCGTGTCCACGCACCGCCGCCTCGAGCCGGTTGGCGATGTCCAGCGCATTCTGTAGAGGTGTGTCGGGCAACACCGCCACGAACTCCTCACCCCCGTAACGCGCCACTAGATCGCTGGGACGGCGCAGGGTGGACTTAAGCACCTTGCTGACCTCACGCAGGCAGTCGTCACCCGCCTGGTGGCCGTAGTGGTCGTTAAAGCGTTTGAAAAAATCGATGTCCATCAGGACCAAGGACAGGCCTACCCCCGAGCGCCCGGCGCGTGCTGCCTCTTTGGCCAGTTGCAGGTCAAAATACCGCCGGTTGAAAGCGCCGGTAAGACCATCTACGAAGGCCATGGAGCGTAAGGTGTCGGCCTGAAATTTCAGTGTGAGATGGGTCTTGGCGCGTGCCCGCACCACCACCGGGTTGATCGGTTTGGTGATGAAATCGACGGCCCCCAACTCCAGCCCGGCGGCCTCTTCCATCGGCTCCCCGTGGGCGGTGATAAAGATCACGGGTATTTCGCGCGTGGCCTCAGTTGCCTTGAGTTCGCGGCACACTTCATGCCCACTCATGCCGGGCATCACGACATCCAACAGAATCAGGTCCGGCAAATGTTCGCGGCTGAGTTTCAGCGCTTGCTCGCCGCTGGTGGCCATGAACACCTGGCAATCGGCGGCGAACACCGGATGCAGCAGCTGGATGTTGACGGGCTGATCGTCCACCACCAGAATTTTGGGGCGGATCGGCGTGTCGGCCGTCATCGAACGAAACTGAAATTCAGAAGGCGACATGGTCTGGCCCAATTCAGGGTGCTTTGCGAGGTGCTTTTCAACTAGTGACGTAAAGTCTACCCCGTACAGGCGGATTCGAACGATTTCAGGCGGTTTCAATGCGTGTCCTGGACCCATGCTGGCGCAAATTGCCCTCGATTCCCTAAATTAACTACTTTCAAGCCACGCTTTGGAGCCCTCCATGCAAAGACGCTCACTTCTCACCGTTGCCACCGCCGCGCTGAGCGCGCAGATCCTGCCGACGCAAGCCCAGGCGCCCGCACCGGCCTACCCTTCAAAACCCATCCGTTACATCGTGCCTGTGGCCGCAGGCGGTGGCGCTGACACCCTGGGGCGCAACGTCACCGAGCGCTGGAGCAAAGTACTCGGGCAAACTTTCATCATCGACAACCAGGCCGGCGGCGGCGGTGCGATTGCCTGCCAAAACGCCGCCCGCGCTGCGCCGGATGGCTACACGCTGATTCAGGCCTATGTCGCCACGCACGGCACCAGCCCGGCAACACGCAAGCTGCCCTATGACGCGATCAAAGACTTCACCCCCATCGGCATGATTGGCGGCACCGCCAACGTGCTGGTCGTCAACGCCGCGCTGCCCGTCCACAACATCCGCGAATTCATCGATTACATCAAGAAGAACCCGGGCCGCTTGAGTTACGGCTCGGCGGGCCCGGGTTCACTCACACACCTGACGATGGAGCTTTTTAAACAACAAGTCGGCAGCTTCATGGTGCATATCCCTTACCGGGGTGTGGCGCCGGCGTTTGTCGATTTGATCGGTGGCCAAACGCAAGCCATGTTCCCTGGTCTCGCTGGCGCCATGCCGCACATCCGCTCGGGCCGCGTGCGCCCGCTGGCAGTCACGGGCCTGGCACGCCACCCGCTCTTGAAAGACGTGCCCACGCTGGACGAATCGGGCTTCAAGGGTTTTGACGCGATGCAATGGTATGGCGTCATGGGTCCGGCAGGCATGCCCGCAGCCCTCGTCAAACAACTCAACGACAGCCTGGCCCAGGTGCTGCGTCTGCCGGAGCTGCGTGAGAAAATTTCAGGCGAAGCAGTCGAACCGCTCCCGATGAGCCCGGAGCAGTTTGGCCAGTTTGTCGTGGCGGACATTGCGCGCTGGAGCAAACTCGCAAAGGAGAAAAATATTATCCTGGATAGTTGATTTCATGATTATTGATAATCAGGTCTCGTAATGTATAGATGTACCGCTATATATTAAGTGTATTTTTACTTAAATTTTTAGAGCATTAATGGCATTAAATACCAAAATAAACGCCGATCACAACGCTCCCCAAATCACGCACATCCTCGCCAAATTTGTCGCCCAACACCCCTCGCGGGGATGGTCAGACAGCGTGGACCACGAGGCACATCGTACGTTTTTGAATTGGCTCGGTTGCGCCGTGGGCGCATCAGGCCATGAAGCAGCCGACGCAGCTTTGGCGGCAGTGGAACTGCTGCAACCCGCGCCACAGGCCACTGTGTTGGGACGCCGAGGCGTTGACGGAAAGATGTGCAAAGTTGACATGGCCAGTGCCGCGCTCATCAACGGCATCACCTCACACACTTTTGATTTTGACGACACCCACCTCAAAACCATCATCCACCCGGCGGGGCCCGTCGCCTCGGCGCTGCTGGCGCTGGCTGAAGGACTCAGCGGCACCGCGGCTGTGCAAGGCCGCGTGATCTCGGGGCGCGAGCTCATTGACGCGCTGGTGATCGGCATTGACGTGAGTTGCCGCGTCGGCAACGCCATGTACCCCGACCACTACGACCGCGGCTGGCACATCACCGGCTCAACCGGCACACTGGGCGCTGCGGCGGGCTGTGCGCGGCTGCTCAAGCTGGATGCGCAAAAAACCCAGATGGCGCTGGGCATCGCCGCCTCGCAGCCGGTAGGCATGCGCGAGCAGTTTGGCAGCATGACCAAGCCCCTGCACCCCGGCGCTGCTGCGCGTGCGGGCCTGATGTCGGCGCTTTTGGCAGCCCTGGGTTTCACGGCCAGCCCCAAAGCGCTCGAAGCCCCGCGCGGCTTGATGCAAACCATCTCCACCAAAAACGACTGGAACGAAATCACCCATGAGCTGGGCCAGCGCTTTGAGATCAGCTTCAACACCTACAAACCCTTCGCCTGCGGCATCGTCATCCACCCGACGATTGACGCGGCTTCGCAACTGCGGGCCCAAGGTGTTAAGCCGGATGAGGTAGAACGTATCGAGCTCAAAGTGCATTCCCTGGTGCTCGAACTCACCGGCAAAAAAGAACCGCAAGACGGCCTGCAAGCCAAGTTCAGCGTCTACCACGGCTGCGCAGCGGGCCTGATGGTTGGCCAGGCCACAGAGGACGAATACCACGACGCCTTCGTCACCCGAGCCGACATGGTCGCCCTGCGCCGCAAAGTCGTTGCAGTGGTTGACGACGCCATCCACGAAGCCAGCGCCGATGTCACCGCCGTGCTGAAGGATGGGCGGCGCGTTCACGTGTTTGTCAAAAACGCGATTGGCTCATTGGAGAACCCCATGACAGATGAGATGCTGGAGGGTAAATTTCATGGCTTGTGTGATCCAGTTTTGGGGGCTGCGCAAAGCCAGCGACTCATCGGCGCCGCTTGGGGTATCGCGCGGGCTGACAGCTTGGCAAATCTCCTCA
>JANOXL010000251.1:0-1661 GCA_031418395.1 Rhodoferax sp. | reverse complement strand
CAACTGAAGCAAAGAGGTGAAAAAATGCCACGTCGTCGCGAAGTCCCTAAACGTGAAATCCTGCCCGATCCCAAATTCGGCAATGTCGAGCTGTCCAAATTCATGAACGTGATCATGGAGGGCGGCAAAAAAGCGGTCGCTGAGCGCATCATTTATGGCGCGCTGGAGCAGATCGAGAAGAAAAACCCAGGCAAAGACCCAGTCGAAGCCTTCACCATGGCCATCAACAATGTGAAGCCCATGGTTGAGGTGAAATCCCGCCGCGTCGGTGGTGCCAACTACCAGGTCCCGGTTGAAGTGCGCCCTGTCCGCCGCCTCGCTTTGTCGATGCGCTGGATCAAGGAAGCTGCCCGCAAGCGTGGTGAAAAATCCATGGCCCTGCGTTTGGCCAACGAACTGATGGAGGCCACTGAAGGCCGTGGCGGCGCGATGAAAAAGCGCGATGAAGTACACCGTATGGCAGAGGCGAACAAAGCCTTCTCCCACTTCCGCTTCTAAGCGCGGCAGAGCGGCTACTGCGCGGCCTTCATGCGTCGTTGCAATTCCTTGCCGTGCTTTTAGCACTGTCTGCGGGATTGCGCCTAGCCTGAAAACCGCTCGCTACGCCGAGTATCCGGATGCGTCCTTAAGTGCGGGACGTCCGGGGTCATTTGTAGTCGGCACGTATTTTTTTAGAGCAACCAAGGATATTTATCATGGCTCGCCATACCCCTATTGAGCGTTATCGCAACATTGGTATTTCAGCGCACATTGACGCTGGTAAGACCACCACCACCGAGCGCATTCTGTTTTATACCGGTGTGAACCACAAAATTGGTGAAGTACACGACGGCGCTGCCACCATGGACTGGATGGAACAAGAGCAGGAACGCGGCATCACGATCACGTCTGCTGCCACCACCTGTTTCTGGAAAGGCATGGCCGGTACGTTTGACGAACACCGCATCAACATCATCGACACCCCCGGCCACGTTGACTTCACAATTGAAGTCGAGCGCTCCATGCGCGTGCTGGACGGCGCGGTGATGGTGTATGACGCTGTGGGCGGCGTGCAACCCCAGTCAGAAACCGTTTGGCGCCAGGCCAACAAATACCGCGTCCCGCGTTTGGCGTTCGTCAACAAGATGGACCGTACCGGTGCAGACTTCTTGCGTGTTCGCGAGATGATGATCCTTCGCCTGAAGGCCAATCCCGTTGCGATCCAGATCCCCATCGGTGCCGAGGAAAAATTCCAAGGTGTTGTCGATCTGGTCAAGATGAAAGCCATCTATTGGGATGACGACAAGGGCGTCACCTTCACCTACAAAGACATCCCGGCTGACCTGGTCGACGTGTGCGCCGAGTACCACGACAAGCTGGTTGAAGCGGCTGCCGAAGCGAGCGAAGAGCTGATGAACAAGTACCTCGAAGGCGTGGCCATGACCGAGGAAGAGATCAAGTTTGCAATTCGCAAGCGCACGATTGCTGGCGAAATCCAGCCAATGTTGTGCGGGTCAGCCTTCAAGAACAAGGGCGTACAGGCCATGCTTGACGCGGTGATTGAGTACATGCCAGCGCCAACGGACATCCCGCCTGTCAAAGGCATGGACGAAGATGACGCGCCAACTTCGCGCAAAGCCGATGACGGCGAGAAGTTCTCTGCGCTCGCATTCAAGCTGATG
>JANOXL010000250.1:0-6017 GCA_031418395.1 Rhodoferax sp. | reverse complement strand
CCAAAGGTGTCGCAACCCTTGCCCTTGTCCCACTGGGGGCCGCGCTCGATCTGGAACTCGCGCTCGCTGACGTCGTTGCACAGGGTGTAGCCTGCTACGAATTTCAGAGCGTCTTTTTGCGAAACATAACGTGCGCGGGTGCCGATGACGATGCCGATCTCGATTTCCCAGTCTCCTTTAACGGAGCCTTTGGGCAGCATCACGTCGTCATTCGGGCCCTGGATGCAGCTCGTGGCCTTCATGAAAATGATCGGCTCTTTAGGGATCGGCATGCCCGCTTCGGCGGCGTGGTCACGGTAGTTCAATCCAATCGCGACGTATTTGCCGACGTTGGCCACCGGGCAACCCATGCGGGGTGAACCTTTGACCAGGGGCAGTTTGTCGGTCTTGAGTTTGCGGATTTTTGCCAGCGTGGCGTCGCCCAGTTGGTCGCCGCTGAAGTCTTTGACGACGGCGCTCAAGTCGCGCAGTTTGCCGTCGGCGTCTACGAGGCCTGGTTTTTCTTTGCCGGGGTTGCCATAACGTACGAGTTTCATCGCTTGCCTTTCTGTGGTTTAAGTAGTTGCCTAAATAGTTGACTAATTGGGGTAACAGGTCGAGTTTAGTGGTGATTCAGGCATCGGGAGTCTGGGCTTAATACGTAGAGCGCCCGCCCGAGAGGTCAAACACCGCACCGGTTGAAAACGAGCAATCTTCGGTGGCAAGCCAGGTCACCATGGATGCAACTTCTTCAACGGTGCCAAAACGCGCCATCGGAATTTTGGAGAGCATGAAGTCGATGTGGCTTTGCGACATTTGGTCAAACATGGCGGTCTTGACGGCGGCCGGTGTGACGCAGTTGACGCGTATGCCGGTGTCGGCCAGTTCTTTGCCGAGAGATTTTGTCAGGGCAATCACCGCGGCTTTACTCGCGCTGTAAGCGCTGGCGTTGGGGTTGCCTTCTTTGCCGGCCACCGAGGCGATATTGATGATGCGGCCATAGTTGTTGCTGCGCATGTGGGGCACAAGCTCGCGGCAGCACAGGAAGAGGCCGTTTACGTTGATGGCCATCACCTGTTCCCAGTCGGCCAGGGGGTAGTCCCACAGTTTCATGTTGGGGCCGGTAATGCCCGCGCTATTGACCAGGACGTCGATCTTGCCGAAGTTCGCGGTTTGCGAAACTGCCGCTTGCACGCTGGCCTGTTGGGTCACGTCGACCGCGACGCCGTGCGCCGATGTGCCGAGTTCGGCGGTGGCCGAGGCCAGCGCGGCCTCGTTGCGATCCCACAGGGTCACGCTGCCACCCGACGCGAGTACGCGCTGCGCAATCGCAAAACCGAGGCCGGATGCACCGCCGGTGATGACTGCGTGGCGGCCTTTAAGATCAAGTTGGTTCATGTCGATTTCCTAAATGGTCATTCCGCCGTCAATGGAGAAGATTTGTCCGGTGGCGAATTTGGATTCTTCACTGGCCAGGTAAACGATGATCGGTGCGATCTCATCTGCCTGCGCCAATCGGCCCATCGGCTGACGGGCCACGAAATTTTTACGCGCTTCAACCGGGTCAGCAAAGGCGTTGATTCGGTCACCGAGCGACGGCGTATCGACCGTGCCCGGCGCGATGCAGTTGCAACGGATCCCCTGGCCCACAAAATCTGCCGCGACGGATTTGGTCAGCCCAACTACAGCGGCCTTGCTTGCGCCATACACCGAGCGATTGGGCAGACCTTTCAAGCTTCCGCACACGCTGGCCATGTTGATGATGCTGCCGCGGCCCTGTTTGAGCATGCCGGGTAACAGCGCCTGGATCATCCAAAACTGGGCCCGCACGTTCAAGTTGAAGGAGAAATTCCAGTCCTCGTCAGTCACATCCAGAATGGTCCCGACATGTACAAAACCGGCGCAGTTGAACAAGACATCGGGTGCGTCTAATTTTGCCACCAGGGCCGTTATGGCGGCTTTGTCCATCACGTCCAGCCTGGCGGTGGTCACATTGGCAACGCCTCGGTAACTCTCCAGGAGTTGGGCGTTCACGTCGGTCGCGAGCACCTGTGCGCCTTCTGCGGCGAGGGCCAATGCGCTGGCGCGGCCAATGCCCTGCCCAGCGGCGGTGACGAGCGCCTTTTTACCTGCGAGTCTCATTGAGTGTTCCTTTTGGTGGGGCTTGAATTCTGACATACTGGCGAGCCGCATTGCCCTCGTTTTAAGCCCCAAGCGCACAGAACCATGAATCCGTTTATCCGACTCCACCCCGCCGACGATGTGCTGATCGCACGCTCCCAACTCGTTGGCGGCGCGTCTGTGGAAAACATCGCCGTGAAGGGCCTGATCCCGGCGGGCCACAAAGTCGCCACTCGCGCCATCGCCACCGGCGAACCCGTGCGGCGCTACAACCAGATCATCGGTTTTGCCAGCAAGCCGATTGCCCCAGGCGAACACGTACACACCCACAACCTGTGGATGGGCGAACAAAAAGGCAATTTCGCGCGGGACTACGCAATTGGCGCTGATGTGAAAACGCCCGCACCGCGCCGTGAGGCCACCTTCATGGGGTACAAGCGCGCCGATGGCCGAGTGGCCACGCGCAACTTCATCGGCGTCTTGTCGTCGGTCAATTGCTCTGCCACCGCTTCACGTGCGATTGCCGACTATTTCTCGCGGCAAAACCGGCCGGCTGAGTTGGCGGATTTCCCCAATGTGGATGGTGTGATTGCGCTCACCCACGGCAGCGGCTGCGGCATGGACAGTGAAGGCGCAGGCCTGAAGGTTTTGCAGCGCACCTTGGCGGGGTATGCCACGCACCCGAATTTCTGCGCCGTTTTGGTGGTTGGCCTGGGTTGTGAGAGCAACCAGATCAGCAGTTGGCTCTCGGCCAGCAGCCTGCGCGAGGGCGAAACACTCAAGGTGTTCAACATTCAGGAGACTGGTGGCACGAAGAAGACGGTTGATCGCGGCGTGGCCCTCATCAAGTCGCTGTTGCCACAGGCCAACGAGTACAAGCGCGAACCGTGCAGCGCCTCTCACATCACCATCGGCCTGCAATGTGGTGGCTCGGATGGCTACAGCGGAATCAGCGCCAACCCGGCGCTGGGCGCTGCGGTGGACTTGCTGGTGGCCCACGGCGGCACCGCCATCCTCTCTGAAACGCCCGAGATTTACGGCGCTGAACATTTGCTGACCCGCCGCGCCGTGCGTGCGGATATTGCCGAGAAACTCATCGGCCGCATCAAATGGTGGGAGCATTACACCGAGATCAACGAGGGCGAGATGAATAACAACCCCTCGCCCGGCAACAAAGCGGGCGGCCTCACGACTATTCTTGAAAAGTCGCTCGGTGCGGTGGCCAAAGGCGGCACGACCAACCTGGAGGCGGTCTACGAATACGCTGAGCCCGTGAGCGCCAAAGGTTTTGTTTATATGGACACGCCGGGTTACGACCCCGTCAGCGCCACTGGCCAGGTGGCGGGTGGTGCCAACATGATTTGTTTTACCACCGGGCGCGGCTCGGCCTACGGCTGTGCGCCTTCGCCGTCTTTGAAACTCGCGACCAACAGCAATCTGTGGCGCAAGCAGGAAGAAGACATGGACATCAACTGCGGCGAGATTGTGGACGGTACCAGCGACATCCAGGCCATGGGTCAGCGTATTTTTGATCTAGTGCTGGCCACAGCCTCTGGCCAGCAGAGCAAAAGTGAACGCCATGGTTATGGGCAGAATGAATTCGTGCCCTGGCAACTTGGCGCGGTGATGTAAGCCCTTTATTCTCGTCAAAGTTTTATGCAAAAAACCCTATCAGCCCAAGATTTAAGGTCGCAAGCAGCTTCTATATTTATAGCAGCTGGCAGCGCACCAGAAGAAGCCAAACTAGTGGCCGATAACCTGGTGATGGCCAACCTGAGTGGCCATGATTCACACGGCGTGGGCATGTTGCCGCGGTACATCGACGCTGTGCTCGAAGGTGGTTTAAAACCCAATACCAGCATTAAAGTCAATGTGGATCTGGGCGCTATGTTGGCGATTGACGGGCAACGCGGCTACGGCCAAATCGTCGGCACTCAGGCGATGCAGTTGGCGATTGAACGCGCCAAAATCCAAGGCAGTTGCATCATGACTTTGTCCCATGCGCACCACCTCGGGCGCATCGGCCATTTTGCGGAGATGGCAGTCACGCAAGGTCTTGTGGCGATGCATTTCGTCAATGTGTTGTCACGGCCCGTCGTCGCGCCTTGGGGCGGGGCAGATGGCCGCTTTGGCACCAACCCCTGCTGCATCGGCATTCCGCTCAAAGGGCGTGAGCCCTTCGTGCTCGATTTCGCCACCAGCCGCGTTGCCCAAGGCAAGATGCGTGTGGCGCACAACAAAGGGGTTCAGGTGGAGCCCGGCACATTGATCGATGAATTTGGCCGCCCCACCAATGACCCCGGCGTGGTGGTCGTGCCGCAAAGCAACGGACTTTTTGGCGCACTCATGACCTTTGGTGAACACAAGGGTTTTGGCATGGCAGTCGCGAGCGAGCTGCTGGGCGGCGCCTTGAGTGGCAGCGGTACCTGGCACAAAGCCACCGACGTCACCGTGCGGGCGGTCATCAACGGCATGCTGACGATTGTGATTGACCCCGCCAAACTTGGCACCCAAACCGCCTTCGATACCGAAGCGCTGGCCTTTGTTGATTGGCTGAAGGCCGGGCCAGTTGCGCCGGGCGCAGAGGCCGTGTTGCTCGCTGGCGAACCCGAGCGGGCGGCACGCAAACAACGCGCCATCGACGGCATTACCGTAGACGAACAAACCTGGCGTGAGATTGTGGAATCAGGCCGTAAAGTGGGTGTGACCCTGGCAAACTGATTTGCACTGACTCTAATTTGTGGCGCAAAGTTTGCTATTTAAATAATAGCAAACTAGCCATATAATACGAGACCTAGACCTCAAAATTCTCTAATATTCGTCGGGTACTGAGAATTTTAGGCACTAATTAACATGGGTGACGGGGTATCCTGTTAGCTCCATGGAATCAAGTTTCCTCTATATCGCCTGTTTTGACGATGTCATCGTAAGTTACAGGCGATGTCAGGACGGCTTGCTCTAGAAGGCGGTAAAACAGCAATCCTCTTGAGTTTGAAGTGCGCCGGTTGAAACGAAACACAAACTCATCCAGGTAATATTCCAAATGTGCGGGCTGTACGGCTCCGTGGTGGGTGCCCATCATCCAGCGCTGCAGCAAGGCTGCCACCCGGTGCACCCCTGGCATGGTTTCATGGGCCGCTTTGCCTGAGGTCAAATGCACCGTTTGCTCCAGCTTGTAGCCGTGCCGCTCGAATATTCTGTAAGTGGCCGAGCCATCGGTGTGCAGCTTTGCCGCCGGGCTGACGCAGTCCTGTACAAAGGACAACAGATTGGCATGGTCGGGCCGCTCAATCTGGCGTATGCGGATGCGCCCAAAGCCCTTGGGGCTGAGCATCTCCACAGCGATGACCACCATCACTTTAGCAGTGCCGCTCTTGCGCCCAATGGGGCTCAAGGGCTCGTAGCGGTCGGTCAGCGCCAGGTAGGTTTCATCGACCTCAACGCGCCCTTGCAGCAGTTCCCGTTCGGGGCGCACCATCGCGCGGCGCAATCGGTGCAGCATGGCCCAGGCAGTTTGGTAGCTACCCAGACCCAAGATGCGTTGTAGCCCCAAGGCGCTGGCGCCATGTTTTTGGCTGGTGATGAACCAGATGGCGACAAACCAGGCGCGTAGATCCGTGCGTGTCTTGTCAAAGATCGTGCCTGCCGTGGCCGTAGCTTGATGTTTGCAGACCGGACACACCAGCCTGGCGCGGCTAATGTGTAGAGCCTCAGAGATAGTGCCGCACTCAGGGCAGATCAAACTGCTCTGCGACCACCGAAGCTTCTCCAAATACTCCCGGCATCCTTGCTCAGTGTGAAACCAGTCAAGAAATTGGACCATCGTCTTGGGGTAATCTACCCCGGCTCGCAGTGACTTTTGAGCGGCTTTCATCACAATATTCTTGCACCCATGGAGCTAACAGGATACCCCGTCA
>JANOXL010000249.1:0-23087 GCA_031418395.1 Rhodoferax sp. | reverse complement strand
CGCACGCCCCCGCGCCCGCGCAGGTCGATACGCATCAGCGTACCGGTAATCGCATCAAACCCGGTGGCCAGTACCAAGGCGTCGAACTCATGGTGCTGGCCGCCCGTCACCAATCCCGTGGCGGTGATGTGATCAATCGGCTGCTGGCTGATATCGACCAGCTTCACATGGGGCTGGTTAAACGTGTCGTAATACCCGGTATCCACACACAGGCGTTTGCAACCCATGGTGTAACTGGGGCACAGCAACTCGGCCGTCGCCGGGTCTTTGACGATGCCGCGAATCTTGCCACGTACAAACTCAGCCACCAGTGCATTGGCCGCCGGGCGGCGCAACAGGTCGCTAAAGGCTGCCAGCATGGCAAAGCCACCGAGCTGCCAGCGCCGCTCGAACTCGGCCTCGCGCTCCTCGGGGCTGACCGCCAGCGCCGAGACCATATTGGGTGGGTGCAGCGCACCGAACCCGCCCTGCATGGCCAGGTTACGTTGCCGCAAGCCCGCGTAATCGGCTTTGACTGCGGCTTCGAGTTCAGGATCCAGCGGACCATTGTGGGCCGGCACGGCATACGCGGCCGAGCGTTGGAATACGGTGACTTGGGCCGCTTGCCTTGCAATCATGGGAATGCTCTGCACCCCAGAGGAGCCGGTGCCGATCACCGCGACCCGTTGACCTGTGAAATCCACTGGTGTTTTGGGCCACTTCGCGGTGTGGAAGACGTCCCCTTTGAAATCTCCCAGGCCAGCAAAATCTGGCGTGTTCGGGCTGGACAAGGGGCCGCTGGCCATCACCATAAAACGCGCCTGCCAAACATCGCCAGCTTCTGATCGCACCTGCCAAACCTGCTTGTCTTCCTGCCACGAGGCCGCCGCAACCCGGGTGTTGAGCTGGATGCCGTCGCGTAAGGCGAAGCGGTCGGCCACGTGGTTGGCGTAACGCAGCAGCTCGGGCGCGCTGGCGTAACGTTCGCTCCAGCGCCACTCTTGTTGCAGCGCCTCGTCAAAGCTGAAGGAATATTCCAGGCTTTGAATGTCCACCCGCGCGCCAGGGTAACGGTTGTGGTACCAGGTGCCGCCCACACTGTCGGCGGCTTCGAGCACACGGGCCGTCAGGCCCTTTTGACGCGCCTTGTAGAGCATGTACAAACCGGCGAATCCAGCGCCGACGATCAACACGTCAAGCGTGTCGGCAGGGAGCGAAGAAGAACGAGGCATGGGTACATCTTACGGGGCGGGCGCAGGCGGGCGCTTGGTCCGCAAGTCTGCCCATTCAGTATGTTACCAAATTAATAGCAAACTATCCAATAAGCACGTGACCTAATGCCCAAAAATTTATGCATCACATCGGTGCAGTGATGAAAATTAACAACCATGTTAATATTTTCCTCCAACCCCAAAAATTATCCTTCCCAGCCCGCGCTTGATTCATACTTGCAAAAACACCGCTCTGGCCCTTTTAATTCTGCAAAACCTCCACCTAACGCCCCCCGCACCCGCCGCATGCCTACCCCACCACCTGCCCCCACAAGCGCACAACCCCTGATCCTGCTGGTCGACGACGAGCCCGAGCTGCGCGACTTGCTGGGTGAATATTTCACCCGCCACGGTTTTCGCGTCGCACTGGCAGAACACGCGGCGCGGGCGCGCGAGCTGGTCGCGCTGGCCCGCCCCGACGCCGCTTTGCTGGACATCAACATGCCCGGAGAAAACGGCCTGTCGCTGGCGCGCTGGCTGCGCGAGACGCACCCGCAGATCGCCCTGCTGATGGTGACTGCAGTGGGTGAGTCGCTCGACCGCATCCTTGGCCTTGAAATGGGTGCCGACGACTACATTGCCAAACCCTTTGAGCTGCGTGAACTGCTGGCGCGGGTGCGCGCCGTCTTGCGCCGTACCCAGCTGAGTGGCACGGCACTGCAAAACGCGCCATCGTCGTCCGGCGGCACTGCAGCACCCGCAAGCCTGCCCCACGACGCGGTGCGTTTTGGCGACTGCGTGCTGCGCACAGAAACACGCAAACTCTTTGGCGCCGACGGCGCAGAAATCGACATCACCTCTGCCGAGTTTGATCTCCTGGCCCTGTTCGCCAGCCAGCCCAACCGGCCCTTAAGCCGCGACCAGATCATGGAACAGGCCCATAAACGCGGCTGGGAAGTATTTGACCGCTCGATTGATCTGCGCGTGATGCGCCTGCGCCGCAAGATCGAACGCAACGCCGACAAACCCGAGGTTCTTAAAACAGTGCGTGGCATGGGTTATGTCTTTGTACCCGGCACCGAGCGTGGAGGCAAAGCATGAACGACCCGTCTAAATTGCAGTTTGGAGCACCCCCTGGCATCGGCTCTCTCGATTGCCTTCTGGGCGACGCGGGTGCCGTTGTGCGCTTGCTCATTGACACCATCGCAGGCCGCGTTTTGGTGCTCGACGAAAACGATAACTTCGTTTACGCCAACCACGAGTTTTGGGCCTTTACCGGCATAACGCCGGCCCAACTCCTGGGTGCCAACGTCTCCAAAAGTGCTGCCTTTGGTCGCTACGTGGGTGTGCGCGACCGCCTCAATGTGGGCGAATGCGTCACCTGGGAGGGCTGGATCAGCCCTGAGGAGTGGGTCGACCCCAGGGGATACAAGCCAACTTTTGTGCGGGAATACTTGATCCCCATCGGCATCCGTGCCGGGGCAGGACGCCGTGCTACCGTGGCGATTCGTCATGACTTGACCGATTTGAAGCTCAAAGAGGCTGCGCTCACCGCCAAAATCAAGGAGCTTGAATCCACCGAAGCCCTGAAAACCGCCATTGTGGACTTCGCGCTTGCAGGCCTGGTCTCTACCGATGCCGAGGGCCGCATTGTCGAATTCAATCCTGCCGCTGAAGCCATGTTTGGCTATCGCCGCGAAACCGCGCTGGGCCGTTTGGTAGCCGACGTCATCATTCCAGAGCGCCACCGCGAAGCCCACCGCAACGGCATGGCGCGTTTGCAGCAGGGCGAGCCGGCGCGCATGTTGGGCAAACGCCTGGAGCTGGCGGCGCAAAGGGCAGACGGTAGCGAGTTTCCGGTAGAGATGGTGCTGTGGCGTACGGAAGTGAGAGGCGTTGCACACTTTACGGCCAGTCTCACGGATTTGTCTGAGCGCCAACGCGCCGCCGCCGAGATCGCCCGCCAGCGCGATACCTTGCGCCAAGGTGAAAAACTCACCGCGATGGGCAGCCTGCTGGCCGGAGTGGCACATGAGCTCAATAACCCGCTGGCCATCGTCACCGGCCGCGCCAGTTTGCTTGAAGAAAAAACCGCAGGCACCCCGCTCGAAAGTGATGCGCGTCGCATCCGCGAGGCGGCCGAGCGTTGTGGCCGCATTGTGCGCACCTTCCTGAACATGGCGCGCCAGCGCCCGACGCAACGCGGCCCAGTGGCCCTGAATGAATTGGTCGCAGCGGCACTGGACATGTTGCAGTACGAACTACGCACGCACGGTGTCGCGGTTACCACGCAGTTTGCCAACGATTTGCCCAGCATCACCGCCGATGCGGACCAGATCGGCCAGATTGTGCTGAACCTGCTGGTCAACGCGCAGCAGGCGCTCTCACCCCTGGAAGGGCCACGGCAATTGACCGTGAGCACCGGCGCACACCGGCCAGAAGACGGCGGCGAAACCCAGGTGTGGCTGCGTATGGCCGACAACGGGCGCGGCGTGGCACCCAAACTGCGCGAAAAAATCTTCGACCCCTACTTCACCACCAAACCGGAGGGTGTTGGCACGGGCCTGGGGCTGTCGGTGTCGCGCACGTTGGCGCGTGAACATGGCGGCGACTTGGTGCTGGAAGTCTCCACCGTGGGGGCCAGCATGCGTTTGAGCCTGCCCCTGGGCGGCATAGCCCAGCCAGTTCAAGGCGCCACAGCGTCAAAAAGTGGGCCACTGGCCAGCGCCTCCAGTGCAGGGCGGATTTTGGTGGTGGACGATGAAGCCGAGATCGCCGAGCTGATCCGCGAGTTCCTGGAAAGCGCGGGTTACGAGGTGGCCACCGCAGGCTCGGGTGCCGAGGCGCTGGAGCTGCTGGCCGAGGCGCGTTTTGATGCCATCGTGTCCGACCTGCGTATGCCCGACATGGACGGCAGCGCCCTGTGGCGCGCGGTAAGCCAACGCCTGCCCGCGCTGGCCAAACGTGTGGTGTTTGTGACCGGCGACACCCTGGGGCCGCAAACCCGCAGCTTTCTGGCTGAAACAGGCTGCGCCAGCCTGGACAAACCCTTCACCCGGGCCGATTTGCTCCAAGCCGTGAAACAGCTGACCATGGCCAGCGCTTGAAACAATTGAAACAAAACACAGGCGACTTGAAACGCGCTTGAAACAGCAGCCAGAGACACTGAACTCGTCGCAACCAATGCGGCATTCACCTTAAACCAACCTCTGGAGCTAATCATGAAATCTTTAATCGCCAAAACCCTGATCGCCACGTCCTTGTTGTTTTCCCTGCACGCCGCCCAGGCTGCCATCACACAAAACGGCATCATAAACAACGGCCTGAGCGTGGGCAACGGCCTGACCGCGGGCAACGGGATGACCGTCAACGGGCTCGATTGGAACGGCCTGACCATGAGCAACGCGCTCGACAGCAACGGCCTGAACATGAGCAACGCGCTCACAGAAAATGCGCTGACAGAGAACGCGCTCACGGAAAACGCGCTCGACACCAACGGCCTTAAAGACACCGGCGCCACCTTGATCAACCGCCCCAGCCTGCAAGACCTGGCCAACAAACCTTTGGCTGAATAAAGCAGGTGTACCCCATGCGCCGCCCACTTTCACAATTCGCGGTGTTGCTGGCTTGGCTGCTGGCGGCGGCTTGGGCGCAGGCCCAGGCGCTGCCCCAGCGCCTCGCCCTGGCAGACACCCGTATGGCCGCCACCGAAGGCGGTCGGCAAATGCTCAAATACCTGGCCAGTTGCGCCTTGCGCGCTGACCAGGTGTTAACGGCTGAACACCAAGGCCAGCCAATTGAATTCCCCGGCAGCCTTGGCCTGGCACCCGAGTGGCACCAGCGCCCGATGAGTGGCCAAGAGCAGCGCTGGATGAGCGCCTGCTTGCTGGCCCGCACCAACCATTTTGGCGTGCCGGTGCAGTTGTCGATGCGCTCGGACTTCCCCAGCAACGCGCCGAGTTTGCAAGAGGTGACGGAGGAAGACGCACCCTACACCCTGGAAGAAGCCACTTTTTTTGGCAACCTGTTCGCATCAAAACCCACCGGCTACGTGTGTGGCCCCACCCACAACGCCGAGCAAAGGGCGCGTTTTGAAGCGAAGAAACGCATCTGTGCATTGCCCAACGCGCACGGCATCAGCATCTGCGGCATGGTGCATGTCGGCCCTTGTAATGACACTCATTTGAAACAAGATGGCGTGGACTACCGCGAAGCGATCTCTGTTTTTCTGAAGCCGCCTTCTGACGAGTGAAACTATCTTTTTAATAGCAATAAAGCCATTAAACACCTGACCCAGAAGCCTAAAAACCTTGAGGCGTCGGTTTCCGAGACAAAATTGACCCAAAAATTAACACCCATATCAACATTTGTCAACATGATTGCGCGCGTACCGATGGCATATTCCATTTCCAAATCATTTGTGTAGTAGGCGCACCGACGAAGACAGTGCTACAGCACGGCTAGGAGGTGCAACGACCTACACGGATGATTTGGAAATGGAATTAAACTGGCCTTTCGGGGCCTTTGCCCTGCCATTGCATTGATGCGTTTTGACCATGCGACACCTTCTCCTGATCAACCCCAATACCTCGGCCAGCGTCACGACGCTGCTGCACGGCCACGCCCAGAAGACCGCAGGGGCGCTGGTGCAGGTACACGCGTTCACCGCCCGCTTCGGCGCACCCTACATTGCGTGTGAAGCCAGTTACGCCGTCGCTGGCCACGCTGTGCTGGACACCTGGGCCACTGCACTGCCTACACAGACTTTTGATGCCGTGTTGATCGCCTGTTTTGGCGACCCCGGCCTGATGGCCTTGCGCGAATGCAGCGCCGCGCCGGTGACCGGCTTGGCGGAAGCCGCCTTTATCGAAGCCGCGAAAACCGGTCGTTTTGTGGTGGTCACGGGTGGCGCACGCTGGAAACCGATGCTGGAGCAGCTCGCCCAGAACCTCGGGTTTGGCGCGCAACTGGCAGGTGTTTTCACCGTGGCGCAAAGCGGTGCCGAGCTGGCGCGGGACCCGATCGCCGCCCGGGTGATTTTGTCCAAAGCGTGTAGTGACGCGGCCGCCCAGTTCGACGCCCGCTGTGTCATTTTGGGTGGCGCAGGTTTGGCGGGCATGGCCGCGCAGGTTCAGCCCCTGGTGAACGTGCCGGTCATCGACAGCGTGATCGCCGGGGTCAGCCACGCCCTCAAGTTGCCGCAGTCAGCACGCGCGGCCAACCGACATTTCGACTTCAGTTGGACTCGGGTCTCCCCTGAACTCGCAGCCTTGGGGGTCACTGCGCCACCCACCACTTAACGCTGCCCGGGTCGCCAGCGCTTGAGCAAAAGCGCATTGCCCATCACGCTGACCGAACTCAGCGCCATGGCTGCACCGGCCAACACCGGGTTCAAAAAGCCCAAGGCCGCCAGCGGAATGCCCGCCGCGTTGTAGAAAAAGGCCCAAAACAGGTTCTGCCGGATTTTGGCCACGGTGCGGTGGGAGATGTCCAGCGCAGCCACCACGAGTTGCGGGTCACCGCGCATGAGGGTGATGCCAGCGGCGTGCATGGCCACATCCGTGCCATTGCTCATCGCCATGCCCACATCAGCCGCGGCGAGGGCGGGCGCGTCGTTGACGCCATCACCCACCATAGCTGTGGTTTGCCGGCCGCCCTTCAACTGAGCAATCTTGGCAGCCTTGTCGCCCGGCAACACGTCGGCCATCACTTCGCCTTCGTCAGGCCGCAGGCCCAGGCGCAAGGCCATGGTCGAGGCGGCACCCAGGTTGTCGCCCGAAATCATGATGGTTGTGATGCCACGGGCACGCAACTCGGCCAGCATTTCCTTGGCGCCAGGTTTGGGTTCATCGGCAAAGGCCATCAAGGCCCGCACCGCCAGGCCACCGTTCACCCGCTCGGCCATCGCCGACACGGTGGCGCCTTGCGCCTGCAGCCGCGCCGCCTCAGGCGCGAGGTTGCCCATGTCGACGCCCAGCTCGCGCATCCAGCGCAGGTTGCCAATCACGAGGCTGCGGGTGCCCACCGTACCTTCCACGCCGCTGCCGGGCACGGCGCGCACATCGGTGGCGGCCTCCACACGCACGCCTTTTTGCGCGGCATCTGCCAACACAGCTTTGGCCAGCGGGTGTTCGCTGCCGCTTTGCAGGCTGGCGGCTGCTGCCAGCACCGCCTGCTCGTCCATGCCGCCAGTGATCGCCTGGGGTGAAATCAATAAAGCCGTCAATCTGGGTTTGCCCAGCGTCAAGGTACCGGTTTTGTCGAACGCGACCACTTTGACTTTATGCGCCAGCTCGAGCGCCTGTACGTCTTTGATCAAAATGCCATATTTCGCCGCCACGCCAGTGCCCGCCATGATGGCCGTGGGCGTGGCCAGCCCCAAGGCGCAGGGGCAGGCGATTACCAGCACCGCTACAGCGTGGATCAGCGCCAGCTCAAAGGAATGGCCGGTGAACCACCAACCCAGCAATGTCGCCAGTGCAATCAGCAAGACCACCGGCACGAACACGCTGCTCACCTGGTCGACCAGCCGCTGGATCGGCGCTTTGCTCGCTTGGGCATCCTCCACCAGCCGGATGATGCCGGCCAGCACGGTCTCGCGGCCCACTGCGCGCACCTGCATCACGACACGGCCCTCGCCGTTGATGGAGCCACCCGTAAGCGCACTGCCAGGCTCCTTGGAAACCGGCAGCGGCTCCCCCGTCAACATGGATTCATCGACCTGGGTTTGCCCTTCAAGCACGGTGCCATCCGCCGGGAAACGTTCTCCCGGCTTGACGGCCAGGCGATCCGCCACCAGCACCTCGGCGACGGGAACGTCGCTTTCGCCGTCGGCACCCAGCAAATGCGCGATCTCGGGGCGCAATCCATGCAGCGCGCGAATCGCCGAGGTGGTTTGCCGCCGCGCCCGCACCTCCAGCCACTTGCCCAGCAGCACCAGGGTGATGACCACGGCAGAGCCTTCGAAATACAAATGCACCATCACGTCAGGATCAGCGCTGAGCCACAACCACACTGACAAGGCCCAACCTGCCGTGGTGCCCAGCGCCACCAGTAAATCCATGTTCCCGGAAAAATTCTTCAGCGCACTCCAGCCAGCCTTGTAAAACCGCGCCCCCAAAATGAATTGCACCGGCGTCGCCAACAGGAACTGCCACAGCGCGGGCAACATCCAGTGTTTGCCGAACAAATCGGCCAGCATCGGCAACACCAAGGGCGCCGAAAGCGCCAAGCCGATGC
Organism: Rhodoferax sp.; assembly: GCA_031418395.1. Lineage (GTDB taxonomy): Bacteria > Pseudomonadota > Gammaproteobacteria > Burkholderiales > Burkholderiaceae_C > JANYCG01. The sequence continues at coordinate 14,658 of JANOXL010000249.1, read as the reverse complement.
CCACGGGCAGGAAGCCCGCCCACGGCGACAACTCACCTTCTTCCATCGCCGCTTCAGGCGCGCGCGGCTCGTAACCGGCATCGCGCACCGAACGGCGCAGCTGCGCGTCAATCTGGCCCGAGCCCGCCGAGGTGTCGTAGGTGACCCGCGCCGTCTCGGTGGCGAGGTTCACCGACGCCTCTTGCACACCAGGCACCTTTTTCAAGGCCTTTTCCACCCGAACGACGCACGAGGCGCAGGTCATCCCGCCGATGCCGATATCGGCCGTCATGACGCCGGCGGGGCTTGAATCTGATGCCATCAGTCTGCATATGATCACAGAATCACCGTAAACAAGGCTTGCGTTACATCAAGGCGCAGCGAAGGAGCCCCCTATGAGCACGATCTCCCATGAATCACCGGCTACACCGGTCTTGCAGAGTTTTGTCGTGAGCGGCATGACCTGCGGACACTGTGAAAAGGCTGTTACCCAAGCCGTCAAAGGGGTTGACGCCCGCGCGGATGTTCGCATTGAACTGGCCAGCGGCAAGGTGGATGTGTTGTCCAGTGCCAGCCGCGCGAGTCTGGCCGCTGCGATTGTGGAAGAGGGTTACCGGGTGGCAGCTTGAGTTTTCACTCCAACTTGACCCCGGTTTCGCGAACCACTTTGCCCCAGCGTTCCAGCTCTTGCACCAGGTAGGTCTGCATCGCCTCGGGACTCGACGGCGCCACCTCCACACCGGCGTCTGACAAGGCCTTGGCGGTTTCGGGCTGCGCCATCAGTTTGGCGATTTCGCTGTTAAGTTTCATCACCACCTCACGCGGCGTGCCCGCAGGTGCGAGCCAGGCGAGCCACACCGACGCGTCGTACCCGGCCACTCCAGCTTCCTGCAAGGTTGGCACATCGGGCAATTGCGGGATACGTTTGGCCGTGGTCACCGCCAGCGCCTTCAGCCGCCCCTGCGGTACTTGCGAAAGCGCGTTGGGCACACCGGCAAAACTGCTTTGCACGACCCCGGCGACAAGATCGGTGAGGGCCCCCGCGCTGCCACGGTAGGGCACGTGTTTCAGTGGCGCACCCGTCATCTGCACAAACAGGCCACCCATCAAATGCTGCGCGCTGCCGTTGCCGCTGGAGGCGTAGTGAATCGTATCCGGCGCGGCTTTGGCGAGTTTGACAAACTCCTGCACGTTGTTGACCGGCACTTTGGGGTTGACCAGCAACACATAGGCCGAGTCCACCAGTTTGCCGACCACGCTGAAACTCTTCACTGGGTCATACGGCATGTTTTTGTAGATCCACGGGCTGATCACGTGGGTAGACGAGACCATCACCAGCGTGTAGCCATCCGGCGGCGACTTGGCGACGAAATCCGTACCAATGGTCGAGCCCGCACCGGCCTTGTTTTCAATGACAAACTGCTGCCCCAGCGCCAACGACAACTTTTGCCCGAGGATACGTGCCACCACATCGGTGAAACCACCAGGCGCGAAGGGCACGATCAACTTCACCGGTTTGTTGGGATAGCTGGCGCTGCCTTGGGCCCAGACCCCCGACCCACAAGCCGACGCCAGCAGCAAGACGCTGCCAAACCGCAGTGCTGTTCGGGCTGAACTTGTCGACGCCTTCTTGCCCTTCGACAAGCTCTGGGTGAACGGATGCGCGGTGGGCGGCAAAGTAGTCATGGCAAATCCTCAACCCACATACGCCGGCTCGGGCATGGTGAAAAAGCTGTGCAATAGGTGGTACACCATCATGTAGTTTTTTTGCTGGAAACTGGCATGGGAGATACCCGCCATGACGCTGAACTGCTTGTTCATGTTGGGTAGCAGCGTGAAGTAGTTCACCAGGTCGTCAAACCCCGCGATACCGTCGTGTTCACCACGCAGAATAATCGTGGGCACAGTGAGTTTTTTGGGGTCCAGCAGCGGCAGTTTGGAGCACATGTCCACATAGGTGCCGGTGGGCATGGCGTCGTCCAGCGTCAATATCGCATCGGCAAACGCCTCCACGGTGGCCGCATCGGCCGTACCGGGATGGTCACGCTGGAAGATGCTGTGAACAAAGGCGCGGTCAATCGGGCGGCGGTTTTTAGCGATGAACTCAGGCAGCTTTTTTCGCCGCTGCGCCAAGGTCGGGCTGCCCTCACTCGTCCACACAAAGGCGTCGAGCGCAATTTTGGCCACACGTTCGGGGTGGCGCTCGGCAAACAGCCCGGCCTTCAGGGCGCCGCTGGATATCCCGTAAAACAACATTTGTTGGACGCCGCTGTGCGCCATCACATAAGCGGTGCCCGCTGCCAGATCATCGGCACCGTTGCTGATGTCGCTGTTGATGTTGCGGAATTTGCTGGAGCGGCCATAACCCTCGTTGTCCATCGTCCAGGTGTCAAAGCCCTGGTGCGCAAACCAGTCCATCGCCGACGACCAGGGTCGCCCCGGCACCGTGAGGTCAAAGGTCGGCTGAGAGGCCATCGAGGAGCCGTGTACGAAGAAAATCGTGCCACGATGGGGCACCGCCGCATTGGCTTTCTTCTCCCAGAGGAATAGATTGACGTCGCCCTCAGGCGTGGCCCGTTTTGTCCAATGTTCTACACCGCCTGTCCATATCACCTGTGTCATTTATCGCTCCATTTTTTCAAAATTTTTGCAAGGCACCTCTGCACTACCGACTTGCGTTGGCAAGACTGCTAATCAGCCCTCCACCACTTCACCATCCAGCGCCAGCAACAAATCCGGCAGCAGGGCTGACAACTCACTCGTTGCAATCGCTACGTCGGCGTCAAAACCGTCGTCTTTGCCCTTCGAGCCGCCTGTAGCGCCTTCAAACACCACATCCAGAAAACTCACGCGTTTGATTTGCAAGGCATCGGTCAGCACAAAAGAGACGCGGCTCTTCCAGGTGAGGGCCACGCGGGTCGGCTGTTTTCCGCTCTCAATATGGGAGCGAACTTCGTCAATATCCAGCGCGTGACGCGCATACCGCACGGCGGCTTTGGTTTCATCAGCGGCTTTGAGTTCACACTCGCGGTCTACGCTGAAGGCCTGCGGCGGTTCCTGCGTGGTGAGCCACTGGCCCATGGCCACGGCGGGCGAGGTGGTGGTGTTGACCAGGGTCACGGCAAAACCTTCGAGGCACTGCACTAAAAGCGTGACGACTTCATCCGCCTTCTTCGGGCTGCTGGCATCGATCACCAGGCGTTTGGCTTTGGCGTCGATCCACACCCCCACGTGGGCGAGTTTGGTGAAGGCCTGTGGCAGCAGAGCGTGGCGGATGTCTTCCTTGATGTCGCGGGTTTCTTTTTTGCCGGGTTTGCGGCCCGTGCTGGCCTCAATCTGCGCGACCCGCTCCTGCGCTTTGCTGACCACCACGCTGGCGGGCAGGAGTTTGACCTCCAGGCAAAATTTCAGGATGGTTTGCCCGCCGACAGATTCGACCAGCGGGCCGTGGGCCTGACCGCGCGGCTCAACCCAGCCCATCGAGCGCTCCATGCTGGCGCCGCAGGGCACAAAACGTGCCGCCTGCAAGCCTGCCTCCATGCTGTCCATCGACTGCTGCCATGCGGGCGTAATCCGGTATACCAAAATATTCTTGAACAATTGAGCCTTCTGCGGTTGATTGCGGGTTAGGTGAGTGAGGTGGCTTAGGTGGGTAAGGTGATTTATGTGCGTTAGGTGGTTCACAGCAACATCACCAAACTTTACCTTGCGTTCATGCGCAGACACTTGAGAATCACATAAAACGAGCAAACTTCTTTTCAAGCCGATGCCAGTTTGCGCATCTGGCCTTTTTGAATCCAGGAGCCCCTTATGTCTCACTTCATGCCACGTTCGATTTCAGCCACTTTGAAAAACCGCCTCTCGCCCCTGCTGCTGGCAAGCCTGCTGGCAGTCGGCGCAACCAGCGCCTTCGCCCAAACCCCACCACCTGCGCCAGACGGCGCGCCCAAAGCACAACGCGGCATGCGCCACGACATGCGTGAAGGTGCGCCGCAGGCTGGCCGTGACGGCACCATGTCGCCCGAGCGTATGCAGCAACACATGGCGCGGCGCCATGCCGACTTGAAGGTCAAACTCAAAATAGAGCCTTCGCAAGAAGCCGCTTGGACCACCTTCACCGAGGCGATGAAGCCGCCTGCTGACATGCAACAGCGGCGCAAACAAATCCGCGAAGAAATGCAAAAACTCACCTCCCCTGAGCGTATCGACCGAATGCGCGCCCTGCGCACCGAGCGCCAGGCCGTGATGGACAAACGCGGCGAAGCCGTCAAGGCCTTCTACGCCACCCTGAACCCCGAGCAGAAGAAAACCTTCGACAGCTTCCCGATGATGGGTGAAGGTGGCGCCCACGGTGGCCAAGGTGGTCACCATGGCCACGGCATGAAACATCACTGAAACCCCTAGGGATGCGCTGCGGCCTGATTTCCAGGGCGGCAGCGCTGCCGCGTCAGCTTGTCCAGAGGGTCAATTGAGGCGCAAAGACCCTGTCAATTACGCCCTATTGTCAACACAACTATTAACATGGGTGTTAACAATTTTCCGCTTTTAAGCACCACCACGAAATTTTGAGTGTTTTAGGCATCTGGGTCTCGTTATATGAACCTCCACAGCTATAATAAATATAGCAACCATCCTGACACCTAACCGAGCAATTTTTTCAGCTCGCCACTGGCCTGCAGCTTCTGCAAATCATCTGCACCGCCCACCAAGGTTCCCTTGACAAAAACCATCGGGAAGGTGGGCCAACCGGTCCAGAACTTGATGGCGGTGCGTTCGCGCCAGGTGTTGAAGTAGTTGCCGTATTCCAGATATTTGTAGGCCACACCTGCGTCGTCGAGCAGCTTGCGCGCTTTTTTGGGGAAAGGGTTCAAGCCCATGCCGACCACCACCACCGCGTTGGCCGCGACAGCATCTTGCACTTCTTTGACCAAGCCTGCATGGTGGCGGCTGACTTTGTCACGGATGGCGGGGTGGATGCGGGATTCTTCAAGGACTGAGCGGGGCATGGGCAACCTTCAAACGGTAAAAGCCCGATTATCCCGTGCGGGTCAAAAAAGGGCTAGCCCAGTGGCCGCACGCCAATCAACCAGCCGTGCAGCCAGAACGCCAGGAGCGCCCAGGCACCCGCGCCGACCGCCACGGTCAGCAGCGTGCTCGGGAGGTTCCCCGGCGGGTACACCACCTTCGCCGCGCGGTCACGTTGACGCGCAGCCACAAAATTCCACACGGCCCACGCCAGAAATGTGCCAAACAACACGACGTGGGCCAGGTTGCCATTGGCCAGCAGGTGCGCTACCGCCCATGTTTTAACGCCCAGCAACATCGGGTGGTGCAAGCGCGCCTTGATCTGGTTGCCAGGCACATAGGCCGCCACCAACAACACGAGCGACAGCAGCATCAGCAAGCTGGCCACATGTTTCATGGCAAAAGGCAGTGCCCACAACTGCACAGGCTGCTGGCGTTCCATCCCAAAGCCGTAAATCAGCAAGCCAAAACCCGCCAGGGACACCAATGAATACGCGCCCTTGTAGGCCGCTTCGCCCCGGCGTGCGAGCGTGCGGGTGCGCCAGCCATCGGCCAGCATGCGCACCGAATGCACACCCAGAAAAATCAGCAAACCCAGCACGAGGTAGATCAAGCGGACACCACCCGGTTGCGGCCTGCCGCTTTGGCCCGGTACATCGCGGCGTCGGCCCGGTCTATCGCCTCCATGCCGCCTTCCTGCTCGCCAAGCTGCGCTACCCCGGCACTGAAGGTAATGTGCGTCGACTCGGCACCGCTGGCCAGGGGTCTTTTGGCCAGCTCGCCGGCCAGGCGGCGAATCGCATCAACACCGCGCTCCAGCACCGTGTCCGGCAGGAGCACCACAAACTCTTCGCCGCCGTAACGCGCCACCGTGTCTTGTGGGCGCAGCACCTCGCGCGCCACCACCGCCAGGTGGCGCAGCGCGGCGTCGCCCGCCGCGTGGCCCAGGCGGTCATTGAGTTGTTTGAAATGATCGATGTCCAGCATCGCCACCGCCAGCGGCGTGCCCGCGCGCCGCACTTTGGAGACTTCACGGTTGATCGACTCGTCCATACCTTTGCGGTTGAGCGCCCCGGTGAGCGGGTCATGCCGCGCCAAAATGTTCAGGCGGTCCAGCTCGGCATGCAGGCGGGCGATTTGCTGGTCGGTGGTCAGCACCTTCTCCTGCATGTTGCTCAGCTCGTCGTGTACGCCCTGGCTGTCACGCGCCATGGTCCGGGTAGCGCGCAGCAAATCCTGCAAGAGGCGCTCGATCTCGGGCACGTCGTGGGCACCGGCCATCTGCTGGGCGCTGTGTTCAAGCTGGCTGTGGTAACTGTCACTGACTTCCGTGGCCTCGCGCAGGCGGCTCATGAAAGTCGTCAACAACTCGTGTAACTGCGACTCCGAGGAGGTGAACTCCTCCTCAGGCGGCGGGTCTGCCGCATCGTGGTTGCCAACACTGGCAACATTTGCATTAGGGACCATGGGAACGCTCCTGCTGTGCGTCGAATACACGCAGCGCCTATCTTACGACCTTGTGTGTATTTTGTTACGTCGCCGTTACAACCCGAGGAAAAGCCTGACTTCGGCCACGGTCGTTTGCGGGTCTTCTTCGTGCGGCAAGTGCCCCAGCGCCTCAAACATCACCAGCTTGGCGCCCGCAATGTCACGCGCGAACCAGTGCGCGCTGTCCGGCGGAATCAGCCGGTCTTGCCCACCCCAGAGGATCAAAGTGGGCATTTTGAGCGTCTTGATTTGCGCAACATCGCCCGCCAGCACCTGGTCCATCCGGTAAGCCAGCGCGGCGCGGTTGCCGGCACGCAAAGTCAGCTCGTAATAGCGGTCCACCAGCTCGGGCGTGACCAACGCCGGGTTGCCATAAACGTTTTCAACACTGCTCTTGACCACGCCGCGCGGCAGCGTGAACTCCATCACCCGGCGCAAGCCCGGGATGCGCGCCACCCGAAAACCGATGGGCACGGAGGTGGGTTTGAACGCATAACCGCCCGCGTCCACCAGCACCAGGGCGCTCACCCGCGAAGGCGCCGCCACCGCCGTCGCCCAGGCGATCTGCCCGCCCAGCGAGTTGCCCCCCAGCGCAAAACGTTGCACGCCGAGTTTGTCCATCACTGCAATGACGAACGTCACATAACCGGTGATCGAATAGTCGTTTTGCGGGTGCGGGCCAGTTAAACCAAACGCTGGCAGATCAAACCGGATGACGCGCCGCGTTTTCGACAACTCGGCTGTCCAGCCGTCCCATGTGTGCAAACTCGCCGAGGTGCCATGCAGCAAAACGATGGGCGAAGGGTCGTCCCGCGGGCCCTCGTCGCGCACATGCACCTGCATACCGGCCACTTCAACAAACTGCGATGGCGCCTGCGCCCAGCGCGCTTTGAGCGACTCAACCGTGCGGTCGGGCGCCCAGGTGGCGATGATGCCGGCCACGGCAAACACCAGAAGCGCAATCACACCGACACCCAGAATCCGCAAGGCAATATTCATGCGCCCACTATACGCAGACCCTGACACCCCTGGCCTGCGCCCCAGCAACAGAATTAACCTATCACCAGCCGCAAATGCGTGATCTCAGACGGCACACCAAAACGCTTGGGTGGCCCCCAATAACCGGTGCCGCTGTTGGTGTAGACCCACAGGTTCTTCAGCCGGTTCAGCCCGGCGGTGAAGGGCTGCTGAAACTTCACAAAATGCATCCACGGCCAAAACTGCCCGCCATGGGTGTGGCCCGAAAGCTGCAAGTCAAACCCCGCCTCTGCCGCCGCTTGCGCGCTGCGTGGCTGGTGCGCAAGCAAAAGGCGCAAGTGGGCGTCCAGCGGCGCACGCGCCATGGCCGCCGCCGGGCTGCTGCGATGGGTTTCATCAAAATGGTGGGCAGTGAAGTCGGCCACACCGGCGACCACCAACCGCGCCTTGACCCGCCCGGCCGACGGGCCACCCAAAACTGTTGCGGCGGCCGCTTGCACACCGTTCTGCAAAGACGCGTTATCTGCATGGCCGCTGTCATGGTGCAGCACCACATGTTCGTTCATCAGCACGGTCACCCCAAGGCGGCGCAACTCGTCGATCCAGGCGTGCGCACCCGAGTAATACTCGTGGTTGCCGGTCACAAAAAAAGTGCCGTGCGTCGACGTGAGTTGTGAGAGCGGCGCCACGTGGGTGTGCAGGTCGGCCACGCGGCCATCGACCAAGTCACCGGTGATCGCCACCATGTCCGCCCCCAACGCGTTCACCCGCGCCACGATGCGCGCCAGATACGCATGGCGGATCGTCGGCCCCACGTGAACGTCTGAAATCTGCGCCACCGTAAAGCCGTGCAGCGCAGCGGGCAGGCCGGCAATCGGCACGTCTACCCGTACCACCCGCGCGGTGCGCCGCGCGTTCCAAAAGCCGAGCACCGTGGCCAACAGGCCCAAGGCAGGCACCGCCAGCGCGCTCCATCGCTGCAAAGACTCCAAAATGCCCAGCTCGACGCCCGTCAACCCGGCCAACCAAGTCGCGCCCAGCGCGATTACCAGCACCACATCGCGCAGTAACGTGAGCACAAACAGCGAAGAAAACAGGCCCATACACAGCAGCCCCAGCCAGGTCAGCACCACGGTGACCCGCCCGCGCGACACCCGCCGCGCCATAAAACCCAGCGGCATCAAGAGCGCGGACGCCACTAGCAAAGACCAAAACAGCGCCCCGCCCAGCGGAAAAGCTGCAAAAGACGCCAATGCAGGCGCCACGCGCCAGCCCACCCAGGCGTGCATCAACAAGGAAATCAGGAACAGCGGCGCAATGGCCATAGGGGGCAGTCAGAGGGGAACAGATGGCTTAGATGGAGGGTGCCGGGGCGCATTCAAGGGGCGCGTGCGATTCGATGGTGCGCTTGGCCAACGAAATGAGCCCCTCTTCGCGTTTTGAAGCGCTATGTTTTTGATATCTAACTATGTATATAACACGAGACCTGTAACCTCAAAAGACCAAAAATCTTCAAAAATAATCCACCTGGGGACATAAAATTAACACCCATATTAATTAGTAGAATATCGAAAAATTGCCTTCCAAGTTTGCCTCACAAATCAATCGATGTCAGCCCAGGCAAAGCCCTGGGCCCTCGGAAGGCGTTGCTCGCATAGGCTTGGGAACTTCAACGTTTCCATCTATCCGCCATGAACAACGCCACCCAAGTCTTGCCCGGCTGGGGCGAAATGCCAACCCGCCCTGGCTTATATTTATCACTCTCACGGGGCCGCGACTTCCCTCAACAAACGGCCAAATCACGTGGCTTTGCCGGCCCCAAGATCGGCCCGCTACTTTACGTACAAACGCAGTGTGGGAAAGAGGTCACCTTGCGGTTCGCCAGCCAACGAGATGCGCAGCGCTTTTTCCCCGAGGCAACACTTGCCACCACTTTGCTCCACGTTGTTAAGGGTGCCTTGGTTTATGCCGACAAGTGTTATGCGATTTGGGATATTTGTTATATCGCACCGGAGTTTTGTCGGCGTCAGTAAGGTTACCTCATCAAAAACTGGCTCTGTAGCTCATTGGGTCCAAAACGCAATGCAGATCGAGCCCGCCGACCAGATTAAAAAGTCGGGGCGCTTTTCTGAACTCGAACAATCGATATAGATGAAATTGGTCGTTGGACGCTTGGGACAAGGCCAGCTCTCTCTTGGAGACAAAAAATGGGGTGTCCTTCCCAAAGCTGGTCGTCTTAACCTCGATGAAACGCTGCTTACCGTTCGCCTCAAAAGACAAAATGTCGTATCCGAGCCCATCTCCTTTGGATTTTGAAATGTGCTCTACCTTGTCGGCAAGCTTGGGCTGCCCGAGAGAATTCAACCGCCAATGCTCGAATTGAACAATGAACTCTTCACCCGCTGTTCCCAAAGAAATGTTTTGTGCTTCCCGTTCAAGATAGTCTCGCTTCATTGCTCGAAAAAGCAGCGGGTTTGCAGGTTCAGCCACCCTGTGTTGCCGCAATGGCGCTGTTGATTTGACTTTGCTGAAATCAGTCAACAGAGGAACAACGGCGGGCTGCTGCACTGCGGCCAAAGCGGCTTGGTCAACGAGGTCTTTTCCGCGCAATTGATCCACAATAACCGTCGTCAAAAGCGTTTGATAGTTAAGGCGTGGCTTGTACCCGATGATATTTGGGAAGCCTAAATCTCTCATGGCCGCACTAATATTGCCGTGTTTAAATTCGACGGCGCCGTCGTTGCGGTTGACCAGTTTTTGAAGCAGGTTTCGCCGGTGCTCCGTTTTGCTATATCGCTGCCCCGCCAATTCCAGCGTCAACATTTGCAGGTAGTCAGCAACAATCGCTTCCACTTCTTCCGGTGTCCAATCCATTGGCAGCCCTGACAAAAGTTGTCGTCTATGCCGACATCGTATACGGATTCGGTCTTCCATATCAAGGAATACACCTTGCCCAAGGAAACAACGCCATGCTCACCCTCCGCCCGAACTGCGAATGCTGCAACGCAGACTTGCCGCCCGAATCCCTCGACGCGCGCATCTGCACGTTTGAATGCACCTTTTGCGCGAGGTGTGCCGAGCAGAAGCTCAAAAGCATTTGCCCCAATTGCGGGGGCGAGTTGGTGCGACGGCCGCGCAGACCTGTGGGCAAACTTGCGCAATACCCCGCGGCTGTGGAGCGGGTTTACAAACCGGCGGGGTGCTAGAGAATGCTGTGACAGCCAGGCTTTCAGGTGGGTCTATTTTTGCTGCTCCAGCGCCTCCAGATCAGCCAGGTCTTTGTGGCGGCCTGTAGCCCGCTTGTTCCGCTTGAAGTCGTCCTGCGAAATGAAGCTGATGTCGAGTCCATCGATTTGGACGACGATCTTGCGCGCATGGCATTCGGCAAACGCCACACCATCAATGCTCGTCAGCAGGTCAATCCGCGCAGGGGCATAACCCAGCTGAAGAACCTGGTTCGGCAACGTGAGGTCTTCCTTGCAGATGCCCAAGCTGGCAAAGCCAAACTGGGCTAGCGCCGATACAACCCTTTCTGCGTTTTGCGGATCGGTGCCAATCCAGAAATCAAGGTCGCCCGTGTACCGGGGGTGCCCGTACGCCGCCAGTGCGTAGCCACCCACCACCAGGTATTCAACCCGGTTTGAGTGGAACAAGGCGACAAATTCTCTGAAGTCTGAGGTCAGCATCGGGGGTTCCTTGCACATGCTGGCGCCGCAGCGCCTCCAGCGCATCTATACGCGCCTGAACCGGCTGGGCCAGCCAATAGGCCAGATCCGACGCGGCAGCCCGCTTGTCGTGCAGATGGTGGCGGGTCAGCTGGGCTTGCATGGGCCTACTCTACGCCTCAAACGTCAATATTCCCCGCCCGCAGCGCGTTGGTCTCGATGAACTCGCGGCGCGGCTCGACCTCGTCGCCCATCAGCATGGTGAAGACACGGTCGGCTTCGATCGCGTCGTCAATCTGCACGCGCAAGAGGCGACGCACGGTGGGGTCCATGGTGGTTTCCCAGAGCTGGGCTGGGTTCATCTCACCCAGGCCTTTGTAGCGCTGGCGTGCGGTGGCGCCTTCGGCTTGGGTGATGAGCCAGGCCATGGCTTCGCGGAAGTCGCCTACTTTATGCTCCTTTTGACGCTCACCCTCGCCACGCATGACTTTCGCGCCTTCGCCCAAGAGGCCGCGGAAGGTATTGGCGGCTTCTGCCAGTGCCGCGTAGTCCGCCCCGTGGACAAAGTCTTGGGTGAGCACGCTGCTTTTCACGTTGCCGTGGTGGCGGCGGCTGATGCGCAAAATAGGTTTATCGGTGCGCACGTCAAACTCACCGGCCACCTCGGCGCCACTGCCCAACTCACGCAGCTTGATCTGCAAGGCCACGGCGCTGGCTTCGGCCTCAGGCACGGTGTCGAGGTTCAAGGCCACGCCGTCGGCAATCGCGCGCAGGGCTTCGGCATCCATGAAGTTTTGCAGCCGGGCGATCACGGCCTGGGCGATCTGATGTTTGCGCGCCAGCTCGGCCAGGGTGTCGCCACTGATCGTCGTGCCGTTGTTGCCACCCGTGTGGACTGATGCGCTTACGAGGGCGATGCGCAGCAAAAAGCTGTCAAGCGCACTGGCGTCTTTCAGGTAAAGCTCTTCCTTGCCCGCCTTGACTTTGTACAAGGGCGGCTGCGCAATGTAAATATGGCCACGCTCCACCAGCTCGGGCATTTGCCGGTAGAAAAAGGTAAGCAGCAGCGTGCGGATGTGCGCGCCGTCCACGTCGGCGTCAGTCATGATGATGATGCGGTGGTAACGCAACTTGGCGACATTGAAGTCGTCATTGCCGGTGGTGCCACCCGCTTTGCCGATGCCGGTGCCCAGCGCCGTGATGAGGGTCAAGATTTCGTTGCTGGTCAAGAGTTTTTCGTAACGCGCTTTCTCCACGTTCAAAATCTTGCCGCGCAGAGGCAAAATCGCCTGGAACTTGCGGTCGCGGCCCTGCTTGGCAGAGCCACCGGCCGAGTCGCCCTCGACGATGTAGATCTCACACATCGCCGGGTCTTTTTCCTGGCAGTCGGCCAGTTTGCCGGGCAGGCCCATACCGTCGAGCACACCTTTGCGACGCGTCATGTCACGCGCTTTGCGCGCGGCTTCGCGGGCGCGGGCGGCTTCGATGATTTTGCCAACGATGATCTTGGCGTCGTTCGGGCGCTCTTGCAGGTAGTCAAACAGCAGCTTGCTCACGATGTCTTCCACCGGGCCACGCACTTCGCTGCTGACGAGTTTGTCTTTGGTCTGGCTGCTGAATTTGGGTTCGGGTACTTTCACGCTCAACACGCAGGTGAGGCCCTCACGCATGTCATCGCCAGTGACTTCCACCTTGGCTTTTTTGGCGACCTCGGAATCGTCAATGTATTTGTTGATGACGCGCGTCATCGCGGCGCGCAGGCCGGTGAGGTGGGTGCCGCCGTCACGTTGGGGAATGTTGTTGGTGAAACACAGCACCTGCTCGTTGTAGCCGCTGTTCCACTGCATCGCCACTTCCACGCCGATGTTGGTCTGCTGGTCGCTCTGGCGGTCGCCCATGGCGTGGAAGATGTTGGGGTGCAACACCGTCTTGCCCTTGTTGATGAAGTTCACAAAACCCTGCACGCCACCCGCACCCGCAAAGTCGTCTTCCTTGCCGCTGCGTTCGTCTTTGAGGCGGATACGCACGCCGTTGTTCAAAAAGCTCAGCTCTCGCAAGCGCTTGGCCAAGATGTCGTAGTGAAAATCGTTGTTCTGCTGGAAGATGTCGGTGTCGGGCAAAAAGTGCACCTCGGTGCCGCGCTTTTCGGTCTCGCCGATCACATGCATCGGTGAGACTTCAATACCGTTTTGCGTCTCGACGATGCGGTTTTGCACGAAGCCCTTGCTGAACTCCATCACATGCACTTTGCCGTCTCGACGGATGGTCAGGCGCAGCATTTTGCTCAGGGCATTGACGCAGCTCACACCCACGCCGTGTAAGCCACCGGAGACTTTGTAGCTGTTTTGGTTGAACTTGCCGCCGGCGTGTAACTCGGTCAGCGCGATTTCAGCGGCGCTGCGTTTGGGTTCGTGTTTGTCGTCCAGCTTCACCCCGGTAGGGATGCCGCGGCCGTTGTCGACCACACTGATGGAATTGTCGGAGTGGATAGTGACGAGAATGTCGTCGCAATGACCAGCCAAGGACTCGTCAATTGAGTTGTCCACCACCTCAAACACCAGGTGGTGCAAACCGGTGCCGTCCGACGTGTCGCCAATGTACATGCCGGGGCGTTTGCGCACGGCTTCCAGGCCTTCGAGAATCTGGATCGAGCCTTCGCCATAGGCCTCGGTCGCGCCCGCCTGGTTGGTGTCGATAGTTGGCTGGTAATTGGAGCTGTCGGCTGTGTTTTCGCCGGTGTGGACACCTTCAGCGGAAATTTTGGAGGCGGAACCGTTTGATTTTTCGTCAGTCATTCAAATTTTCTCTGTCGCTTGAAACACCAAACCCCCTTTGAATCAGGGGGTTTTGAAGATATTTGCTACTTATTTTATAGCATATCAATCGACTCAAATACGCATGGGCATTACCACGTATTTGAAGGTCGAATTGTCAGGAATCGTCATCAGAGCCGAGCTGTTGGAGTCTGACAGCTCGATGCGCACCATTTCCTGCGTCATGTTGGTCAAGGCGTCGATGAGGTAGGTAACGTTAAAGCCAATCTCGATACTGTCGCCGCCGTAGTCGATATCCAGTTCGTCTACCGCTTCTTCTTGCTCTGCATTGTTGGAGGCAACTTTGAGCGTGCCTGGGTCGATGTTGAGGCGCACGCCTTTGAACTTGTCACTGGTCAGAATGGCCGTGCGCTGCAAACTGGCCAGCAAGGCAACACGGCCCAAAGTGATGATGTTCTTGTGGTTTTTCGGGATCACGCGGTTGTAATCCGGAAACTTGCCCTCGACCAGTTTCGAGACAAACTCCATGCCACCAAAACTGAACTTGGCCTGGTTGTTGGCAAACTGCATCTCGATGGCGCCTTCTGCGTCACTGAGCAGGCGTTGCATTTCGATCACGGTTTTGCGCGGCAAGATCACTTCCTGGCGCGGCACTTCAACATCCAGCGTCGAGGAGGCAAACGCCAATCGGTGACCGTCGGTGGCTACCAGGCTGAGTTGTTTGCCTTCAGCGACAAACAGAATGCCGT
>JANOXL010000248.1:0-6837 GCA_031418395.1 Rhodoferax sp. | reverse complement strand
AAGCACGCAAAGGCTTTGGGTGAGGGTCTCGCGTAGCGAGACGACTCAGTCGCGCTTGTCTGAGCCGCAGGCGAGTTGGAGCGACGGCCCAGAGGCTGCGTACTGCAGATGGTTGCCCGAAGGGCCCGCGGCACCTAAGCCCTGGCGGCGTTGGGGTGGGGCAGGCGGATCAAAATACCTTCTGACAGTTCGATCCAGGAAATGTAGCAAACACTTCATCCTGACTCATTGCCGACAAAAATATCGACGTGCAGGCGACTTCCCTGTTTTGTGGCGACCCGCTGACTGCTGTTGGGAGATATTGTGAAGACTTTGTGAAGTCAAACCGATAATCATCCAAATGAACCTTTTGGCCTTCGACACCAGCACCGAGCAGCTCTCGGTGGCGCTCCAACGCGGTGGCGGCGACGGTGGCGCGCCTCAACAATGGGCATTTAGCGGCCCCGGCGGCGCACAGGCCTCCACCACGCTGATACCGGCCATCCAGCGGCTGATGCAGCAGGCTGGGCTGGATTATCCGGATCTTGCCGCCATCGCTTTCGGTGCGGGCCCCGGCTCGTTCACCGGCCTGCGCACCGCCTGCTCGGTGGCGCAAGGATTAGGCTTTGCGGCCAACGTGCCGGTATTGCCGGTCGATTGCCTGATGGCGGTCGCCGAAGATGCCCGCCTCCAACGGCGACAGCCATTGCAGGAAGCAGCGTCAACACCCCATGATGCCTTGCCGGATGCCGACCTGTCGGTCGTCGCCATGCTCGATGCGCGCATGGACGAGTTGTATGTGGCGCGTTATACATTTCGTAGCAAAGTATGGATAACTGACGAGGTACCCAGCCTGATTCGACCTGAGGACGTGGCGGCTTGGATCAATTTGGCCGCATCGGGGGAGGGCGACGATGCGCCGCCCGTCATCTTCGCGGGCAACGTCTTCGCCCACTACGGTCAGCGCCTCAATTTTCCGGAAAAACGGTGCCAAAACGCGCTGCCCGCTGCCCCCGCGATGCTGCGTTTGGCGTCGCAATTGTTGCGCCAGGGTTTGGCCGTGCGAGCAGACCAAGCCCTGCCTTTGTATATCCGCGATAAAGTGGCGAAAACCACCGAAGAACGCCTGCGGGAAAAAGCCGCAGCGTGACGCATTTTCCCAATCACCTGTCACCCTATGAGCGCCGTCCTCAAAGCTACGCCTGACGAAGTCCACTTCGAGCTGTTTGACACTGCCGCGATTGGTGCGGTGCTGGCGGTGGAGACGCGCGCCTATGCGTTTCCCTGGTCACACGGCAACTTTGTGGACGCCTTGGCCAGCGGCTACCAGGCGCAGCTGTTGAAGGCAGGTGATCAACTCCTCGGTTATTTCATCGCCATGCAAGGCGTGGACGAAGTGCATCTGCTCAACATCACCGTCGCCCCCGAGCACCAGCGCCAGGGCTGGGCGCGCTTGATGCTGGAAGCGCTGACGATCTGGTCGCGCGCACAAGCGGCCGAGTGGCTATGGCTGGAAGTGCGCCAGAGCAATACGCGCGCGATGCAGGTCTACGAAGGTAGCGGTTTTCGCCGCGTGGGCCATCGTGCAGGGTATTACCCCAATGGCGCTCGGCAGCGCGACGACGCCATCGTGATGAGTTTGAAGTTATGAGTTCCCCGTCGCGTTCCCCGTCGAGTTATCAGCCGCTATGGGTCCCACGAGGCTGCCTGCCATGAGCCTTGAGCTCGACGAGCGCCAACGCGCCATGCTCAAGGAAATGGGTGTCACCGTGTGGTGGCCCCGGGCATCTGCTGCGCCGGTGCGGGCCGATGAGGCGCTTCAAAATTTAGAAAATAAAAGCAATTTTAAAGAAATACTAGATCAAAAAATAGTCAAAATTAGTCCTATTAGTATAGCTAATAATACAATTAATACGAGACCAAAAGGAGAAAAAATAGATAACATTGTAGTTGAGAATAAATATACTCACTCTAACGCCCTCGTCACCGACCTGAACTGGCCCGCGTTACAGCACACTGTGGCGCAATGCCGCGCCTGCGCTCTGTGTGAAGGCCGCACCCAAACAGTGTTTGGTGCAGGGCAAAAACCCGTGGGTGAAGATGCCGCACCCGTGGTCGATTGGCTCATCGTCGGTGAAGCGCCAGGCGAAAACGAAGACCGTGTGGGTGAGCCCTTTGTCGGCCAGGCCGGGCAACTGCTGGACAACATGCTCAAGGCCATGGGGCTCTCGCGGCAAAACAAGGTCTACATTGCCAACGTCATCAAATGCCGCCCGCCCGGCAACCGCAACCCCAGCGCACAGGAAGTGGCCCAGTGCGAGCCGTTTTTACACCGCCAGATCGCGCTTTTGCAGCCCAAAATCATTCTGGCGATGGGCAAATTTGCCGCCACGTCGCTCCTGCGAGCCACCTTGCCCGACGTCGACAAAACGCCGTTGGGCCGCCTGCGCGGGCAGGTTCACACCTACACGCACGAGGGCCTGTCGATCCCCGTGGTCGCCACCTACCACCCGGCTTATTTGCTGCGCAGCCTGACTGAAAAAGCCAAGTCGTGGGAGGACTTGTGTCTGGCGTTGGAATCGCTGGCGTCGCGACAAATTGCGTCGGGCTGATTCCGGTTCTAAAACAGGCAGAGCGCAGGCGCGTTGGCGCAGACGGTGCTTTCGCACGGCAAGCCCAGGCAAGGCGCTAGCTGCTTTTTTTGAAGACGGCATCCGGCAACAGCACCGAAGCAATCGCCACCACCATCAGCCCCACAGCGGCCCAGTCTTGCCAATGCAGGACTTCGTTCAACCACCACGCGCCGCTCATCACGCCAACAATAGGGATCAACATCACACTCAGGGTGGAGGCCACCGGTGGCAACGAACGGGCCAGGTAAAACCAGGCCGCCTGGGAGAGGCCGTAAATCACAGTGGCATTGAAAAGCAGGCTGAACCAGTGGGTCGCCGAAGGAGATTTCCAGCGGCTGAGGTCAAAACCCTGATGGATCCGCAGGTCAAACAGCAGCGCTGCCAGCACCATCGACACGGTGGTTAAAGCGGTCATCCAGAACACGATGGTGAGCGTCGATACCGGCATCTTGGTGCGGCGCAAATTGTGGGTGCCCAGTGCCCAAAACGCCGCCGCCGTCAACGCCAGCAACACGCCCAGCGGGCGGCCAGAAAGGGCCGTCAATTCATGCCACAACAACAGCATCACCCCCAGCGAAGCTGCTGCCACACCGCCCCACGCGCGCGCGGAGAGCTTGTTGCCAAACACCAGCGCCCCCAGCATCGCCGAAAAGATCGGCATGGTGTAGCCCAAAATCGCTGCGCGCCCGCTGGAGAGCGCCGCCACCGCCAAAATGATCAAGCCATGCCACAAAATCATGTTGAACATGCTGAGCCAAAACAGCTCGCGCCAGTGTACGCGCGGCACCGCAAACGGCACCTTGAGCAGCACCAGAACCAAGGCCAGCACCGGCAGTCCCATCGTCGAAGAAATCGCCCGAAACGTCAGCGGCGGGAAGTCCTGCACGCCCATTTTCATGATCGGCCAGTTGACGCCCCAAACGAGGGTGAGGACAACCAGGACGATCCACTGGCGTTGCGAGAGTTTGTGCATGCAGGAATTGTCCTTCCATTTCGAAACAATCCGTGCAGGTGCTTGCACCTTTCAGCCGTGACGAAGCACTGTCTTTGTCGGTGCGCCGACTTCACCCATGATTTGGAAGTGGCATCAGGGCCATTGCCATCGTCTTTCTACAATGCAGGCATGAACTTCATCGACATGCTCAGCGCCGCTGAGCGCCAAAACAATTCCATGCTGTGTGTGGGGCTGGACCCGGAGCCGACCCGTTTTCCAGGCAAGTTCAAAGGTGATTCGAACAAGATTTATGACTTTTGCGCGGCGATTGTCGACGCCACGGCAGACCTCGTCATCGCTTTCAAACCACAGATCGCCTACTTCGCCGCCCATCGCGCAGAGGGGCAACTCGAACGCCTGATGGAGCACATCCGCCGGGTCGCGCCGCAAGTGCCGATCATTCTGGACGCCAAACGCGGCGATATTGGCAGCACAGCGGAACAATACGCCATCGAAGCGTTTGAACGTTACGGGGCAGACGCGGTCACGCTGTCGCCTTTCATGGGGTTTGATTCGGTGGCCCCGTATTTGAAATTTAACGGCAAGGGCGCTTTTTTGTTGTGCCGCACCTCCAACCCCGGCGGTGATGATTTGCAAAACCAACGGCTCGCGACCGTGCAGGGGTCGCCGCTGTTGTATGAACACGTGGCCAAACTCGCGCAGGGGCCGTGGAACCTCAACGGCCAACTGGGCCTGGTGGTGGGTGCCACTTATCCGGCGGAGATTGAACGTGTGCGCGGGATTGCGCCGACCCTGCCGCTGCTGATCCCCGGCGTGGGCGCGCAAGGCGGTGACGCCGTGGCCACCGTCAAAGCCGGCCGCACGACCGAAGGTCAGATTGTGGTGAACTCCTCCCGCGCCATCCTCTACGCGTCCAGCAGCGACGACTTCGCCCAAGCTGCTCGGCGCGAGGCGATGAAGACGCGGGATGTGCTGCAGGCCGCGCGAGGCGCCTGAACCCGGTAAATTTTGTCAAGTGAGTTTTACGGGGTGAGTTTTGGCAGTTGGGTCAAACTGGGTAATCAAACTACCGCGCCGTACCTGACAAATCAGCCAGCGCCACTTTGACCATCTCACCTACCGCCACGTCGTCGCCCAGCCGGTTAGCCAGCAGGAGGCAGAGTTTGGTCAGGAAAAGTTCCGCGTGTTGTGGCCCGGCGCTGTCAATTGCTTCGGCCAGGGTGTCGTAGACGTTTTCCAATTGGAGGATGGTCAGAGCGGTGGGGTTTGAGGTGTTCATGGTTTTTACTGCGGCGTAGTCAACGATCAAGGTGGTGAATCGAAGGCGATTTGAAACCGGGTTTTGATCGAATTCAGGCTGGCTTCAAACTGAAATCAGTTCGGGCCCGCCACCCACCGCGCACTGCAATGCGAATTCAAGCCTTTTGGCGTCTAGCTTGCGCCATCGTGCGCACAGGTGCTGGTCTGGGCGGAACAGGTAGGTGCCCGCGCCATAACGCGACAGTACCTGCGGGTGGTGCTGATGTTGCACGGTGATGGCAAAGCCCTGGGCGCGAAACTGCGTCAATACGGCTTCAATTTCAGCGTCTGTTGTGACGGTCTCTTGTGCTGAAACGATCAGCAAGAGGAAACCTGCCGGGAAGTTATCCATCAAATAGTCGCGAGGCCCCAGCGCCACATTGGCCATCGGTTCGCCGACCTTCAACCCCTCAACTTGGGATGCATCGCTTGCCGCGCCAAACTGGGCGTTGTCGTCCCAAGCGACATCGTGGCTTGCAGCGTTCAAGGGTGAATCCAGGTAGGCATGCGCGCGCGAGGTGCGCCAGTGGTAGAGCGGGCGCACGAATTCTTGCGTGAGCGAAAGCGACAACACCGCGTCACGCAGCAGCCTGTAGCCGCGTGTGGGTGGCGTCATGAAACGGGTGCTTTTGCCGGCTTCGAAGACGATCTCACGTGCCGCCGCCACGCGCTCGTGGGTATACGTGTCCAACAGTGTCAGCGGCGCTTTGCCTTGCACGACGAGGGCGAGTTTCCAGGCCAGGTTTTGTGCGTCCTGAAAGCCGGTGTTCGCACCGCGCACACCAAAAATCGGCAACAAATGCGCCGCGTCTCCCGCGAACAGCACGCGCCCGTGGCGGTAGTCGGGTAGCGTGAGCGCGCGAGCGGAATACACGCTAGACCAGTCCAGCTCCCAGGGGATGCCGCCGTGGCCAATCATGTCCAGTTGCGCCTGAATGCGGCGCTTGAGCGACTCGGGCCGAAGCGCGTCTTCAGCCGTTTCATCCGCCGGCAACTGGTAGTCGATGCGCCACATGTCCAGTGGCGCGCGGTGCATCAGCACCGTGTTGCCAGGGTTCCACGTCGGGTCAAAAAACGCCAGGCGCTCGGTGGGCAAGGGCAGCTGGATGCGGATGTCGGCAATCACAAACCGGCCTTCGTAACTGCTGCCTTCGAGCTTCAAGTTGAGCTGACTGCGCAGATGTGAGCGAGCGCCGTCACAGGCCACCACGTAAGCTGCGCGCTGCACGTAGCGGCCTTCAGGTGTATCTATTTCGATAGCGGCTTGCGCGCCATTTGTGCCGTCTTCAAGCACATCAAGCACTTTGTGGCCCCAGCGCAACTCGATCAAAGGCTGCTGCGCTGCCAAGTCCACCAAGCTCTGTTCGACGAACTGCTGCTGCACGTTGGTGAGTGGGGCAAAGCGGTCGTGCGGGCTGTGCGCAATCTCCATGCGAAACACGCGTTGGCCCCGGTAAAACGAATTACCGCAGCGCCAGGGCAGGCCGAGTTTTTCAAACATCGTGTGTGCGCCGACTTGCTGCAAGATCTCCAACGAGCGCCGCGTGAAGGCCAGCGCGCGGCTGCCCGAGCACACTTGTTGCTCTGATTCGATGAGCACGCTACGCACACCTTGCTTGGCTAGCAGCAGTGCGGTGGTCAAACCCACCGGCCCCGCCCCAACGATAACCACGGACGCCGCCATGTTGACTGGCCTGGGGCTTGCCGCATAGACCTTGTAGTCAAAATAGACCGATGGGTGAGGAGTTGTCTGAACTTGATGCATGAAACAAGTAAATTTATTACCTAAATAAAATAATATCTAATTATTTGATATAGGGTCTCGTAATATATAAGTAATTTGCTATTAAAAACATTCTATTATTGATCTAAAATAGATCAAAAAATAGTTTTAAATTAAAAATTAAAGCGCGAATTGGGGCTTTAGATAGAATCATTCCCAATATGAGAACATACCCATATTGGGAATGA
>JANOXL010000247.1:0-1579 GCA_031418395.1 Rhodoferax sp. | reverse complement strand
CTTTTTGGTCTCGGCCGTTGTGAAATGGCCAGGAAAGAAGAGGTACCCGTCGCGGTCGAATTGGATTTTTTGTTCAGGGCTGAGGTTCATGGGGGTCTCCTGGGGTCGGTTGTCGGAATGCGGATGGAAATGCCGTTATCGAGATGCGGCAGATTTCGGCAAGGGTTCGGAAGCAGGCTGGAGCGCCCTGGTGAGCAAAACCGCCAGGTTGCGCCCGGCGTCTTCGCCATGCTGGCGAATCAGGCTTTCGGCCTGGTTTTCGTCGCCCTGGGCGATGGCTTGCGCTATGGCTTCATGTTCGTCCCACACGGAATTGCGTACGGTGGAGACCTGCAATACGGCGCCCATGGCGCGGCGGATATGTTGCCAATGCATTTGCGCGCTCTGGGCGATCATCTGGTTGCCAGAAGCGGCGTAAATGGCGGCGTGAAAGGCCATGTCAGCGCTGATCATCGGTTTGACTTTGCCGGCCGCCGCCGCCACTCGGCCCTCGGTGATCAAGCGCGGGTCAAGCACGCTGCGTTTGCCTGCGGCCAAACGCGCCGCCAAGGCGTCCAGCGCGCTGCGCACTTGGTAGATCTGCACCAGCCAATCAACGTCGAGTGGGGCGACCAAGACGCCCCGGCCCGGTGCGTCCAGCACGAAGCCATCTTTCTTGAGCATGCGCAAGGCTTGCAGCACGGGCTGGCGCGACACTGCCAATTGCGCGGCGACTTCCTCCTGCCCGATGCGCGTGCCGGGGGCCAGAGAGCCGTCGCTGATGGCGTCGAGCAGGCTGCGATAAACCTGGTCCACCAAGTCGGGCGTAGTTTCAAGTTTGATGAGTTGATTGGGCACGGCGCGGCGCTAGTTTCGGTGTCTATTTGTACTCTGTATACAGAATACCAAGTAGAAGTGCGCTTGTCAAGAGGTGGGTCACTGATACGGGCCACAGAAGTTGGGCCTACGCGGCCTCAAGCGGTCAAGTGGAAACCATCGTAGTTGTTGGCAGCCACCTCGGCGCAAATTTTGCGGTAACGCGCCATGCCGCCCGCGTAAGGCATGAAGACTACCGGCTTGCCGGGCACATTGGCACCCCGGTACCAGGAGCTGGTGACGGTGGACAAAATTGTGGCGGCGGCGGCGGTATCCACCTGTTGTTGCCACTGTCGCATGGTCGCGTCGTCCGTCTCGATGCGCTTCAAACCTTGCCCGCGCATGTGGGCGATGCAGTCGGCGATCCACTCTGCGTGTTGTTCAATCGCCACCGGCATGTTGGTCAATACGCTGGGGCTGCCCGGCCCGGTGATGGTGAACAGGTTCGGGAAACCCGCCACCTGCAGGCCCAGATAGGTGCGCGGCCCGTCTTTCCATTCTTGTGCCAGCGATTTGCCTTCCCGCCCCTGGATGTCCATGCGCAGCAGGGGCCCCGTGATGCCGTCGTAGCCAGTGGCGAAGTCGTTGATGTCCTGCGTGTATTCAGCGTGTGCGGTGCGTATGCCGGTGGCCGTTCTCTCATTTATCGGCGCGGCCCGCACATCCACCAAGGAGACGTTGTCACGGTTGAAGGTGTCGTAGTAGTTGGTGTCAATCGGCGGGC
>JANOXL010000246.1:0-2721 GCA_031418395.1 Rhodoferax sp. | reverse complement strand
TCTCCTGCGGTTTTGGTCGATACAAGCCAGATTATGTGATCACTTCGACGTTGGCCAGCTTGGCCACTGCGCGCCAGGTGTCGATTTGTGAGCGAATGAGTGAAACGAACTCGTCACCCATCACGCCGCCTTTGCGTGGCAAGGTTTGCAGCTCTTCAAGGCGCGCGGCAAAGTCGGGCTTGGCCAGGATTTCGGGAATCAAGGCCGTCAGGCGCTGCACGATAGGTGCCGGTAGGCTCTTGGGTGCTGAGAGGCCCAGCCATTGTGAGCCGGTCAACTTGCCGTATCCCTGCTCGGCAAAGGTTGGAATGTTGGGCAACGCGGGCAGGCGCGCGGGTGTGGAGACGGCCAAGGCGCGCAGCGAGCCCGCTTTGAGCTGGGCCACGTTGGTGGTGACCGGGTCAAACAGGCTGTCGATTTGCGAGCCCAGCAAGTCTTGCATGGCGGGGGCACTGCCCTGGTAGGGCACGTGGTCGTGTTGCGGCGCTTTGCCTTCAATTTTGAGCAATTCGCCAAACAGGTGGTTGGCCGAGCCGATACCCGAGGAGCCATAACGCACCGGTTTGGTTTTGGCAGCAGTCACGTACTGCTCCAGGGTCTGGAAAGGCGAAGCGCCGCGCACCAGCAGCACCATCGGCGCTTCGACCAACATGCCCACATGGGTGAAATCACCCACCGCGTCAAACGGCATGGTGCGGCGCGTCGCCGTGGCATACACATGCACCGAGGCGTGGCTGACCAGCAGGTTGTAGCCATCAGCGGGCTGGCGCGAGACGTATTCGGTGCCGATCAAACCCCCCGCACCAGCGCGGTTCTCGACCAACACGGTTTGGCCCAGTGCCGCTGACAGGTGCGGTGCCATCAGGCGCGAAACCGTGTCGACCAGGCCACCGGGCGGAAACTGGGCGATCAACTTCACCGCACCCCGCGTGGGCCAGGCGCTTTGGGCATGCACCCAGGCAGGTGTGGACAGCGCAGCGGCGGCAGCGACGGACAGAATTTCACGACGTTTCATGGATACTCCTGAATGTGGCTACCTTGCGGCGGCCTTGGGGTTAGAAAATCAAAAATCAAAAAAGCAAAATCAAAAAACCAAGCGTCACCTGCAAATAGTATGCCAAGGTCTGTGCCAAACTCTATCTCCGGTGAACGCGGTTGGTCGCCCATGAAATTATGTCGCGAATTCAGCTGGCCAATTTATCGTGCGGACAGGGAGCGACGCGGGTAAACCCGAGATGACTCTGGTCAAATAGCGGCTTCCGACGACACTCCAACGACACTCACCACATTCAACAAAGAAAGAAACAGGCAACACATGGGCGCGCAATGGAAAGCCAAAGGCAAGGAACTGGCGGCCAACGCCAAGGGCAAACTATTTGGGCGATTGTCCAAAGACATCATGCTGGCTGCAAAGGGCGGGGCCGACCCGGCCTCGAACTCGCGCCTGCGCCTGGTGGTGGAACAGGCGCGCAAAGTCTCGATGCCCAAAGAAACCTTGGAGCGCGCCATCAAAAAGGGCGCCGGGCTGACCGGTGAAACCATCCATTTCGAACACGTGATGTACGAGGGCTTTGCACCGCACCGAGTGGCCGTGATGGTCGAATGCCTCACCGACAACGTCAACCGCACCGCGCCTGAAATGCGCGTCTTGTTCCGAAAAGGACAACTCGGCACCTCCGGCTCGGTGGCCTGGGACTTTGACCATGTGGGCATGATCGAGGCCGAACCCGCCGTGGCGGGGGCAAATGCGGCTGATGCAGAAGTCGCCGCAATCGAAGCCGGTGCGCAAGACTTCGAAGCCGGTGAAGACGGTGCGACCTTGTTCATCACCGACGCCACCGACCTCGATTTGGTCAGCCGCGCGCTGCCCGCCCACGGCTTTACCGTTCTATCCGCCAAGCTCGGCTACAAACCCAAAAACCCGGTGAACCCGGCGTCATTAAGCCCCGAACACCTCGAAGAAGTCGAAGCCTTCCTCGCCGCAATTGACGGCAATGACGATGTGCAGAATGTGTTTGTGGGCTTGGCGGGGTAAGCTTTCTGCTATAATAGGCATAGCACTATATTGAATAAATACGAGACCTAGGGCCTCAAATATTCAGTATTTCGATGGGCGGACTCAAAAGTGAGTAATAATTAACACCCATGTTAACAATGCGTTTGTCGTTGCATATTGCATTCCTGCTCGCTACGACTGTCCTGCTCACCGGTTGCGCCGCGCTCAGTCCCGGCCCGCGCACGTATACCGTCAGCCAAAACCAACTGCTCGAACTCATCGCCAAACGGTTTCCCTTCAACAGCCGCGTGGCCGATCTGCTCGATGTGGAAGTGGTCGCGCCGCGCATCAAGTTGTTGCCCGAGGCCAATCGCATTGCCACCGAGCTGGATGTCGCGGTAACCGAGCGCTTCTTGCGCAACAGTTTTCAGGGCGCGCTGGCGATGGATTACGCCCTGCGTTTCGAGCCGCAAGACAATTCAATACGCATGACCGGTGTGAAAGTGAGCCGCCTGCAGTTCAGCGGCGTGCCAGAACGGTTTCAGTCCATCGTCAGTCAGCTGGGGCCCTTCCTGGCCGAGCGTTTGCTCAATGATTTTTCCCTGCATCAAATCGGCGCCAAAGACCTGGCAGTGGTGCAAGGATGGGGTAATGCCCCCGACGCCTTCAAGATCACGCTAGAGGGTTTGAGTATTTCTTTGGTGCCCAAGAAAGTGCCTTGAACC
>JANOXL010000245.1:0-1586 GCA_031418395.1 Rhodoferax sp. | reverse complement strand
CCCAAGGCCCGTCGTGACGTGTTGACTGCGGTGCAGCTCGAGAGCCCTGCGCCACCAGTGTCCATTCCACCTTTGCCGCCGTTGCCGCCTGTTTTACTTGCACCGATTGAAACTTCGGTGCCGGTGGCGCTTCCAGAAGCGCCCTCGTCGCCCGACAATTCTCCCTCCGTGATCGTGACCACCTCAGAAGTGGCGTCGCCCGAGCCAGCACCCACGCTTCCCGCCTCTGCCCCCAATGTTCAGGCCAATGCCGATGCAAACCGCGCCCAAACATCACCATCCCCACCTGCCGAGCGGATGGTGCCAGCAGATACCTGGCCGCCCGACACCCGGTTGAGCTATAACTTGTCCGGTTTTTTCCGGGGCGAGTTACACGGCAGCGCGCGCGTGCAATGGCAACGCGATGCGCCTAGCGCCATAGCCCTTGAAAACCAAGCTTTGCCGTCACAACGCTACCAGGTGCGCTTCGATTTGGGTGCAACCGGCATCACCCTGATGACCATGACCAGCCAGGGCGAGGTCACGCCAAACGGCCTGGTGCCCCGGGTGTATGAAGAAAAACTACCCAATGGCCTGCGGCGTGCTACTTTTGAGGGCGGCTTCGTCAAGTTTCAAGATGGCAGCCAAGCAGCGCTGCAGCCGCAGGTTCAAGACACAGCCAGCCAGTTTGTGGAACTCAGTCATCGTTTTTCCACGGGTCAGGCCAGCTTGAAAGTAGGCAACGTTATACAAGTCTGGCTGGCGCGCCCCGGTGGCATGGATTTATGGACCTATGACGTGGTCAAAGAGGAGTCGCTGCAAACCGCGCGCTTGGGTGCCATCGCCGCGTTTCATCTACGGCCAAGACCATTGGCCAACCCGCGTGGCTCCATTTACCCCGAATTGTGGTTTGCGCCGAGCCTGCAGTACCTGCCGGTGCGGGTGCGCATCAACACGGGCGGGCCCGACTTTGTGGATTTATTGGTCGATCAAATCGAGCAAACTGGCGTCGCCGATGCGCCAGCACGCCGTCCGTCAGCGTCGATACAATGATTTTTAGTCGGCCTGTCCACGTCAAGCCAACGACCTCAATCCAACAACTTCAAATCGCTTCCATGCCCCAAGTCACCTTTATTGAATTCAACGGCACCGCCCACACCGTAGCCGCGCAAAATGGCCTCTCGCTGATGCGCGCCGCCATCGACAACAACGTGCCCGGCATTGACGCCGACTGCGGCGGCAACTGCGCCTGCGCCACCTGCCACGTCTATGTCACGCCCGAATGGCAGGCCAAAACCGGCACGCAGGCCGATATGGAAATCGCCATGCTGGACTTTGCGGCAGAAACCAAACCCAATTCGCGCCTGGCCTGTCAGATCGAGATGACCGACGCGCTGGATGGCCTGGTGGTCACGATGCCTTATGGTCAACAATAAACCGGCAACATTTAATGAGATGCTATGAGCGCCCAAATGGTCCCCCCAGCTACTGCCCCGACTAACGCCTCTGTTGCTGCCGCGACGTCGATGGACTTCCCCTACGAACATCGCAACTATGGCCGCGCCGAGGCCATGTCGATGCCGGTTGAAGATATCGATGTAAGTAAC
>JANOXL010000244.1:0-29696 GCA_031418395.1 Rhodoferax sp. | reverse complement strand
GCACCTCGGCAAGTTGCGCGGCCGTGAGGAAATCGGGAATAACGGTGTAGCCGTCTTGCTCGATGCGGGCGATGTGCTGCTGGGTTTCAAAAGACATTGGGCGGCTTCTTTCTTGGCTGCGGAGCATCGTCACTTACAAGCTCGACCTTAGGGGGATTGGCAAGCACTGAGCACCAAGCTTTTCTCACGGTCGCCTGGCGGGGGTCAACGGCATAGCGCGAATCACACCCAATTTGGGTTGTCAATGAAAATTAACCAAACAAAATTTTTTCGTATTATATTTTATTTTTTGATCAAATTTATATCAATTTTACTACCTTGATTTAAGCAAACTATTCAACAAATACGTGACCAAAATATCAAAAATTCTATTTTATAATTTTTCAATATAAATAATCAAGGCAAAATACCTTCACTGTCCCCGCGCTTAAGGCAGTTTTTACCGCTTTGTTTACCGGCATACATGGCGGCGTCAGCGAGTTTGAGCAGTTGCGGGGTGTCGCGGGTGTCCAGCGGGGCCAGTGCGTAACCGATGGTCAAGCCGACGCTGCAGGTGTGTTGGCTCAGCACAAAGGGTTCGTTGAAGGCCCGCAGCATTTTCTCGCCCAGCTCGCGGGCTTGGTGCTCACTTTGCAGGCCACGCGACATCACCAGAAACTCGTCACCGCCCAGGCGGGAAATTACATCCGTATTACGTAGGCTGCTGGTGAGGCGCTTGGCCACTGCGATGAGCAACTCGTCGCCCACGTCGTGGCCGTATTGGTCGTTGACGAGTTTGAAGCCGTCCAGGTCGAGCATGTAGACGCCCAACAGCTTGTCGGGCGTGGCTTCGGTCAGCGCAGTGGTAATCGCGCTGTGCAGGCTGCGCCGGTTGGGCAGACCGGTGAGCGGGTCGGTATGGGCAAGGATTTGCAGGCTGTCGCGTTCGGTTTTGGCGCTTAACACGGCCGTTTGCAGCGCCTTGGTGCGCAGGCCCACCACGCGCATGAAGAGCAACATGTCAATGGTGGCGCCGAATTGGAAGGAGTGCAATGTCCAGAAACTTGCACCCAGGCGACCTTTGATCACTTCAATGAGGATGGCGGTGGTGACGAAATACACCGCCCACGCGATGAGGAAGTAATACCCCACGCTTTCGCCCCGGCGCGCCCGATGGATAGCGCCTGGCAGGCCCAGGAGCGAAGGTGCCAGGCCCAGGGTGGAGACGATCATGGTCACCTGCGCGATGTTGAGCCAATCCATTGCATGGCCAAAGGCGCAAATCGCGGTCAGGCAGGCCCCGCCGCGCATGAGTTTGGACAGCCAGGGCTTCATGTCGTCGCCGGCCAGGGCTTGCTCGATGAACAAGAAGGAGCCGGTCGCTGCGACCAGCGCCGAGATGCCGCCAATGTGCAGTTCCATCCACGGGTTGTCGGGCCAAATGTACTGCGCGCCGATGCCGAACTGCAAAAGCGTAAAGAGCATGCTGCCCGAGATCAGGATGGCGTATTTGAGAAACAGATGTTCACCCAGCGTGACCCACTGCCCCAGGCTGTAGATCAAAAGGCCCAAGGCCAGGCCGGTCAGCAGGCCCTGCAACATTTGCTCGTTCAACGCTGCGGAGTGGAACTGCACGGGCTTGAAGAAGGAGATGGGCAGGATCATCGAGCCAATGTTGTCGATGCGCATGTAGATGTCGTAGCTGGTGCCTGGCGTCAACGTCAAGCCCATACTGTTGGCGCGGCCATCGATCGGCTTTTGGGCACGCGGCACGAGGTTGCCCAGGGTGGCCTGCTGGGCGATTTTGCCTTCCGACATCACATAAACATCGACGCGATTGAGCGGCGAATAATCGATGTCCAGCACCCACAGGCCGCTGCCTTTGGCGGCCACAGCGACGGGAATATGAAGCCACACGGCGTCCGTGCGCAGGCCCAGGGTGCCGTACGCGGTTTGCGGCTTTTTGAACTCGTGCTTCGTGGCCAGAATTTGCGTCAGCGTGAGGGATTTGCTGGCATCGCCCAGAATCGTCACCCAGGGCCAGGCTTGCGTTTGCGGCTGGCTGTCGTCCAGCGTGAGCACCGGTCCAGATGCATCGTTAGCTTGAGCCGCGCTGACCGACGCCGAATCAAAAAGAGCCGTAGCAGCCAGCACGACCACGGCACCTATGCCAACCGCAGCGGCCAGTGCCAACGCCCAGCGCCGCGCCAACCCGAGTAACTGGTGCATTACCCTGTCAGCCCCCACTGGCCACGCTCCAACTGCCAGGCCGGGTGAGTTTGTCTTCTAGTTTGTTCAACCATATTGGCGCTTTCGGGTCGTTGCCCCAGGTTTGCAGGGTGGTGCTGACGTCGTTCAAAACATGGCTGGGCAGCTTCAGCGGGCGGGTCTGATCCAGCAGTATTTTGCTCATGAAATGATAGCCCAAAACCCTTGTCACCATTCGAATAATCGAGAACTCAGGAATGAAAAATCGCATCAGACTGTCGATACAGTGGGAAATCTGCATCAGCACTAGAAATAAACCCTTAGACCAAAGCGAGGCCCGGCCCTCGACGCCAATCGCATCTGCGTTGGTTTTGCCGCAGAGGTAACGCGTCATCAGCACCGGGAAGGGTTTAAGGATTTTGAACGGGATCACCGCTTCCATGGTGTTCATTAAAGCCTCACCCAAGGCCGGGCGCGGATCCGGGTTTTGCACTTGAACGTTGCCGCGCTCTTGCATCTGGTCGAACAGCGCCGCCGCTTGCGCCATGGTGTCGGCCATCAGCTCGCGCCGGATGCCCAGGACATGGCCGACGACGTTCCAGATATGCAAATACGCCTCTTCATCCTGCGGCGCCAGGGCCAGGCCGAGTTTGCGCATGCTGCGTAAAAAAATGTAGCCAAAGGTGAGCAAGGTATAGGCTAGATCTTCCTGACTGCAAGGCAAACCGTCTTCGCCGGTTTTCCAGCCATGGGCGTAGAAGGCGTCATGCATGCCGCCTGTTTGACTCGACGCTGTCGCCGCAACCCTGCCTGCGCCCACAACGTGTCGTTGGTCGCCCAGCGCAGCCAACGCCTGGGCTGGGCTGGCGTGCAGAATGAGATGGCGGATGGTGGCGTGGATCAAGCGCACCTTGAGGATTTGCGAAACGCCGCTCCCCCCTGGCGTGAGCATGCCACCTTGCATCATGACGGGGAAGATCATCGCCGCTGTGGCGCGAATGCGGTATTCGGTGTGTTGCTCCAACTGGCCTGAGATATGCAAGACGGCCGAAAGGTCAGGCACCACGTAACACTCGGGCAGACTTGAACAAAACAGGAGCGTGCAGGACAAGGCGCCATAGTCCATAAAAAGCGCCTCGGCGCGTTCTATTTTCGCCTGATCCGCCCAAACCGGGAGCACATGGCCCTCGTGCAGATAACGCTGTAGCTGGGCCACGCAGGCTTCTGGCAATTGGGTTGGCGCAAGGGGCCAGTTCAGCAGGCTTTGGTTTGTTTCCCACTGCGCAAACTGCTGGTTGACCAGCGCAATGCGCTCAAAGGCCAGCGCGCGGGCGGGCACACTCGTTGCATCTGCTGCATCGCCCATACTACCCGCACCACCTGAGAAGCCGGGTTCGCCGATGACGGTGGCCATGGTGTCGTCGGCCAGCGGGTCGGCGACAAATTCCATTTGCGCCAGGCGGTCCGCGCTGACGCCACTATGGGCTGGGTTCGCCGCCGGCTCATTGGCCAGCGGGTTCCATCGCCACCAGCCGCCCAGCGCGCACAAAAGCGGAATACCCATGGCGAAAGCCGCCACCGTGCGCGTCTCGACGGGATGGCCCATGAACATCTGGAACACCATGGAGAACGCGTAAATCGACAAAGGCAGCAAGGCGTCCCGCTTCATGAACCCCGAGTCAAGCGGCACGTCTTTTTTGGATGTGGTCAAACGGAAACTGGCGATGATGACGAAAGACACCAACATCCAGCCGAAGAAACCTTCGAGCGTTTCGCCAAACCACCAGCCGTCGGTTTTAGCCATGATCCAGGCTTTGAGCACGTAGACCATGTAGGGGTCCGCTGCGAGGTCATACGCGGTGACGATGGCCGCGGCAAGGAATGACATGAAGACAATGACACCAATCGAAGGCGAGAGATCCAACGGGCGCTGCCAGATGATCAGATTGCTGATGACAAAGCCTACGTAACACAGCGCAAACCACATCAATGGGATGATCATGGGCACGTCACCCAGGCGCCAGCCCAACACGTCGGTATACGTGTAGCTGCCAAAAAACCAACCACGCGAGGAGCCCATTTGTTCGGCAAACCAGCCCAGGCAAACAGCAATCAAAACGAATTTAAGGGCCGGTTTGGCACCCAGCAGATGCGTGGCATTGGCCCAGCAAAAGGCGAACATCAAGAGTGCGCTGATGGCCAGCGCCAGGGTGGTGTCGTTGTGGCTGCGCACGGCCATGGTCAGCAAAAATGCTGCCAGCAATACGTAGCTGATCTTGGGTGCTACTGACTCAAGGTACTTCATTTAGTCTCCAACGCGCTATTTCCACTTGAATGGAGCTCAAGTGCGGATTCTTTGACGCAGGATATTATGCTAGCCTTTTGATAGCTCTGTTCACTTTCCATCCAAGAGGTAGCAGCGGATAACCCTTAAGTCACCGGTTTTTGACGTGCATTTGCAACTGCTCGGGCGATTCGAAACGCAGGGCTTGCCAGCCACAGGCCTGGGCCGCGTCAACATTAGCTTGCAAATCATCGATGAACAGGGTTTGGGCGGGGTCAAGGAGAAAGCGGGCTTGCATCATATGGAAGATCTCTGGCTGCGGTTTGATCAGCAACACATCTGCCGAAAATAGGCCGCCATTAAACCAGCGCAGGAAGGCATGGCGCTGCTCCAGTACCCGGGCGACGGGCGCGGGCATGTTCGAGAGGAAATAGAGCCTCACGTCGCCAAATTTGCCCGTGTTGCCCACCCCACCCCGACTCTTTTGAAGTTCCTCCAAAACCTGGAGCGTGCCCGGAATTGGTGTCAAAAACTCGGGGATGTCGGCCACCAGTTGGGCCAACCTCGGCCTATCAAGTTCGAGCCGCTGTGCAGAGCGCTGCACGACCTCGTGGGCTGACACGACGCCTTGGTCAAAGGCTTGCCAGTCAGCATGATGGAAGAGATCTGCCGCAAGGGCCTTGGCCAGCGTGGGCGAGGAGGCACGCGCTGGAAAACGCTCGGCCAATATCAAGTCAGGCTGCCAGGTGAACACCACAGCGCCGAAATCAAAAACGAAATTCATGCCCTCAAGTAGCTAAGCCAACGCGGGTCATCAACCCGGCGGTTGAGCCGTCCA
Organism: Rhodoferax sp.; assembly: GCA_031418395.1. Lineage (GTDB taxonomy): Bacteria > Pseudomonadota > Gammaproteobacteria > Burkholderiales > Burkholderiaceae_C > JANYCG01. Next base: position 24,387 of record JANOXL010000244.1, on the reverse strand, counting down.
GCCCTGCCCTATCGCCGCTGAGCATGCGCGCTTCTACGTCTTTGGCCAACACCTTGCCGAGTTCCACGCCCCATTGGTCAAAACTGTTGATGCCCCACAGGCTGCCAGAGACAAAAACGCGATGTTCGTTCAAAGCAATCAGAGCACCCAGGGAAGCTGGCGTGAGTTCATCCATCAGCAAGAATGTGCTGGGCCGGTTGCCCGTGAAGTGTCGATGCCCCCCGGCGTCTGACTTGCCCACCATCAGGGCCTGCGCCTGCGCCATCGCGTTGGCCAGCAGCAAGCGTTGATGCCCGGTCAAGGTATGGTGGGCCCGTTTGACCGCGACGAACTCGACCGGCACCACATCGGTACCCTGGTGCAACATCTGGAAGTAAGCATGTTGTCCGTTGGTGCCCGGCTCACCCCACAAGACCGGCGCCGTACCAAACGGCAGTGCCTCACCAGCCCAATCGACGCGTTTGCCATTGCTCTCCATTTCCAACTGTTGCAAATAGGCCGGCCAGCGCCGCAGCGCGCTGTGATAAGGCGCAATCGATCGGCTGGTGAAACCCATGAAGTTGCGGTACCAGACATCGAGCAGCCCCAGGCGCACGGGTAGGTTCTGTGCCAAAGGTGTATGGCGGAAGTGTTCGTCCATCTCATGCGCGCCCGCAAGAAATTCACGAAACGCGTTCGCGCCAATGGCAATGGCCAAAGGTAAACCGATGGCCGACCACACCGAATAACGCCCACCCACCCAATCCCAAAACCCAAAGGTGGTGCGGATGCCAAAGGCCTGCGCGGCCGTGACGTTGGTGGTTAATGCCGCGAAGTGCCGCGCTGTATCGGTGCCACCCTGGGCTAAAAACCACGCCTTGGCGGAGGCCGCGTTGGTCATGGTTTCAATGGTGGTAAAGGTTTTGCTGGCAATCAAAAACAGGGTGTTTTGCGGCTTGAGATGTTGCAAGGTCGCGGCCAGTTCGTGGCCATCAACGTTGGCAACAAAGTGAAAGCGTTGACCAGTTTGCGCAAAATCTCCGAGCGCCAACACCGCCATTTGCGGACCCAGATCGGAGCCACCAATGCCGATATTGACAACGTCTGTGATCGCACTGTCGTGGCGCATCTGCTCGGCAAATGCCAGCATGGCGTCCAATGTGGCATGCACTTCGCGCAATTCATTTGCTACCCTTTTTATAGCATTACTCTCGCCAATTAATTGGTATGAGGCGGGTTTTCTCAATAACCAATGCATCACCTGCCGGTGTTCGGTAGAGTTGACCACTTCACCTGCGAACATGGCATCGCGGTGCGCTTCGAGCCCGGTCTCTTTGGCCAATTGCAGCAGCATTTGCTCAGTCTCGGCACTGATCAGGTTTTTAGACAAATCAGCAAAGACGTGCGGCGCCGATTGACTGAAACTTTCAAACCGATGGGAGTCGGCGGCAAAAGCCACCCTGAGGTCAAAATTTCGACCACTGGCCTCATAGTGGGCTTGCAGCGCACGCCAAGTAGCCGTGTGATCGCATCGTGTGCGTTTCATGCGAGTCTCTCGACGCTATTAGGCGGCCAGCAGGAGTTGTTCGAGTTTCACCGCATCGGCGCAGAAAGCGCGAATGCCTTCGGCGAGTTTGTCGTGGGCCATCGCGTCCTGATTCAATGCAAAACGGAACCTGGCTTCGTCGAAGTCAACCGCCGGCACCTCGAGCGCCCTGGCGGCCTTGGCGTCCAAGGCGCGTGGCAGGTTGGCCGTGCTGGCCGCCAGTTCGGCCATCAACTCGGGGCTGATGGTCAACAGGTCACACCCAGCCAGCGCAGTGATCTGCCCCACGTTGCGAAAACTTGCCCCCATGACCTCAGTGGCAATGCCAAAGTGTTTGTAGTAGTTGTAAATCTGGCGCACGGATTTCACGCCGGGGTCGTTCGACCCAGCGTTATCGGCCTCTACCCATGCGGCACCCGCAGATTTTTTGTACCAGTCGTAAATGCGGCCCACAAAGGGCGAAATCAGCTGCACTTTGGCCTGTCCGCAAGCCACGGCCTGGCAGAAGGAGAAGAGCAAAGTGAGGTTGGTGTGAATGCCTTTGCGCTCCAGTTTTTCAGCCGCTGCGATGCCTTCCCACGTCGCGGCCACTTTGATCAGCACACGGTCGACCGAAATGCCCTCGGCCTGGTACAACTCGATGATGCGCTCCCCCCGTGTCACAGACGCCATGGTGTCGAAACTCAAGCGTGCATCGACCTCAGTGGACACGCGCCCCGGTACCAGTTGCAAAATTTCACAGCCAAAACGCACCAAAAGGTGATCCGTGATTTCGTCCAGCGGACGGCCACGAAACTTGGCCACTGTCTCCTTGAGCAGCGGCGCGTAATCGGGCTTCTGCACCGCCTTCAATATCAACGACGGATTGGTCGTGGCGTCCTGCGGCTTGAAAACCGCCATTTGTTTAAAGTCACCGGTGTCGGCAACGACGGTGGTGAATTGTTTGAGCGATTCAAGTTGGTTCATGCAGGGATTATCCGAGATGACCGTGAAATTGTCATGTTTGCTGGACAACGGAGACGCCGTGCTCTGCCAAACCCAGCCCGACCTGCGCTCCAATCAGAAGCGGACTCGATAAATCCGGCGAAACGACAAACACCTGGCCCAGTTCTGTATCAAACGTGTACTCATAAAAGCTTCCCAAATAGGCGCTCTTGATCAAGCGCCCTTCCAACCCCTCACCGCTCGGAAGAATCTGCCAAGCTTCGGGTCGAACCGCTACTTTGACGGACCCTTTAGTCCCCACATTTTTGGGAAACAAGGTCAAACGACCCAACAGAACCGCGCCATCGTCACGTACAGTCGCCGGAAACAACATCGCCTCACCCATAAACCCCGCGACAAATTCACTCTGCGGGCGTTCATACATGTCCTGGGGCGTGCCGCGCTGGGCAATGCCGCCTTCGTTCATCACAATGATCTGGTCACTCACCGCCAGGGCTTCACTTTGGTCGTGGGTGACATAGGCGACTGTCAATTGAAGGCGCTGTTGCAGGCCCCTGATTTCTTCGCGCATTTCTCGCCGCAGGCGGGCGTCCAGGTTGCTCAAGGGCTCGTCAAACAGCAAAACGGCCGGCTCAAGTACCAGTGCCCGCGCCAGCGCCACACGTTGCTGCTGGCCGCCGGAAAGTTCGCTGGGCAGGCGCTCGTCAAACCCCACCAAACCAACGTTTTTCAGCGCCTCGCCCGCACGGCCGCGTGCAGCATCTTTCGCAATGCCCGACATCTTGAGGCCGTACATCACGTTTTCCACCACACTCATATGCGGGAACAGGGCATAACTCTGAAACATCATACTCACGTTGCGGTCCGCTGGCCCCAAGGTCGTGACGTCTTTTCCGTCCATGATGATCTGGCCGGATGTAGGCGACTCCAGCCCGGCAATCATGCGCAAGGTGGTGGTTTTACCGCAGCCGGACGGACCCAAGATGGTCGTGAGTGATCCCTGCGCGATCTCAAAACTGATACCTCTGACCGCAAGTGGCGCATGCGGGTCAGTGCCGTAACGCTTCGAGATATTTCTGAATTCGACGCCGTGCTTCATGTCTGACTTCCTGGGTGTACTTCGACGCGCTCAGTGCGTACGGTAATAGTTTGGATCATGGGCTTCCCAAGACATCAATGCACGACGGCCACCGTCGCGGGCGCCGCCAGACCGCCGGATTTGCGCCGCCCCAACTTGCGTTCACCCACGAGGAACTGGATCAGGGCAATCGCCATCGACATCAACAAAATCAATACCGTGCAATACGCCAGCGCTACACCGTAGTCGCCATTGCCCACGCGACCAATGATGTAAGTCGTCGCGAGTTCGTTCTCGGCAGTCACCAAAAAGATCACCGCGCTGACCGTGGTCATGGCGCGCACAAAGCTGTACACCAGCGCCGCCACCAGGGCTGGCTTGAGCAACGGCAGCACCACGTGCAACAGCGTTTGTACCGTGGAGGCACGCAGCATCAACGAAGCTTCATCGAGTGATTTGTCCAGCTGTTTGAACGCCGCCGTTCCCGCACGTACACCCACCGGCAAGTTGCGGAACATGAAACACAACACAATGATCAGGCCGGTGCCGGTGAGCTCCACCGGCGGCACGTTGAAAGCCAGGATGTAACTCACGCCCAGTACCGTACCCGGAATCGCAAACGCCAATAAGGCGACGAACTCGAACAAGGCCCTGCCCCGAAACTCGGTGCGCGCCAGCAGGTAGGCAATCAACAAACCCGCCGCGGCAGTGATGGGCGCGGAGATGCCGGCCAGTTTGAGCGTGGTGAACAACGAGTTCCACGCCGTGCCTGCCCACACCATGCCGAATTGACCCCACTCGATGGAAAACGCTGTTTTGAAATGGTTCAGCGTCAAGGTGTAGTCACGGCCCCAGGTCTGTACAAAACCGCCCGCAAAGGCGAACAAATAGACGATGACGGTGAACGTCAACCAGGGGTAGACCACCGCGTTTAAAGCACGACGTACACCGTCTGGCAAAGCCATGGCAATACCAGCGTCGCCTTTACCGCTGACCGTGGTGTAGTTTTGTTTGCCGAGCAATCCGCGCTGTAAGGCAAATACGGCCAGTGCGAACAGGGTCAAAATCCAGGCCAGTGACGCGGCGCGGCCCTGGTCGTATTGCGCGCCTACGATGGCGAAGAAAATATCCGTCGATAACACCGCAAATTGCCCGCCCACCACCACCGGGTTCCCAAAATCGGCAATGCTTTCGATAAAGCCCACCAGAAACGCATTCGCCAAGCCCGGCTTGAGCAGCGGCAGTGTGACCGTAAAGAAGGTTTTCTTGCGGTCCGCGCGCAAGGTTTGGGCGGCTTCCTCCAGGCTGGGTGCAACACCTTGCACCACGCCGCGCATGATCATGAAAGCGATGGGTGTGAAGGCAAACATCTGCGCGATCCAGACCCCCAAAAGACCGTAGAACCAACGCGTGGGCGGAATGTCAAAAGCGTACTCGAGGAATTGATTGACCAAACCCGCACGGCCAAACAGCAGGATCAAACCCAGGCCCACCACAAAGGGTGGCGTGATGATGGGCAAGAGCGCAATCACCCGCAAAGGCGTCTGGATGCGTGGCCCAGCGCTGCGTTCGGCCATCAGCGCCATCATGGTGCCCAGCACCGTCGTTCCAGTGGCGGTGAGCAGCGCCAAAAACAGCGTATTCCAGGCAACGCCACAGCGCACGCCGCCGCTGAGACAACTGAGGCCCCACACGCGTTCATTGCCAATACGGCTGAAAACGGCGGTGATCGACCAGCGCCCTTCTTCTGTCAAAAATGCGCCGTAAAGCGCTTTGCTTACAGGAAACGCGATGAACAACACCAACATGACCGAGCAACCCAACACCGCTGCCGCGATGAACAGATCACCCTTGAAAAAACCTTTACGTGCCAGGCCAAATGCCGTCAACATGACCAGCGACAACAAAGCCACAAAAGCACCGATACCAATGCCAAACTGCGTCAACGCGAGCTCGCCAAATTGTGTGCTCAGAAAAGCGAATGACCAGCCTTTGGAGCCGATGGCAAACGCGCTGATGAGCAGACCCAAGAAACCCACCAGGCCGCCGGTCAACAGCCAATTGCCTTGCGCCTTGCCGGGTGGCATCGAGAGGCCCGCGGCAGCGATGACCAGGCCGATCAAACCCAGCAGCAACCATTTACGGTGATGCACCAGCGCCTGCACGATGCCGTTGGCCGTCTCGGGGCCACCCAAGATTTGCGGCAACACGCTGTACCAGGCCGTGTCTTGAATCGCGTACCAGGGCAAGGCGACGTAGGCCAGGAGGCCAATCACCAGCCAGATGCGCAGCGCCCGGTTGGGGGATTTACGCATTCAGAAATTGACGGTTGTTTTCCCGCCTGGCCGCCCCAAGGGCTCCCAAAGGGCGGCGAAGCCAAAATGCGACCCCCTTGGGGGGCAGGGAGCGACACGCAGTGCGCGACCGTGGGGGTGCAATTTTTCGACGGGCCGTCCCTAGAAAAATTAGCCCCCTTGGGGGGCAGCGAACCACACGCAGTGGGGAGCGTGGGGGCAACATCTCAACGCGGCAGCGAGTTGACGTCTTTCTCCCACTTCGCAATCAGGCGGCGACGCTCGGCAGAGGCGCCATATTTTGCGTAGTCGTAATTGATGAACTTGATCTTTTTGAAGTCGGGGATGCGCGGGTCGTTTTTGGCGTTTTTGTTGCTGGGCAACTGAAACTGCTTGGCGGCTACCGCCATCTCCTGGGCTGCCGGGGTGAGGGCCCATTCATAAAACTTTTGAGCCGCCTCCAGATTGCGCGCACCCTTGATGATGCTCAAAGAGCCGATTTCTGCACCCGTGCCATCGGCGGGGGTGATCGTCTCGATAGGAAAGCCCCCCATTTTTTCACCCACGCCGTCGTGCACGAAACTGATGGACACCGTGGTCTCGCCACGTGCTGCGGATTTGATGGGGCCGGTGCCGCTACGGGTGTATTGGCTGACGTTTTTGTGCAGTTGCTTCATGTAGTCAAAAGCCTTGTCCTCCCCCATCAGTTGCACCAAGGTGGCAACCATGGTGTAGGCGGTGCCGCTGGAGGCGGGGTTGGCCACCTGTACCTCGCCTTTGAGTGCTGGATTCAGGAGGTCAGCCCATGTTTTGGGAGCGGCCAGTTTCTTTTTGGCCAAAAGTTCAGTGTTGTAGCCAAATCCGAGCGGGCCCGAATAAATGCCCACGGTTTTAAAGCCCGACTGTTGCGCCTGCTGCTGTGCCCACGGGTGCAATTGCGCAAGTGCCGGCGATTTGTACTCCAGTGACAAACCCTGCTCGGCCGCCTGCAAATGCGGGTCACCCGTGCCGCCAAACCAGATGTCTGTTTTGGGATTGTCTTTTTCGGCGATCAACTGCGCCAAGGCTTCGCCCGACCCCTTCATCGAAATGTTGACTTTGGTCCCGGTGGTTTTGCCGTAGACCGTGCCGATCATGTTGCACCACTCAGCTTGCACCGAGCAGATGATGTTGACCTGGCCCTGCGCCAACGCACCGAACGACACTGAGGCCAGTGCGAGTGATAGAAGTAATTTTTTCATGCGAACTCCAGGAAAATACAAATGACGCCCGTTTCAAGGTGGGAAATGGGCTGTTCTGCGTAACTTGATTACGGAAGCAGTTTATACAAATTTTTCTGTCAAATTTATAGGGAATACGCCAGTTTTTGCGACGGCATCAACACATCCAAGCGAAAGAAGCACGTAGTTTTGAATTTTCATGAAATTAAGTTACATTGTTTGCACTTGGCTTTTTGAGGCCTCACTTCACTTGAAGCATTTATGAGTTTCGATCTCGTTCTCTTCGGCGGCACCGGTGACTTGGCTTGGCGCAAACTGATGCCGGCTCTGTTTCAGGCCTTTCGTCATGGCACCTTGCCTGAGGGTGGCCGCATCATCGGTGTGGGTCGCGAAGCCTTGAGCGCCGATGACTACCGTGCCCGTATCAAGGCACGTTTTGACGCGGTGGACCTTGACAAACGCCCCAGTGCAGAAGAGTTCACCCGGTTTGCCGCCCTGCTCAATTTTGTGCGCATGGATTTGTCCAAACCCGACGACTATGCGCAACTCGCCTCCCAGCTACAAACGCGCCGGGCCGACACCGTGGTGATGTATGTGGCCACCGCGCCAGGGCTTTTTACCACCGTGTGCGAGCAGTTGGGCGCCGCAGGTTTGAACACGCCCAATATCCGCGTGGTGCTGGAGAAACCACTGGGCCACGACCTCGCCTCCAACCGGGCCATCAACCAAACGGTGCGCTCGCTTTTCAGCGAGAGGCAGATTTTCAGGATTGACCATTACCTGGGCAAACCTGCTGTTCAGAACCTGTTTGCACTGCGTTTTGGCAATGCCTTGTTTGAGCCCTTGTGGCGGCGCGAACACATCGCCAATATCCAGATCACGATTGCCGAAGAGCTGGGCGTGGAGAAACGCGGCGCGTTTTATGAAACCACGGGCGCACTGCGTGACATGGTGCAAAACCACGCGCTGCAACTGCTGTGTGCCATTGCCATGGAGCCGCCCATCAACTCACACGCTGACGCAATTCGTGATGAAAAGCTGAAGGTCCTGCGTTCGCTCAAACCGTGGACCGCCGAGTCATTGAAACAGGACGTGATTCGCGGCCAATATGCGGCGGGCACGGTGGGTGGCGCTGCAGTAGCCGCTTACCGCAATGAAGGCGGGGTAGCCCCCTCTAGCAATACCGAGACCTTTGTGGCGCTGCGCACCGAGATTTCCAACTGGCGCTGGGCCGGTGTGCCGTTTTACATACGCACCGGAAAACGCCTGGCCGGGCAGGACGCACACATCGAAGTGAACTTCCGCCCCGCGCCCCACGCCATCTTCAACTCCCCTGGCAACATCGGCAACTCCCTGGTCATCAACCTGCAACCAAAGGACGGGCTGGAGTTGCACTTGTTGGCCCAAGGCCAGGACAACCGGCGCAACTCCAACGCACTGGCACCGGTACAACTGGATCTTGACTTTGACAAACGTTTCGGCGCCAACCGTGTAGGTGCTTACGAGCGCCTGCTTTTGGACGTGATCGACGGTCGACTGAATTTGTTTGTCCGTAGCGACGAACAGGAAGAAGCCTGGCGCTGGGTCGAACCGATACTGGAGCATTGGGCCGCCGATGCGCAAGGGCCGCGCCTGTACAACTCGGGCACCTGGGGCCCGAGCGCCGCAAGCGCAATGATTGCCCGCGATGGGTACTGCTGGTCGGAAGAGGCATAGCCGTGTTGGACAGAATCCGCGCCTCGTTAATCTCCCTTGCTCCCGCCGAGCAGCGCGTGGGCAAACTCGTGTTGTCCGATCCGCGCGCGTTCACCAGCCTGCCGGTGAGTGAACTGGCAGATCGCGCCCACGTGAGTAAACCTACGGTGGTGCGCTTTTGCCGCAGCATGGGTTACGACGGGCTGACCGATTTCAAACGCAAACTCGCGGGCACGGTGAGTGAGGGTGTGCCCTTTATCCACCGCAGTGTTGATGTGGACGATAAAACGGGCGACGTGTTGGTGAAAGTCATCGACAACACGGTCGCCGCCTTCCTCAAATACCGCAACGACGCCAGCACCAAGGCGATTGAAAAAGCCATCGACGCGATTTTGGACACTTACCGCAAAGGCCGCCGCCTGGAGTTTTTCGGCGTGGGCAACTCCGGCATCGTGGCGCAGGACGCGCAGCACAAGTTCTTTCGCCTCGGTGTGAACGCGATTGCCTACAGCGACGGTCACATGCAGGTGATGAGCGCGTCGATCCTCGGCCCGGGCGACTGTGTGGTGGTGATCTCCAACTCGGGCCGCACCCGCGATTTGATGGACGCCTGCGACATCGCCCGCAAAAACGGCGCCACCACCATGACCATCACTGCCAGCGGCTCGCCCCTGGCCTCCAGCGGACACATCCATTTGGCAGCCGATCACCCGGAAGGCTTTGACCGTTACAGCCCGATGGTCTCGCGCCTCCTGCACCTGATGATCATCGACATCCTGGCCACCAACGTGGCGCTGCGAATTGGTGGTGACACCCTCCAGCCACTCTTGCAGGAGATGAAAGTCAACTTGCGCAGCAAGCGGTATGCATGATGGTGTGACCGTGTGACTTTTTGGTCTTCTATGCGCTATATAATTAATAGCATAGTACGCAAATATTACGAGACCTAGAGGCCAATTTCTTTAAAAAATGTTGAAGATGCGCGACTTTTACGAAACTTGTTAACATGGGTGTTAACAATTTCCACGAATAATTCAGTCAGCCAGTTCCGACCCTTCGTTCGACACCCCGCTGGCCACATGGCCGGAAGGCACATGGCGCGCGGCAGACTCGATGTGTCCGGTCTGGTCATCAAAGAAAAAATCAGGCTCGAACTCGCGCAAGAATTCGCCTTTCGCCAAGCCACCCAGAAACATCGCTTCATCCACCTCGATGTTCCAGTCCATGAGTGTGCGGATGGCGCGCTCGTGCGCCGGTGCGCTGCGTGCCGTCACCAGCGCCGTGCGGATACGCATCTGCGGCGTGCCCTCTTGTTGCAAACGCTGCAAGGCGCTCAACAACGGTTTGAAAGGACCCGCCAGAAGTGGTTGCGAGGCTTTTTCAGTTTCGTGTTTGTGGAAGGCGCTCAGGCCCTGGGACTGGTAGACCCGCTCGGCCTCGTCGCTGAATAGAACCGCGTCACCGTCAAACGCGATACGCACTTCGTGTGGATGCGCAAAACTCGCGTGGGCGGAATGCGGATACACCTGCGCAGCGGGCACTCCTGCACCCAAAGCCGCACGAACATCACTCAAATGCGTCGAAAGAAACAAGTTGGCGTGCAGCGGTTTCAAATACCGCCAGGGTGGCTGGCCGCGCGTGAAACTGCCGCGTTCTATTTTCAAACCGTAATGTTTGGCCGAGCGAAACACGCGCATGCCACTGACCGGGTCGTTGCGCGAGAGGATCACCACCTCCACCCGCTGCGCCGTATCGTCATTAAATGCCAGCAGTTTTTTGACCAATGAAAATGCCACGCCCGCCGGGGCCGGTTGCTCCAGGCGATCCAGTTGCAAATTCATATAGGCGCGGTCTTTGTGGGGCCCAGGCTCTAGTTTGCCGTGTTCAAAGACCTCGTTCTCTTCTTCAAAATCAAACAGCGCGCGACTTGAAATCGCCACCACCAGTTTGCCGTCGAGGGTTGCAGCCATGCTGGCTACCGCACGAGTTGGTTGAGCTGAATGATCGGCAACAACACCGCCAGCACGATCAGCATCACGACCAGCCCCATCAGCACGATCAACAGTGGCTCGGCAATCGTGGCCAGGCGGATCGAGCGGCGCTGAACCTCTTGGCTGAGCTGGCGCGCAGCGCGGTCGAGCATCAGCGGCAACTGGCCCGTCTGCTCGCCCAAGCGCGCGAACATGCCCAAGAGGCCAGGGAAGCGCTTCTTCTGCGCCAACGCGGATGCCAGCGGCGCACCTTCGCGCACCAGTACGATGATGTTGGCGGCGTCACTGCGCAACGCCCGGTTGGCCAGGGTGTCGGTTGCAGCCTGCAAGGCGCGCAGAATCGGCACGCCAGCGCCAGTCAATGTTGCCAGCGTGCCGGCAAAACGCGCGGTGTTGTAGCCCAGGCTCAGACGACCCAAGACCGGCAGGCGAAGCCAGGCGGCGTCGATGCGTTCACGCAGGACCTCATTTCTATTCGCCGCTGCACTTGCAACGGCCAACAACGGCACCAGCAACACGGCCAGCCAGCCGTAGTTGCGCACAAAGTTTCCCAGCGCCAGCATGATGACTGTCAGGAGCGGCAAAGCCCGTTTGCTGCCGGCAAACACATTGGCGACCTGCGGCACCACGTAGCCCAGCAAAAATGCAACGATCACAATCGCCACCAAGGTCACGATGGCCGGGTATAAGGCCGCGCCGAGAAGTTTGGCGCGCATCGCCTGCTGCTCTTCCATGTCGTCGGCCAGGCGCTCCAGCACCTGCCCGAGGTGGCCACTTTGCTCGCCCGCGCCAATGACGGCCACATACACCTCGGTGAATTCACGCGGATGCTGCGCAAGCGCCTTGGCGAAACTGGTGCCACCGTTGACCTCTGCACGCAGGGCGCCGACCAGATTGCGCTGCGCCTCCACTTCGGCCTCGTCTGAAAGCGAGGCCAGCGCGCGCTCCAGCGGCAAGCCGGACGACACCAAACCGGCCAGTTGACGGGTCCAGATGGCAATGTCGGTGCTGTTGAAGACGCGTTGGGTAAACCAGCCCTGGCCCACGCCCGCTATGCCGTTGGCGCCGGAGGTGGTGTTAGCTGCCGAGCCATCGGCGGAGAGCGCGGCACCCGCTCCGACCAACGCCACCTGCAAAGGCGCAAGCGCCTGCGCCCGCAACTGGGCACGAGCGGAGCGCGCGGAATCCGCCTGCAACACGCCCTTTTGGGTGCGTCCGTCGCTGCTCAGGGCCTCAAAGGAATAGGCTGGCATGGCCGGGTTGAACTGCGGGCCTAATGCGCGGTCTTGGCCGACGTTGCCCGGTGTTTGCGCCGCACATCCAGATGCCAGGCGAGAAACGGCAGGATCAACATCGAACCCGGCACCACCCACACCAAGAGGTAGGGACTGACACTGGACATTGAGCGCACCATGCCCAACAAAGCTTGGCGTTCGGCTGGCGTCCATTTGCCACCATTGCGTTGCTTCATCAAAAGCGGGATCGCACCTTTGAGATTGCCCAACTCACCGCGAATTCGCAGCTTCTCGCGCTGCGTGCCCGCCAGCATGGACGCAAACCACACAGGCGCGCGGTGGTTCATCTTGGCTTCAAAGGCCTGGGTGCGCATGCCGTCAAAGGGCTGGTCCGCGCTGGGCGCATGGACGCCCGGCGATTCAAGCGTCGGCGACTTCTGGCTCTTTTTCAACAAGGGGAAAACCACTTTCATGATGGAGTCATTATCAGTTCGATTCCAGGGTCATGAATAGCATCTGGTGACGCTGCTGAAGGCTCCGGTTCATTTTTTCGTGAATTTTGACTGCTCTGTTTATAATAGCTAAATAGGCATATAACACGAGACCCATAGGCTTATTTTTCTTGAAACACCAAAATAGCTAACCAAAAATGATGTTTTGTTAACATGGGTGTTAACATTAGTTTTAACCTGACCCGAACGGCGTGCCAGCTCGAATGCCACCCGACACGCCATTCCTGAATCAATTGTCGCGCGTCACCCGCAGCAGCTCTTCCCGCGAGGTCACGCCGCTGTGCACCAGGCGCTCGCCGTCCTGGCGCATCAAGACCATGCCCGCTTCCAGCGCGGCGCTGCGGATGTCGGCCTCGGAGGCCTTTTGGTGGATCTGAGCGCGGATGGCGTCGTTGGTCAGCAGCAATTCAAACACGCCGGTACGGCCCTGGTAACCGGTGTGCGCGCAGGCAGCGCAACCTACCGCGCGAAAATTGGGGTCAGAGCCCAAATTCGACGGGCCGTTGGCCCGCCCTGTGGGTGCTGCGCTTCGCTGCGCATCGATATTGCGATCTGACCCCAATTTACACGCGGTGCAAACTTTACGCACCAGGCGCTGCGCCAACACGCCCAAAAGCGAAGAGCTGAGTAAAAACGGCTCGATGCCCATGTCCGTCAGCCGTGTCACCGCGCTGGCGGCATCGTTGGTGTGCAGCGTGGCCAGCACCAGGTGGCCGGTGAGCGAGGCCTGGATGGCGATCTGTGCTGTCTCGAAATCGCGAATCTCGCCGATCATGATCACGTCGGGGTCTTGCCGCAGGATCGCCCTGAGCGCCTTGGCAAATGTGAGATCAATCTTCGGGTTGACCTGCGTCTGGCCAATGCCCGAGAGTTCGTATTCAATCGGATCTTCCACCGTCATGATGTTGCTGCGCGCGGCGTCCAGACGCGACAACGCAGCGTAGAGCGTGGTGGTTTTTCCAGAACCTGTCGGGCCCGTCACCAGGATGATGCCGTGCGGCTGGGCAATGAGCGTCTGCATCTTGGCCAACACATCGCCCTGCATGCCGACCGCTTCCAGGTTGAGTTTGCTCTCGCTTTTGTCCAACAAGCGTAGCACCGCGCGTTCACCGTGGGCGCCAGGCAAGGTGCTGACGCGTACATCGACTGCGCGCGTGCCGATGCGCAGACTGATGCGGCCATCCTGCGGCAGGCGTTTCTCGGAAATATCCAGCTCGGCCATGATTTTCAGGCGCGATATAAGTGCCGCATGCAAGGCGCGGTTGGGCTGCACAACTTCACGCAGACTGCCATCGACGCGAAAACGCACACTGGAGTGGCGCTCGTAAGGTTCGATGTGGATGTCACTCGCGCCATCGCGCGCGGCCTGCGTGAGCAACGCATTGAGCATACGGATGATGGGCGCGTCGTCGGCGGTTTCCAGCAGGTCTTCAATGGCCGGCAGGTCCTGCATCATGCGCGTCAAATCAGCGTCGCTCTCGACCTCACTGACCACCGTGGCGGCGCTGGATTCGCCCTGTGCGTAGGCCGCGCTGATGCGTTGGATGAGTGCCTGTGCCTCGTGCATTTCAACGTGCTGAGGCGCGTGTTTGCGCCCCACTTCGCTGATACCGGCCAGGCCCGACTGGGCATGCAGGCACAGCGTAATTTCGCCGCCCGTCTCTTCAAGCAGCAGTTGATGCGTACGCGCGAAGGCGTAAGGCAGCGGGTAACGCGTCTGCACGGCCATGCTTAGTTTGCGAATTGTCTAACGCGTTGCTTGCGCTGTGGCGTCATGATTTTTGAATCACGGTTTTGCGTTACTTCTTGATGGCCGGTGCGGTACCCGCCGGGCGCGGCAATACTTCTGGCAACACTGGCGCTTCGTTCACCGGCACGGCCAAGCTGGGCAGGGGTTGCGCGTCTTGCTGGCGGGTGCGCATCAGGTCGTAACGCTCCATCGTCAGGGCATCGGTACTGCTGGCGTCGCGCACCACCACCGGCCGCAGAAAGACCATCAAATTGGTTTTGCGGCGGCTTCGGGTTTCACTTTTGAAAAGTGCGCCAAAAAATGGGATGTCTCCGAGGCCCGGCACTTTCTCCTGGTTACCCGCATATTCGTCTTGCAGCAAACCGCCCAGCACGACGATGGAACCGTCATTCACCAGCACATTGGTGTCGATGGAGCGCTTGTTAGTGGTTGGGCCGTTGGCCGCATTCAGGGTTGAAGCCTGCACCGTCGAGACCTCTTGCGAAATGGTGAGGCGAACCGTGCCGTTTTCGCTGATTTGTGGTTTGACCTTGAGTGTCAGGCCGACGTCTTTGCGCTCAATGGTTTGAAACGGGTTGACTGTGTTGCCATTGGCGTTGGCGCCCGAATTGGTGTATTGCCCGGTAATAAAGGGCACGTTTTGGCCAATCACGATCTTGGCCTCTTCGTTATCCAGCGTGAGGATGTTGGGCGTTGAGAGTATGTTGCCGTCACCATTGCTTTGCAGGTAGCGGGCCAGGAAGCCCTGCACGTAAATGCCATTGACACGGTTGGCCAAGCCGACGTTCAGGCCGGTACTGGGCGCCGTTTGCCCGCCTCCGGTGGCCAACGAGATGATGTTGGCCCCGCCAATAGTGAAGTTGGTGCCCAGCACACCCACATTGGTGTCGCCGTTTTGCCCCAAAGCGCCCTGCCACTGGATGCCGAACTCGGCCGCCTTGTCGGCATTCACCTCGGCGATCAGGCTTTCTACATAGACCTGCGCTCGGCGGATGTCCAGGCGGTCGATGACGGCGCGGATCTGGCGGTATTGCGGCTCAGGGGCGGTGATGATGAGCGAGTTGGTCGCAGGATCAGCCTGGATTTGCCCACCTGTGGAGGGCTGCGCAGAGGCTTGGCTACCTGGCGCGGTGGCCAGGCCGGGGTTGGTGGGTGTCGCCGCTGTGGCGGGCCGGGCTTCACCAGCGAGTGCCGCGCGCAAAGTGACCGCGATTTTGGCGGCCTCGGCGTTTTTCAAATACACCACGTGAATATTGCCCGCGTCACCGCCTGCGCCTTTGTTGGTCGGCTGGTCGAGTTTCTCGACCAGCGACTTGACCAAGGCCACCCGCGCCGGATTGGCTGCGCGCAGAATCAGCGCGTTGGAGCGCGGCTCAGCGATCAAGGTCGTGCGAAAAGAGGCGTCGGCCGCTTGACCCGCCACCGCACCGGCAGCGCCTGCGGGCGCCTCGATCAAGCGCAGCACCAGCGGCGCCAGGTCCGACGCGATAGCGTGTTTAAGCGGGATGATTTCGACATCGGTCGCGTTGGACACGTCCATCGCCGCGATGATGCGCGCCAAGCGGCGCAGATTGTCGGCGTAGTCGGTGATCACCAGCGAGTTGTTGCCAGGGTTGACGTTGATGGTGTTGTTCGGGCTGATCAGGGGCCGCAGCACCGCTACCAGGTTGTTGGCCGATTCAAAATTGAGCCGGAAGATTTGCGTAACGATCTGGTTGCCCACACTGCTTGCGGGCGCCTCCCCGATCGAGACACCATCACCTTGCAGCTTGGCATCGGCCTCGGGCACCACTTTGTCCAAACCAGCGGACTGCACGACCGCAAATCCTTGCAGACGCAAAGTTGATAAAAAGAGGTTGTAGGCGCGAGCAGGCGCCACCGGCTGCTCGGTCGTCAAGGTGATGACACCTTTGACACGCGGATCGACCACCACACTGCGCCCGGTAATGACGGCCATGGTGCGCGCCACGGCCTCGATCTCTGCTCCAACAAAATTCAAGGTCACTGGCTCGCCCCGGCGCAGCGGGTTGCCCACCGTCACGGTGGCGGCTGCGCCCGGCGCCACGGGCGTTGCGTTGCCAGGCTGCGCGGTTGCTGGGTTGGCCTGAGATGGCACTTGCGGCACGAATGGCATCCCAGGCGGCTGGATCATCACCGGCTGTGCCCCTGCATTTGAGGAGAAACCGGCAGCAGAAGCTATAAATAGACCGCAAGCAGCTACTTTATGGAGAGCGCCCATCAAGGGCTTTCGGGCTCTGCGGTATGTGAGATTCATGCGGTTCAACCCACCTTGATGATGGAACGCGCGCCGTCGCGCCGTCCAATAATATTCAATAAATTCGACAAAGCATCCAGCCGGTCGGGTGCTGCACTGGCCACGCCTTCGAAACGCAATCGCCCCCCCACCCACTGCCCCGCGCCACTGAGTTGCAGGCTGCCTTGCAAGGTTTGCAATTTCAGCGATACCAGTGCGCCGCCGTCGAGCGTCAGGCGGTAACTGCCCATGGGGTTGAGCGTGGTCAACCGTGAAGCCATCGACTGTGCGTCCACCTGCAGCGCGCCTGTCAGGGTCGCGCGGCCTTCGGCCCATTCTACTGATAGCCCCTTACTGCTCAGCGAGAGATTGCCCTCGGCCGCGATCGTGTTCCAGGGTGTGCCCAGACCCGCAAGCAGCACGGCGGGCCAGTTGGATAAATGATCTTGCACCTTCACTTGCGCCCCGCCCATTGTGAACCGGGCGTCGAGGTTCAGCGCCTGTGTCATGCAACAGGGTGCTACAGCCTGAATCGACAAACCGCCCCACGCGGGTCGCAGCGTCCAGTTCAATCGCCCCGGCAAGGCCACGCTGCCCTGACTGCCCGCGCCCCCTGTCAATACCAACAGACTAGAGCCACTCCAAATCGTGCCGCGCGTATCCGGCAGGCTGACGTGGCCCGCGCTGAGTTGTTCGATCCAACCCGCCAACCATCGCGCGGGCGCAAACATCACCAAGGCCATTGCGCAGCCGATCAGCGCGCCCCAAATCGCCCACGCCTTCGCAGAAGGAGCGGATTTGCGGGGTGAAAAGGTTGCCATGGCGTTTTGGTTTTGAGATGCTGGGCAGTGCCGCTCAACGCTGCGGCAGGTTGAGCACCACGCTGCCGTCCCACCGGTCGGCGTCTACACCGGCAGACTTGGCCAGCCGCACTTCCGCGGGCAACACGCGCGCATTGGCCCGTAAATCCACCAGCCAGCCCGCCAGCGCCGCCGACGGCACGCCCCGCAGGGTCACGGTGGCGCGCTCGCCAGCAAACTGCACCGTGGCAGCTGCGCCAAATGAAGGTTTGAGGGAGGCCTCCAGCAAGCGCTGCGCATCGTCCTGGCCTGCGCGCACCTGCGCTTGTAGCGACACCGCTTGCGCCTTCAGGGCGAGCATGCGCTGCAATTGCGCATCCAGCGCCTGGTGTTGGGCATCCGCCCGGCCTAAAGTGGCCAAGGCCGGGGCGAGGGTCAGCCACCACACCAGCGCCGCCCCCACGACCCAAGCCGCCGCCGCCACCCAGCGACGCTCACGCTGCGCCAGATTTAGCCACCAGGTGTTGACGGGTTGCATCAGTTTCATGGTGCGGTCAGCTTCATGGCGCAGTCAGCGGCGACAACACAAGGCTGCCCCCTTCCATTCGCAAGTTGACCTGGCGAGCGCGCGCGCGCTCGCTGGCTGCTGCCAGTTCATTAGGAAGCAGACTCAGACCTTTGAGGCGCAATTCATTGGCTGAATAGTCAATCGTCGAGGGCGCCATGCCGACCGGCACCGATTGCGCCAAGGCCTCCAGCAACAGCTCAAAATCGCCGCTCGAAGCCGCCCCGGTCGCGACGCGCAAACGCTGCACCTCGCGGCTCATTTGCACTGGCGCATCGACCACGACTTTGACGCCCGGAAAAGTGCTGGTGAGCACTTGCTGCACTGCCTGGCGCTTGGCCTCCAGGCTATTGCGCTGCGCCCAGGCCCAGGCGTTCAGACCCGCCAGATGCGTTGCGACCAGCGCCACACAAGCCCAACGCGACGCGCGCCAGGCAGGGGCACGCAGAAAGTTTTCAACAATAGCTGACAAACGCCGCCAGCGCCGTCGCCCGCCGGAGCTGACCAGATCAAACTGCGCCAAATCCCAGCCCGATGCCGCCGCTGCCAGCCAGCGCGCAGAGCGGCTTTGTAAAGTAACAACGCGCGCAAAGTGCCGCTCTGCCAGGGCAGCCACGGCAGGCTCGGCCACTACCGGCGCGTCTGCGGGCCAATGCGCCATCGTCAAAGCAGCGACTGTCATTGGCAAAACCACCAACCCAGCGCCACCCATCGCGGCTCCCGGCAAAACGGGCGTGTCGGAGGATTTGGCAAACACCAACAGCGGCGCGGCTTCCGTCCCAATCATATGAAGTGCGGTTTGACCGCGCTGGGCACTTGAAAGGGCGTTTGCCGTGGGCGCAAATTCCGGCACGATGCGTGACGCGGGCCGGTGTTGTTGCTCCAACGCCTGCGTCCAGGCCCGCAGCCAGGCACGGTTGCAGGCGGCCACCCAGGTCGGCGCACCATCGCGGGCATCCGGATCCAGGGCGAAATGCACATCGGCCGCTTCGTCCAGCAAATGTTCTTCCAGCAGACCTTCCAGCGCAGCCCGTAGCCGTGGCGTCGAACGATCCGCCCCAGTATTGCGCCCCACCAGGCCACGTGGCAACTGCACCTGATGCCAGGAAAGCGCCTGCACCGGCACCACGGCGACCACCTCAAAACCGCTGCCGCCGGGCAGCAGAGCCAGCGCGGCACTTGAATGCGCACCCTCGCTGCGGCCATCGGGCGACAGCACGTAATCGACCTGGCTGCTCGCTTGGGGCAACTCCGTGGGCAGATAAATGATCAAGGTCGGCATGGCGCGGTCATTGTAGAGAGCCACGGGGGCTTGGCACACCTGCGGTGCGTTCGCGCCACAACACTTTCACATCCAGCCCCTCACGCACCACCAGCGAGCGCTCATTCACACTCACGTCGTCCAGCCTGAGCTTGCCGCGCACCTCGAAGTACCGGCTGGACACGCCGTGCCGCTCCTGAGCGATCTGGCCCGGTACATCGCCCAGGAGCCGTGCAGCCTCCCCCAGTGTCTTGAAATGCGCCGAGGCACGTGCCGTCACCAGGCGGCGCGCCAGCGCCATGTCGGGCTCGTCAATACTTGCAAATATCACCTCGGCCGGGGCGGTGTTCAGATTCACCGATGTGGACTGCGGCAAGAGGGTGATGAAGGGCGTCAACTGCGCGATAGAGCGTTCTGACAGGCCCAACCAAACCAGTTGATTGACACGCTGTGGCATCAGTGGCGCTTGCGCGGCTGAGCGGTTGTCAGCGCTGGTATCCAGTGCAAACCGCAGGTTTTCTGCCAGGCGGGCCAGTTCGGCTTCAGGCAAACCAAGTAAATCAAATAAACGCCCAAATTGGCGCAACGCCACCGGCGAGACGATGCCGTTGTCGACCAGATTGCGCACATTCAGCCGCGACTGCATGTCCACGATCTGGCCGG
This sequence comes from Rhodoferax sp., assembly GCA_031418395.1. Taxonomy (GTDB): domain Bacteria; phylum Pseudomonadota; class Gammaproteobacteria; order Burkholderiales; family Burkholderiaceae_C; genus JANYCG01. Next base: position 4,599 of record JANOXL010000244.1, on the reverse strand, counting down.
AAATAAACGCCTGCTGCACATCATCGGGGCGGTCGGTGACGTTGCTGTCCGCCGCAAAAAAGGTCGCCATCCGGGCTTCTTCAAGCGGCACGGCCCAGGGCTCTGCCAAATGGTCGACGCCACTCGAACGCGCGTCTTCCTGCAAAATGAGCCGCGCCCAATCCAGCGCGCCCACCAATATCCAGCCCGACTGCACCCGGGCGCGTTGCGCCACTTCCACCTCCGTGCTGCGCCATTGTTGCCATAAAGCTGCTGCAGCCAGCGTGGCGACCAGCGTCACAGTGAGCATGGCCGTCAAAATCGCCGCACCCGCCTGCGAGGTGCGTCGGACGGGCGCGCGACTGGCCTGCGGGTACGTGAATTGCGGGGCCGCAGGTTTTGAATCTCGGGCTTGTGGGTAGATCGCCGTCGGATGGGAAGGGTGACTCACGATTTGCCCCCCCCCAACGTGGGTTGTATCCAGTCGCGCGTCAGGTTGCCGCTGATTGCCTGGCCCTCCGGCAGCGTCAACACCAGGCGCACGCCCTGCGGGACGGAAGTCTCCCCGCCGGCTGGTGCGGGCAGCGCGGCCACGGCTGCGGCCACATTGGCAGCAATGCTGCCTGCGCCGGCAGACGGATTGCCACCTGCCCCCGCAGCCGCGTTGCCAGTGGCTGACAAAGGGTTGGTCCAGGCATCGTTGCGAAAAAAGAAAATCTGCCACTGCGCCAGCGGCACCACCTGCACTTCGCGCGCTTTGAGGTCGTCTCCGGGGTTTTGCGCCCACTGCGCCGCTTGCGCCCAGGCGGTCTGCACATCACCCCGGGTTTGCAGGGGCGGTGATTGCCAGCGCAGCCATTGCGACGTGCCGTTGACATCGCGGCGCGACCAGGCCACCACCATCACGGCTTCACCCGCTGCGCGACTAGCAGTGGCGGGCCCCGCTGTCGTGCGGGCAGAAGCACTCGCCCGTCGCGTCAGGCGCAGCGCCCGCCCGTCCCAGTCCAGCGCTTGCAGCGTTGGCAACACTTGCAGCGCGTCCAGATCAGCGCCCCACTGCGCCAGGCCCGCCTGTAGTGCAAGTACTTCGTCTGCACGCTGCTGCAAACGCGTCTGGGTTTGCGACATGGCGTCAAGCCCGCGCCAGCTCAGCACAGCCATCAACGCCATGATGCTGATCGCCACGAGAAGTTCGATCAGGGTGAAGCCACGACTGCGCTTGGCAGACCGGCGTGCCGCCTTGCGCACCGATGGCAACGACCGCATCAGTATTGCCCCACCACGGTCGACAATTTGAGGATCGGCAACTCATCCCGCAGTACCTGTGCATCAACCCGGCGGAAATTTGGATTCGGCGTGGGGCGCACTTTCAGATCCACCGCCAGGTTTTGCCCGCCTTGTTCGCAGCTGATTCTGGTATCGCCAATGCCCGGCATCTGGCGCAACAGACGCACTTTGACCAGCTCGTTTTCAGCGCAGAGATGCGCCAGCAAAGCATCGGATTGGCGCTGCGCATTACGCGTCAATGCCAAAGTTGCCTCGACACCCGCAGTCAGGGCAATCGCCACGATGGCCAAAGCGACCAGCACTTCGACCAGGGTGAAACCCAGCACACCCCTGCGGGGGACCCTTGATCCATTCCGGTCAAATATGAACCCTGGGCCCCGAGATCGTTGACCCCCCCCGAAAAGCCCAAGGTGTACCGCGCTTGGGACTTCACTGAGTCGAAGCCCCAACTGGGGTGCGCGGCGCATCTGGCGCGGCATGCAACCCCCACTCATGGCACGCGGGAGCGGGTGGCGCTGATGGCATCCGCCGCTTGAACCGGCTGGACCGCATAAGGCCGCACGCCGTCGGTTGCGACATCCAGCGCGCGCGCACCATCGACCACACTGACCAGGCGCACCGACTGCGGCCAAGTGATCGGCTCTGGGCCCAACACCAAGGCCGTCGGCACGGCGGCCCCGACACCCTGGGCCAGCCAGCCTTCGGCCAGCGCACCGGCAGGCAGGCCGTCAAATATGAATCCGTTTGCAGTGCTGCGCCACACGACTGGCACACCACTGGCCTGCGAGCGCGCCCGTGCTGATTCCAGCAGCGCCGCCAGTCGCACCGCCTCACGTTCCAGCTGGGTTTGGGAAGAGTCCCGCATCGCAAAACTCACCCCCGCCGTCGCCACCGCCATGATGGCAACCACCAGCAACAGTTCCAACAAAGTGAAACCGCGTGACCTGAATGCGGAAATAGTGGAGTGGAGAGCCAAAGTTCAGGTCAATTGAGAACAACTAGGTTGTTGCGCCGGGCCGCCCCAAGCAAAAATGCGCCCTCTCGGGAGGCAGGAAGCCACACGCAGTGGGCGACCTTGGGGGCAACAATTTCCCGCCGGGCCGCCCCAAGGGAAATTCGCCGCCTCGGGGGGCAGGAAGCCACACGCAGTGGGCGACCGTGGGGGCCACATCACCAGGATCCCACATCCGCATTTTTGCCCTCACCCCCGGCCTGACCATCACCACCAAAAGACATCACGTCGATATCACCCTTAACGCCGGGGTTCAGGTACTGGTACGCGCGGCCCCAGGGGTCGTTGGGCAGTTTTTCGAGGTAGGGCTTCCAGTTGCCGGGAATTGGTCCATTGGTCGGCTTGGTGACCAACGCCTGCAGGCCTTGCTCGGCGGTGGGGAAGCGCTGGTTGTCGAGCTTATAGAGCTTCAACGCCTGCATCAGGTTGGAGACATCGGTCTTCGCGGCCGTGGCGCGGGCGTCGTCGGCACGATCCAGCACGTTGGGCACGATCAGTGCGGCCAAGACGCCGCTGATCACCAGCACGACCATCAGTTCGATCAGTGTGAAGGCCCGCTGGCGCGCGCGCCGCGCCGCGCCTGGCCACCTCACACCGGTGGCACGAGGTACGCGACTCGACTCCACCATCCCGGCCAAATGGGGCGTAGCGTGCTTTAAAAGCGTTGAAAGGCGTCGTACCTGGTTTCCCTGCTGCATGGTCTGAAATCGATCGGTTGGTTGAAAAATGCCGGGTAATTGCCTGGCAATTTCCGGGCAAATTCCTTGCAATGGCGGCTCGCCCCGGAAAGGTATTCCCAAGGCCCATCTGTCCATGATAATCCCCTGATGCGAAACGACACGCAAAGTCTCTGGTGGCCGCGTCTGGCGGCGTTGGGCCTGTCTGCCCTGGCGGCGGGGTCGGTCGTTTTTTGGGTGCTGAAATGGCCAGCGAGCCTGCCTGCTACCAACCTGCAGGCCGCCACACAGGCGATCAGCCAGGGCGTCGACCGCGACGTGATCGCCCGCGCCCTGGGCGCCAATGCGGCTGCGCCCGGCAAACCCATGGCAAGTGCTGCTCCTACCGTGATCAACGCCACCAGCCGTATGGCCTTGGTGGGTGTCGTTGCCAACGCCAAAAATGGTGGCTCGGCGCTCATCTCCATCGACGGCAAACCAGCGCGGCCCGTTCGGGTGGGCACTGCGGTTGATGCTGACTGGCTTTTGCAATCGGTGACCCAGCGCCAAGCAGTGCTGGCGAGCCGGCCAAGTACGACGGGTTCAATCGGTGCATCCAGTTCTGCCAACAAGGTGACGCTTGAATTGCCGCCGTTGAAAAAGTAAGCGGGCGGCGTCAAATCGCGTCGGCCCGGTCACTTCTGAAGCGCCGTTCAAGTGGCGCATAGATGGCCCCCTCGACAAGCTCAGGGTACAAGTTCAAATTAAACAACTCCCGGCTTAGGAAACGGCAGGATAGGGCTCTATACAGGCTTCATCGCAGCCATTACATTCCGTTTATTAGACATATTGAAGTGTAAATTGACTAATAAATATTAATTTATACTACCAATTAAGATAGCAACAAGTTAAATAAATACGAGACTTAACTACAATAATTCTTTGTCAGTTAATATTAAGAATATTTATTAGGCCTGTTGCAAAAACAATCGATACACCGGGTTCTGCGTTTCCTCCACATACGGATACCCCAGCGTCTTCAAAAACTGCTCAAACGCGCGGTTGTCCTCAGGCGGTACTTGCAAGCCCACTAGAATGCGCCCGTAGTCCGCGCCCTGGTTGCGGTAATGAAACAGACTGATGTTCCAACCCGGTCGCATCAGGCTCAAAAATTTCATCAACGCCCCGGGCCGCTCGGGGAACACAAAACGCATCAAGCGCTCATCTTTTGAGAGCTTGGAGTGCCCGCCCACCATATGGCGGATGTGCTCCTTGGCCAGTTCGTCGTGCGTCAAGTCGATGGCGTCAAAACCGTGTTTGCTGAAGTTGGCGGCGATCTTTTGCGACTCGCCTTTGCCGTGGGTCGTCAGCCCCACAAATACGTGTGCACGTGCCGTGTCGCTGATGCGGTAGTTGAACTCGGTGACCGACCTGGCCGCGCCCGGCAGCTCGCCGATCAAAGCGCACAGGCGTTTGAAACTGCCGCCCTCCTCCGGAATCGTCACAGCAAACAGCGCCTCGCGCTCCTCACCCACTTCGGCACGTTCGGCGACAAAGCGCAGGCGGTCGAAATTCATATTGGCGCCGCACAAAATCGCGCAATAGGTCTCGCCTTTGGTTTTGTGCTTTGCCACGTATTGCTTGATCGCCGCCACCGCCAGCGCA
>JANOXL010000243.1:0-3401 GCA_031418395.1 Rhodoferax sp. | reverse complement strand
GGTGGCAGCGCTGGTTGTTCCAAGGATGAAACTGGAGATAGTGGCTTACGCTATGGTCAATTGAGGGCCGGGTGGCTAGACTGACACCATTGTTTCACTACCTGTTGAGGACTCCTCCATGAAGTTGTTGCGTCGCACTGCACTGGCCCTGGCGGCTACGGGATGGTTGGCCAGCGCCGCTTTTAGCCCGTCTGTTCTGGCCCAAGCCTATCCCAGCAAAACCGTCACCATCATCGTCTCCTACCCGCCGGGCGGCGACAGCGATGCGCTGGCGCGCTTGTTTGCCGAAAAACTCGCCAAAAGTTTGAACCAAACGGTGATTGTGGAAAACAAACCTGGCGCCAGCGGCACCATCGGCAACGCATTTGTCGCCAAAGCAGCACCAGACGGCCACACCCTGCTGTTTACGCCCAACACCATCTCGATTGCGACCTTGGTGCTCAAAGCCGGTACCGGCGCGCAATACGATGTGCTGAACGATTTCACGCCCATCATCCAGGTCGGCACACAGTCGCTGTTTTTGGTGGTCAATACCGCCAGCGGCGTCACCAGCGTCAAAGATCTGGTCGCCGCCGCCAAGGCCGGCAAAGTCAACACCTACGGCAGCCCTGGCAGTGGCAGCCCCATGCACATTTTGGGTGAGTTGTTCAACAAGTCGGCCGGCGTCGCAATCAAGCAGGTGCCCTACCGGGGCAGCGCACCAGCGGTGGTGGACTTGATAGGTGGGCACATCCCGTTCATGTACACCACCCTGGGCCCCGTTGCACAACATATCGCCACAGGCAAACTCGCGGTGCTGGCTGTGGCTGACCCCCGGCGTTCGCCGTTGGCGCCCAATGTGCCGACACTCACCGAGCTGGGTTACCGCGATGCTGACGTGGGCGCGTGGCAGGCCTTGATGGGCCCCAAAGGCATGCCCGCTGATGTAACGGCCACGTTGAACCGCCATATGAACGACATTCTCAAGCAGCCCGACGTGATTGACCGAATGACCCGGATCTACACTGAGGTCACAGGAGGTGAGGGGGCGTTTTTGCGGCGCGTGAACGCCTTTGACCACAACCGGTACGCCAAAGTGATCAAGGAGTTCGGCATTCAGGCCGATTGATCCCGGCGCAGGCCTGCCGCGCGTGGCGAATTGGTGTTGCACCTGCTGCTACACCTCAGGCGCGAGTGACTCATCCGATTTAGAGTACCCGATCCACGCCATTTGTTTATGCCGCCGAAGCCGACGCCTGCGGCTGCGCGAAACCCAACAGGCGCATCGGCGTCTCCCACAGTATTTTGCGGCGTGCCGACGCCTCTGGCACCGCTGCTGCAAACAATTGCAGCAGCGGGCCGTAATCCAGGCGCGAAGGCGCGCGCAGAAATGGCCAGTCCGAGGCCCACAGGCAGTGGTCGGGCCCGAACGTTTCCAGGAGCGCTTTGACAAAAGGCTGCGTGTCAGCAAATGGAAAAGCGGCCCTCGAAAATTTGGAGAAACCCGACAACTTCACTGCCGTTCGCCCCTCGCGCGCCAGGCTCAAGAGCGCCGCAAAACCGGGCGCGTGCAGGCCGTGCGTTGCATCCGGGCGACCGCAGTGGTCTATCAAAATCCGAACGCCGGAGGCACGCAGCACGGGCGACAGGCTGGCGAGTTGGTTGTCTTGTACCTGCACGTTGGCAAACATGTCCAGCGCTGCCAAGTGACCCAGCAGCGGCGCGATGCCGGCGTAAAAATCCAGCCCGAGCAAGGACACGTTAAACGCTGCACCTACGATGCCCTGGGCCTTCAAATCCTGCAATTGCGCGCGCGAGGCGTCCAGTGGCACCATCGCCACGCCTTTGAAACGCCCGCGTCCCTGGGCAATCGCGGCCAGGAGCGCGCGGTTGTCCAGACCGTAGCCCGAGTTGGGCTCTACCAGCAAGGCATGGTGGACGCCATAGGCCGCATGCACATGGGCGAAATAATCGGCCGAGCCGGTTTCCTGCCCCTTGGGTTCGTAAGGCACATCCGGCGCGTAGGGGAAGCGGGCAGGATCAAGGATGTGGCAATGGCAGTCGATTTTGGGTTCAGCGTAGATCGAAAAGTCTGCCAACGCCTTTGGGGCCCACAGGCCGTTCGCCGGGGCTAAAGTGTGCTTCGATGTCTCGGGGAGGGTCATGCAGGGATTGTCGGTAAAAATGCCGGCCGATCTACGGGTCGAAACAGGGGGCCGAAATGCGGGCCGAAATTTCAGTCGATATGCCAGTCGATAGGTCGGTGGAGACACCGGTAGATAAGCCGGTGGATTTGTCAACCCAGTTGCCTTGATGCAAACGGCGGCGAATCAGCGTCATGTTATGCGTGCAAGGCTGCCATCATCTAAAACTTCCGCTGGCACTTGCCGCTTGAATCTGAGGAGGCGGTTTGAAATCTGAATGGTGTCAGCGTTTCAAATTACAGCCAAATAGAAGATGCACGAGAGGTCAATTGCTACATTTAATATAGCAATAAACCTATATACAACGAGACCTGGGGCTGAATTATTCTTGAAAATCCCAAAATTATGGCTCTGTAGGCTGAGTAATTAACATAGGTGTTAACAATGCATTCGGGCCGACTCGAAGTGCCGGCGTCAACGCTGAGGCGGACGTCCAGCACCTTCACACTCAAAACAGCCGTCGCTGGCTCTTTTCCTGAATCAAACGCGCCGCCTTGACGACGTTCAGGATGGCTTTGACCACGGCGTCGGGCCGATCCTTGTGGACGTTATGGCCGCTGTCGTCCAACACTTCCAAACGACCGAGCTTGGACATGCGCATCATGTTGCGTTGGCTGGCGACCCACATTCGCCCCAGTCCCTTGGGCCAGCGGGTCACCGCCTCGGTTTGAGTCAGCACGACCAGCGGTACGGGCGGAAAAGGCCCCACCTTGCGAGCCTGCAGGGCGCTGAAAGCGGACGATTTGAGCTCGCCGCGCATGGCCGCGCCCGCCAAAAGGAAAAGTGCCGCGGGCGGTTCATACAGGATGCGCGGCACGCCAATCTGTTTGCAGCGACGCGCAAAGTCGGTATGCCGGGCGTCGATGAGCACCACGCCGGCAACTTCATTCGGGAACGCCCGTGCGTAGAGCTTGACGATCATGCCGCCCAGCGAATGGCCGACCAGCACATACGGCGGCGCAAGTCCTTCTTCGTGGAGCATGGCATGCAATTCACGCACGATCTGCAGCGGATCGCGCATCGCTGAGGCGCGCTCGCTGTCGCCATAACCGGCGCGGTCGTAGGCGACGGCGCGGGTGACGGCAGCGACCTCATTGAATACAGACTTCCACACCTCTTTGCCGTTGCCCAGACCCGCTTCGAAGACGACCGTGGGCGTGCCTTGGCCGGCAATCACGAGCGAGCGTTTACCGTGCCGGGTGTGGCTGGTGTGCCCCT
>JANOXL010000242.1:0-72303 GCA_031418395.1 Rhodoferax sp. | reverse complement strand
TCAGAGCCGGTGTCAGTGACGTGCGTCAACACCTGTGTGCCCTTTGCGCTGCCTGAACTTCCCGCGCCGCCTGCCCCCGCCCCAGCTGCCCGCGCCAGTTCCGCTGTGGTTTGCAAACCAGCTTCATTCAAGTCCGCCAATAGCAAATTGACGTTTTTGGCTGCAAGTGCCAACGCGAGCGCCCGGCCAATGCCAGAGGCCGCGCCGGTGATGACGATGACTTTGCCTTGCAGAGTTTTCATGGGTGATTCCATTTCTAAATCATTCGTGCAGGTCGTTGCGCCTCCTTGGCGTGCGACAGCACTGTCTTCGTCGGCGCGCCTACTTCACAAATGATTTAGAAATGGAATGAGGTGTCCGTCAAGTGATCCGCCAATCGGGCCACGTGATCACATTTTGCACCGGCCTTGGGCGAACAACAGGCCGCCGATTCGATTTGCGAAGTTAAGCGGCAAACGCCACGTCCAGCACCAGCTGCGCATCACCCGCCCGGCCCTTCACGGTAAGCGTCACGCCGCTGAACTTGCCACCCGGCAGGTTCAACGCGGGCTTCGTGGTTTTGCCCAGAACGCGTTTGGTCTTGTGCGGAAACAAGTCCCCCGTGTCGCCGGGATTGCCCGCGCCAAAAATACCCGCCAGATCGCGTTTGCCATCGGCCTGGACCAGCTCAATCGCCAGGTTGTTTTCATCGTTCACGTCTTCAATCGCTTCGTCCACCATGTAGATGGCCATGCCTTCATCGGGCAGGAAGCTGTCTTGAAACTGGCGTCTGCGGTACTCGACGATGATGTACTGGCGCTCGTTCATGGTTTCTTTGTTCTGGATCACCAGGCACTGGCCGCCTTCGGCGGCGGGCAGGAGCTTGAGCCCTAAAGTGGACTGGGTCACAAGGGTGGGGGTGATCCAGCCATGGAACATGCGCAACATGGCGTTGGGCAGCGTGGGCGTAGTGCCCGCGTCGCCCCAGGAGCCCGCCGCCATCAGGCAATAACTGCCCAGGCCGTTGCTGGTCATGTTTTCACTCTCGCCGGTGTCGTAATAGTCAGCCCAGCGCGCGGCCAAGTGGCCCCACTCATGCGCACACACGCCGACCTTGCAATCTTCAGGTACCGTAAGGTAGGTTGAGACTTTGAGGCCGGGTGCCACGTCAATCCCGCCGGGGATCACCCATTTGTGGCTCCATACATCGCCCCGGCTGCCGGTCTCCTCGGCTCCGCGACCGGCGTGGATCACAAACAGGGCCGTCACGATTTTTTCGCCCAGCGCGTCGTAGTCTTTGAAACTGACGCCCGCTGCCAGCGCGGCCATGACGGCATCGCGCGCCATACCCGGCGCGTTGCGCGGGAAGCTGTCGCTCATGGCCGAGTCGTTGTTGGTGTAAAAACTCAAGGGCTGCGGCATGCGAAACCAGCCAAACACCTCACCTTGCACGTCAACGCCTGCCGCGTTTGGGCCACTATTGAAATTGCTGATGCGCCGGTAATACTCGCGCATCGAGCCGGTGGGAAACTGCTTCCCTAAGCCAAACAACATGTGTTGGAAATGCACTTTGCTGTTTTCCATGGCATGCGCCTGATCGGGGAAGTCCACCAGGAGCACGACGGTGCGCACAATGCCTTGCAGCTTTTTCTTGGGGCGGCTGATCAACGCGGCGCTGGACTTGGGCGCGTGGGCCATTCGCGCATCGTCCAGCCCAAAGAAACTCTCGCCCCGGCGCGAAGACACCCAGTAGTCAAACCACTGCTTGAAGGTGGTTTCGGGCGGTAATCGTTTTTCGGCAATCAAATCCGTCCAGCGTTGCAGCAGGTTTTGCATCAAACCGGGCGAAGGCGGCACCTGACAGCGCGGGCGATCACATTCAGGATGACCCAAGGGCTTGAGGCGTTGGTACATATTGAAATCCTCCGGTTGAATGGACTCAAGGTGATTGGCGAGGTACTTTATAGGTCGCAGGGGCGCACCTGTCAAACCGGGCATCATTCATTTGGCGTACGTGCAGGGCGGATGGCACAAGGCGCGATGCCTGTGTTGGGTCAGGCTGAGAATTTGAAATTGAGTTGCTACTATAAATATAGCAAGTAACGCATATTTATCGAGACCTACAGCCCGAAAATACTTGTAAAATTGCAAAGGCTGCCCAATCATACCCAATTTGAGAATGATTGGGCCCGTATTGGCGTCGCGACGCACCGCCCTGCCACCCGCAGGCGACAGGGTCTCGCTGCGACAGGTGCTATTCTGGTGGCGGATGTTTACATTTGGGCACTTCAGGGCATTCAAGAGCATTCAAGAGCATTCAATGGCGCTTTCGGGCGTTGGCGCACTGCGAAACAACGTAACGCAATTCAAACCAGACTATGGAATATTTCGACGTACTGATTGTTGGCGCCGGCCTCTCGGGCATCGGCGCGGCCTACCACCTGCAAACCAACTGCCCTGGCAAAACCTTTGCCTTGTTGGAAGGCCGCGAGGCGCTGGGCGGCACTTGGGATCTGTTCCGATACCCCGGCGTGCGCTCCGACTCCGATATGTACACGCTGGGTTTTTCTTTCAAACCCTGGGAGCAGGCCAAGGCCATTGCGGACGGCCCGTCGATCCTGGCGTATTTGAAAGAGACCGCCCAAGAGAATGGCATCGAGCAGAAAATTCGTTTCAAACATCAGGTTAAAGCGGCGTCGTGGTCGTCCAAAGACGCGCGCTGGACGGTTTCTGTCGAACGCGGCGAGGCCAAAGAGCTGGTGCAGATCAGTTGCAATTTCCTCTTCATGTGTTCGGGCTACTACTCGTATGCGCAAGGTTTTACGCCAGAATTTCCCGGCATTGAGAACTTCAAAGGCCGCGTCGTCCACCCCCAGAAGTGGACAAGCGAGGTCGATTTCGCCCGCAAACAGGTCGTGGTCATCGGCAGCGGCGCCACGGCCGTCACCCTGGTGCCGGAGTTGGCCAAACAGGCCGCCCAGGTAACGATGTTGCAGCGCTCGCCCACCTACATGGTGGACCGCCCCTCGGAAGACGCCATGGCCAACCGCCTGCGCCGCTGGTTGCCCTCGATGCTGGCCTACGGCATCAACCGCTGGAAACGTGTGTTGTTGGGCATGTATGTGTTCCGCTTGTGTCGCACTGACCCCGCCAAAATGAAGCGCCTGCTGTTGGGCGGCGTCAGTATGGCGCTGGGGCCGGACTACGATGTCAAAACCCATTTCACACCACGTTACAACCCCTGGGAGCAGCGCCTGTGCCTGGTGCCGGATGGCGATTTCTTCAAAGCCGTGAAGTCGGGCCGGGCGCGCGTGGTGACCGACCACATCGTTTCGTTCAACGAAAAAGGCGTGTTGCTCCAGTCGGGTCAACAACTCGATGCGGACTTGATCGTCACCGCCACTGGCCTGAACTTGCAGGTACTGGGCGGCTTGCAGTTGACGGTGGACGGCCAGTTGCAAGACATGTCCAAATCGATGAACTACAAAGGCCTGATGTTCAGCGGCATCCCCAACCTGGCGTCAAGTTTTGGTTACACCAATGCCTCGTGGACACTCAAGTGCGACCTGACCTGTCAGTACGTCTGCCGCCTTTTGAACCACATGCAGAAGAGGGGCCTGGCCTACTGCGTGCCGCGCAATAATGACGCGACGGTGACCGAGCGGCCGTGGGTCGATTTCTCTTCCAGTTATTTCGCGCGTTCGATGCATCTGTTTCCCAAACAGGGCTCCAAAACACCGTGGCGCTTGTACCAAAACTATCCCAAAGACATCATGCTCCTGCGTTTTGGCAAGGTGGATGACGGCGTATTGCGTTTCGCCCCCGCCGGGCAGGCGGCCTGAACGGCCCTTCGCGTTTCTCACACCGTGCGCGCAGGTCCGAAAGTGGCCAGCCGGTCGCCAGGGTTTGGCGCAACATGCGGGCAACCCATGAATTCAACGTATGAGCACTGACACCAGCAAAACCCTGCCCGCAGGATTCCACCGCCTGGCCTGGTCCAACCTCGCAGCGCAAACGGCAGAGCAGATCAGCCTGGCGGCAGTGCCCATCGTGGCCGTGCTGGCGCTTAAGGCAGGGCCGGGTGAAATTGGTTTTTTGGCGACCTTTCAAACCCTGCCCTTTTTGCTACTGTCGATTCCACTGGGCCTGCTGGCCGACCGCATTTCCCGCAAACAATTGATGGTGTGGGCAGAGCTCCTTCGGGCCGCGTCGATTCTGGGTCTTTTGGCGGCGCTACTTCTGGGCGCTTTGAGTTTGCCGCTCCTGGCGCTGCTGGGTTTTGTCGGTGCTGTGGGCACTGTCGGCTTCAGCGTCGCTGCCCCGGCACTGGTGCCTGCGCTGGTGGCGCGCGAATCGTTGGCACGCGCCAATGGCCGTTTGGAGTTGGCGCGCAGCGCCGCTTATGCGGGTGGCCCGGCGCTGGCCGGCGCGCTCGTGGCGTGGGCGGGTGCCTCCAGCGCCTTCGTGATTGCGGCGGTGTTGTCGGCGGCGGCGGCGGGCCTGCTGTTTGGCATTGCGGAGCCCGGGCGCAGCCCCACCGCCGCTCGCCATCCGCTCTTGGATCTGAAAGACGGCGTGGGCCTGGTGTGGCGGCATGCTTTGCTGCGGCCGATTTTGCTGACGGCTGTGGCCTGGAATCTGGCCTGGTTTGTCTTGCAAGCGGCGTATGTGCCTTACGCCATTCGCGTCTTGGGCTTGAGTGCGGCTGAAGTCGGGCTGACGCTAGCGATTTACGGCGTGGGTATGGTCTTGGGCGCGCTGTTGGCGCCACGCATCGTGGCGGCGTTGCCCTTTGGCCGCGCCATCCAGTTGGGCCCGGTGTTTTCGGTGGTGGGCTCGGCGCTGATGTTGGCCACCTGGCTCTATCCCAGTGGCGCTTTGGCGGCGCTGGCATTTTTCATGTTTGGGTTTGGCCCGATTCTGTGGACCATCACCTCGGTGACGCTGCGCCAAACCGCCACGCCCAACGCCATGCTGGGCCGGGTGTCTGCCGTGTTTCTCACCGTCAACATGGGCGCGCGCCCGATTGGCGCTGCCGCGGGCGGTGTGGTGGGAGCACAGTGGGGCGAGCTAGCGTGCCTGGTGTTGTCCTTGCTGCTGTTTGGCGTTCAGTTGTGGATCATCTTGCGCTCGCCTGTGAGCAGCTTGCAGCAATTGCCGCCTTCGGTGAACTGAATTGACGTATCTTCCCCAGATGCGCCCTAAAGAAAAACACCACCCTGGCGCTGCCCAGTGCCCCTGTGGCAGCGGCATGGCGTATGCCGCATGTTGTGGTCTGTATCACCTCGGCGTTGCCCTTGGTGACGGCGCACCGACGCCCGAGGCGTTGATGCGTTCGCGTTACAGCGCCTATGTGTTGGGCCTGATCGACTACTTGCTGGCCACATGGCACGCATCGACCTCACCGGGCGAGTTGGAGCTGCCTCCCGTCAAATGGCTGGGCTTGGAAGTGCTGCACAGCCAGGCCAGCGCTGAGGCGGGCGTCGTGGAATTCGTCGCTCGCTGCAAAGAAGGCGGGCGCGCCCAACGCCTGCATGAGACCAGCCGTTTTGTGCGCGAAGGTGCTACGTGGTTTTACATAGATGGGCAGATACACGGACCTGAATAATCTGCATCGAATTGTCGATAGGCTACTAAATAGAAAGCAGAATCTGCTTTATTTGTAAGGCTTTCCAAGGCAATGAAGGTGAGGCTCAATACAATCAAGCCGGGAGAAACAGAGGACCTCGGGGCAAACCCTGTACCGGCTGTCGATTTCAGCAAACTTGATCAACGTCAAGAGTTTTTCCCCCAACTCGCGCAAACATGCGGCACGTTGAAAATAACGAGCGAGAACAGTGGCACCCGCTGCTTTTCGCCAGTCGCCCTTCAGTTGGAACTATCGGAGTCATCATGTCCAAAACACGTATTCACACCGCCACAGCCATCGCGACCGGTTTTCGGCGCACCATTTTGGGGGTTGCCGCAGCCTTGAGCTTGTGCGCACCTGCAGTAGCTGCGTGGGAGCCGACTAAACCCGTTGAATTTGTCGTTCCCGCCGGCACCGGTGGCGGCGCTGACCAAATGGCGCGCCTGATTCAGGGCATCGTCATCAAATACAAACTGATGAAAGAGCCACCGATCGTCGTCAACAAATCCGGCGGCGCAGGTGCTGAAGGCTTTTTATCCGTGAAAGAGGCCAAGGCCGATCCGCACAAACTCATCGTCACTTTGTCAAATCTGTTTACGACACCCATGGCCACCGGCGTGCCCTTCAACTGGCGCGACATGACGCCCGTCTCGATGATGGCGTTGGACCAGTTTGTGTTGTGGGTGAATGCTGAAACGCCCTACAAAACGGGCAAAGAATATTTGGACGCCGTCAAAGCGGCTGGCCCGAACAAAATGAAAATGGGCGGCACCGGTTCCAAGCAGGAAGACCAGATATTGACCGTGGGTATGGAAAAAGCCACCGGTACCAAGTTCATTTACGTGCCTTTCCGTGGCGGTGGTGAAGTGGCGGTGCAGTTGGTGGGCAAACACATCGACTCCACGGTGAACAACCCCATTGAGGCCGTGGCGCAATGGCGTGCCGGTCAACTGCGCGCCTTGTGTGTGTTTGATGAAAAACGCATGCCCTACAAAGCTAAAGTGACCGACAAACTTGCCTGGAACGATATTCCGACCTGTAAAGAGTCCGGCCTATCTTCCGAATACGTGATGTTGCGCGGCATTTTCACCTCGCCCGGCGTTTCTAAAGACCAGTTGGCGTTCTACGTCAACATGCTCAAGAAAGTGCGCGAAACCGCCGAGTGGAAAGACTACATGGAAAAGGGCGCTTTCAACCAGACCAGCATGTCAGGCGAGGCTTTCGAAGCCTGGCTGGGCAAGACCGAGAACGTGCACCGCGAGCTGATGAAAGAAGCCGGATTCATGGCGAAATAAGCCGCAAAAAAGCAAAAAAGGCAAAAGGGTAAAAAATGGCAAACCAAGAAGAATCTGGCGAAGCGGCCGTGGTGTCGACGCACGTGGTCGAAGCGCTTGTCGCGCTGTGCGTACTGGTGCTGGGTGCCACGGTTATTTTTGGCAGTCGCAAACTGGGCTCCGGCTGGACCACCGACGGCCCCGGCGCGGGTTACTTCCCGTTTTACATTGGCTCCTTGTTGTGTATCTCCGCTGTGGGCGTTTTTTACCAAACCGTTTTTGGCAAAAGCAAAAACACGGAAGCCTTTGTCAACAAAGAGCAGCTCAAGCGGGTGTTGTCGGTGTTTCTGCCCGCGCTGGTTTACGTGGGGGCCATCCAGTTTGTTGGCCTGTATGTCGCGTCGGTGATTTACATCGGCTTGTTCATGGTGATTTTGGGCAAATTCTCGATCATCAAAAGTGTCATCGCGGCGGTTGTGATCAACGTGGTGTTTTTCTTCATGTTTGAAGTCTGGTTCAAAGTGCCGTTGTTCAAGGGCAGCCTGAATCCACTGGGGTTTCTGGGGTATTGATACCAAATTTGAGCCTGCAGTTTCTTAACCTCGCCTTGCCCACCTAAACACCCCAACCCAAAGGCAACTGCATCTCATGGACGAAATCAACGCGCTCTTTCACGGCTTCAGCGTCATCCTGACGCCGATGAACATCCTGCTCATGTTTGTGGGCATCATTTTGGGTGTGTTGATCGGTGTTTTGCCCGGTTTGGGTGGTGCCAACGGCGTGGCAATCTTGCTGCCACTCACCTTCACCATGTCGCCGACCTCGGCGATCATCATGTTGTCGTGTATTTAGTGGGGCGCACTGTTTGGCGGCGCGATCACCTCGATTTTGTTCAATATTCCGGGCGACCCGTGGTCTGTGGCCACCACCTTTGACGGTTACCCGATGGCGCAGCAAGGTCAGGCTGGGGCAGCACTGACAGCGGCGTTTACCTCCTCATTTGTCGGCGCGTTTGTGGCCGTGGTAATGATCACTTTCATGGCGCCTTTGGTGGCCAAGTTTGCGCTCAAGTTCGGCCCGCCCGAGTATTTTGCGGTCTACCTGCTGACCTTTTGCAGCTTTGTCGGCATGGGCAAAGGCTCACCCTTCAAAATTCTGGCCTCAATGTGTATCGGTTTTGCGTTGGCCGCGGTGGGTATGGACACCGTCACCGGGCAACTGCGCCTGACCTTTGGCTTCACCGATTTGATGCGCGGCTTCGACTTCCTGATTGCCGTGATTGGCCTCTTCGGCATCGGCGAGATTTTGCAATCGATGGAAGAGGGCCTGGCTTTTAACGGCAAGAGCGCCAAGATCGACTCCAAGGTCGTCTTGGCCACCTGGAAGAAGTTGCCGCAATTCTGGATGACCTCAGTGCGGAGCTCGCTGGTCGGCATCTGGATGGGCATTACCCCCGGCGGTGCCACGCCGGCATCGTTCATGAGTTACGGTCTGGCCAAGAAAATGTCGAAAAACGGCGCCAACTTTGGCAACGGCGAGATGGAAGGTGTGGTCGCTCCCGAGACGGCCGCACACGCCGCGGGCACCGCTGCCTTGTTGCCCATGTTGGCCTTGGGCATCCCCGGCTCCCCCACCGCAGCGGTGCTGCTGGGTGGTTTGTTGATTTGGGGTTTGCAGCCCGGCCCGCTCCTGTTTGTGGAGCAAAAAGACTTTGTCTGGGGGCTGATCGCGAGTATGTACCTGGGCAACCTGGTGGGCTTGATTGTGGTCTTGACGACGGTGCCTTTGTTCGCGTCGATCCTGCGCATCCCCTTTGCCATCATCGCGCCAGTGATTGTGGTGATCTGCGCCATCGGCGCGTACACCGTACACAGCGCCATGTTGGACATCTGGTTCATGATGCTGTTTGGCATGATCGGTTACCTGTTCAAGAAACTCGACTACCCCTTGGCCCCGCTGGTGCTGGCGCTGGTGCTGGGCGACAAAGCAGAGGACTCGTTCCGCCAGGCCATGTTGGTCTCGCAAGGTGAGTTGTCAATTTTGTGGTCGAACCCGCTGGTGGGCACCATCTCCTCGCTGGCCATCTTGTTGTTGGTGTGGCCGCTGATCTCCAAGGTGCTGGCCAAACTTCGCCCAGCGAAGCCGAAGCTGATTAATGTTGATCAGCCGGTGGATTGAGGGGGCGGTGGTCGATGGTGGATGGTCGCCTTTGATGGCAGCTGATTGTGAGCATCAACGGCAGCGCCTCACGGCTGCCAGTCACTGCAGTGGCTCGGTGAAATGATGGGACATAAATTGAAATATTGATTTCAATTTATTTTTATCTAATCCAGTTCGCCATTGAGTCTCGTATTTAATGGCGTTATTGCTATACTATTTGGTAGTAATAATGCAATTAAATCACTCAATTTATTGTCTAAAATTCGAAATAAACAAGCAATTTGAGGCCTCAGTAAGAGCCTCAAATCTTCCCGCGCTGCTTGAGTCGGCTCAATGTTTCAGCCGACAAATTCAAATAAGCTGCCAGCTCTTTTTTGGGAATCCGCTCGGCCAACTCCGGGTGTTTGCGCATAAAACGGTTCACGCGCCCTGACGCGTCCAGGAGATGCAGCGTGATGGTGTGCGCCATGATCTCGCTCATCAGGCGCATCACGGCATATTCAAACGACGCTTTGATCGACGGGTGTTGCTCCATAAACGCCACCCACTGCGGCAGTGGTAGTTTGGCTACCCGTGTTTTGGTGACCGCCACGATGCTGTACGGCGTGGGCGTGCCCAGGCGCCAGGCAGCGTAACTCGTCTCCATATCGCGCGCGTCGGCAAAACGCAAAATCATCTCTTTGCCCTGCGGGTTGGCAACGACCCGTTTGAGCACGCCGTCGAGCACGAAATACTGCTCCATGTCGGTCACGCCCTGATGCAAGAGCGAGTCGCCCTTGCCGCAATCGACCACCGTAAGCAGGCGCTCCAGCGCCGCGCGTTCGTCGTCGGTCAGGTCCTTCAATACCAGGTTTTGGGTGAGTTGCACCCGGATGACGTTGCGTTCGGCGTGGGATTCAACGGTGGACATAGGGGCTTTGCAGCGCGACAAGCAGCTTCTAATGCGTAAGACTCAGCATTTGATTCAATGAAAATTGACCGGGGTCAAGGGGGATGTCCGAATCGATTCCTATGATAACGCCACTGTGCGCAGTCCCTTGCCGCGTCGGAAATTCACCATGACCACTGACACCACCCCAGATACCTCCAACGCCCCCCAGACCGACGGTTTTCACCTGGTGATCGACGCCCTGAAACTCAACGGCATCGACACCGTCTACGGTCTGCCGGGCATCCCGATCACCGACTTGACCCGCAAAATGCAGGGCCAGGGCATGCGCGTGATCTCGTTTCGCCATGAGCAACACGCAGGCAACGCCGCAGCGGCAGCGGGTTTTCTGACCCAAAAGCCCGGCATTTGCCTCACCGTATCGGCGCCTGGTTTTTTGAACGGGCTGACCGCGCTGGCCAATGCCACCACCAACTGCTTCCCGATGATTTTGATCAGCGGCTCCAGCGAGCGCGAGATCGTCGATTTGCAGCAGGGTGACTACGAAGAAATGGACCAATTGGCCATTGCCCGGCCGCATTGCAAAGCCGCGTTTCGCGTCTTGCACGCGCAGGACATCGGTGTCGGTATCGCGCGGGCGATTCGCTCGGCCTTGTCGGGTCGCCCAGGCGGCGTGTACCTGGATTTGCCCGCTAAATTGTTCTCTCAGGTGATGGGTGCTGAAGAAGGCCGCAAGTCATTGATTAAAGTGGTCGATGCCGCGCCGCGCCAAATTCCTGCGCCAGACGCTGTGCAACGCGCGCTGGATTTGCTCAAGACCGCCAAGCGCCCCTTGATTCTGCTGGGCAAAGGCGCCGCCTACGCCCAGGCCGACGCCGACATCCGCGCGTTGGTCGAGAAAAGCGGCATCCCGTATTTGCCGATGTCCATGGCCAAAGGCCTCTTGCCCGACACCCATGAGCAATCCGCGTCTGCTGCACGCTCTTACGTACTGGCCGAGGCCGACGTGGTCATGCTGGTCGGCGCGCGCCTGAACTGGCTGCTCTCGCACGGCAAAGGCAAAACCTGGGGTGGTGACAAAGCCGCCAGCCGCCAATTCATCCAGATCGATATTTCCCCCACCGAGATGGACAGCAATGTGCCGATCGCCGCACCTGTGGTGGGTGATATCGGCTCTTGCGTCGCCGCCTTGCTGGCGGGCATGGGCAGCAATTGGGCCAAACCTCCGGCGGACTGGACCGGCGCAGTCTCCGAGCGGCGCATCAAGAACCTGGCCAAAATGGCCGAGACCCTGGCGCTGAACCCCTCGCCGATGAACTACCACAGCGCACTGAACGTCATTCGCAACGCTGTCAAGGCGCGGCCTGACGCGATCGTCGTCAACGAAGGCGCCAACACGCTGGACTTCGCCCGCAGCATCGTTGATATGTACGAGCCACGCAAACGCCTGGATGTCGGCACCTGGGGCATTATGGGCATCGGTATGGGCTTCGCCGTGGCGGCTGCCGTGGTCACCGGCAAACCGGTCATCGCCATCGAAGGCGACAGCGCCTTTGGTTTCAGCGGCATGGAGGTCGAGACGATTTGCCGCTACAACCTGCCCGTTTGTGTGATTGTGTTCAACAACAATGGCATCTACCGCGGCACGGATGTGAACCTGGGCGGTGGCGCCGATGTGGCGCCGACAGTGTTCGTCAAGAACGCGCGGTATGAGCTTATGATGCAGGCCTTTGGTGGCGTGGGTGTAGCGGCAACTACCCCTGCCGAGCTGGAGAAAGCCTTGTCAGAAGCGGTTGCATCGGGCAAGCCGACCCTCATCAACGCCATCATTGACGAGACCGCAGGCACTGAAAGCGGTCGCATCACGAGCTTGAATCCGCAAAGCGCGGCGAAGAAAAAATAAACTCGAAATAAACTGTGGGGTGAAGTGCAAAACGCAATCAACCCCCTCTAAAGATCAACCCGCGTCATCCCTAAGGAGAAAACAAGATGTCAACCAAACCCCTTGATGGAATCAAGATCATCGACTTTACCCACGTGCAAGCCGGCCCCGCCTGCACCCAGATGCTGGCCTGGTTCGGCGCCGACGTGATCAAGGTCGAGCGCCCTGGCTCCGGCGACGTCACCCGCAGCCAATTGCGTGACATCCCCGATGCCGATGCGCTGTATTTCACGATGCTCAACAGCAACAAACGTTCGCTGACGCTCGACACCAAAAAAGCAGAAGGCAAGGCTGTGCTGGAGAAGTTGATCAAGGAGTGCGACGTGATGGTCGAGAACTTCGGCCCCGGCGCACTTGACCGCATGGGTTTCACCTGGGAGCACATCCAGTCGCTTAACCCCGCGATGATCCTGGCCTCGGTCAAAGGATTCAGCGACGGCCACCACAACGAAGACCTGAAGGTTTACGAAAACGTGGCGCAGTGCGCAGGCGGCGCAGCCTCCACCACCGGTTACTGGAAAGGTGAGAACTCGGGCCCGACGATTTCGTCCGCCGCTTTGGGCGACAGCAATACCGGCATGCACCTGGCCATCGGCATCCTGACAGCCTACATCGGCAAACAAAAGACCGGCAAGGGCCAAAAAGTCGCCGTGTCGATGCAAGACTCGGTGCTGAATTTGTGCCGCGTGAAGATGCGCGACCAGTTGCGCCTGGACAAAATCGGCTACCTGGAAGAGTATCCCCAGTACCCGCACGAGATGGACGCCTTCAAAGACGGTGTGGTGCCGCGCGGTGCCAACGCCGGTGGCGGTGGCCAGCCAGGCTGGATCTTGAAGTGCAAGGGCTGGGAGACCGACCCCAACGCCTACATCTATTTCACCATCCAGGGCCACGCCTGGGGTCCGATTTGCGACGCGCTGGGCAAGCCCGAGTGGAAGGACGACCCGGCGTACAACACGCCGCGTGGTCGCCAGCCGCACATCATGGACATCTTCGCCACCATCGAAAAATTCATCTCGGACAAAACCAAGTTCGAAGCGGTCGACATCTTCCGCAAATTCGACATTCCTTGCGCTCCGGTGTTGTCGATGAAAGAACTGCTGCACGACAAGTCGCTGCGCGCCAGCGGCTCTATCGTCGAAGTGCCGCACAAAGTGCGCGGCAGCTACTTTACCGTGGGCAGCCCGATCAAGTTCTCCGACACCAAGCCGGAAGTAACCGCCTCGCCTTTGCTGGGCGAACACACCGATTCCGTGTTGGCCGAGTTGGGCTATTCTGCCGGTCAGATTGCCGACATGCACAAAGTCGGCGCTGTTTGACACCACGGCTTTGACAATGGATCCTGGCTTGAGCTTCACCTGAGCGTGGCCTGGGAGCGGCAAAGACGGCGTTCACTTTTGAGCGCCGTCTTTGTATGAGAGTTTGACAATAAATTCCATTTCTAAATCGTTTGTGTAGCCCAACGACCTGCACGAATGATTTAGAAATGGAATGAAAGGCCCACCATGCAAACCGCTGTGGATATGAAAGCACTGGTCACGGCAATCAGCGATGCCGTGATGGTGTGTGACGCCAGCGGCCTGATCACGCTGTGGAACCCCGCCTGTGAGCGCATGTTTGGTTTTACCGAGGGCGAGGCGCTGGGCCAGTCGCTGGACATGATCATTCCAGAGCGTCAGCAGCAGCGCCATTGGGACGGTTACCACCAGACCATGAAAACGGGCGTGACCAAATACGGCCATGACCTGCTCAAGGTGCCTGCGGCACACAAGGACGGGCGTAGTTTGTCGATTGCGTTCACGGTGTCGTTGCTGCATGCACCCGATGGTTCGGTGAGCGGCATTGCAGCGGTAGTTCGTGACGAAACGGCACGCTTCAAAGAAGAACGCGAGCTGCGTAAACGCCTGAACGAGGCCGAAACCAGGCGGGCAGAACCGCCAACACCTGCACAAGGGGAATAGGCGTGAGCAAAGCCCTGGACGGCGTGAAGATTCTGGACTTCACGCATGTGCAGTCCGGTCCCACCTGCACACAGTTGCTGGCCTGGCTGGGTGCGGACGTGATCAAAGTGGAACGCGCCGGCGTGGGCGATGCAACACGCGGACAACTGCGCGACATCCCCGGCGTCGATAGCCTGTATTTCACGATGTTGAACCACAACAAACGCTCCATCACGCTGGACACCAAAAAACCCAAAGGTCGCGAGGTGCTGGACGCCCTGATCAAACAATGCGACGTGATGGTCGAAAACTTCGCGCCCGGCGCGTTAGACCGCATGGGCATCACCTGGGAGCACATCCAGGCGATCAACCCGCGCATGGTGGTGGCCTCGGTCAAGGGCTTCGGCCCGGGCCCCTACGAGCTATGCAAGGTTTACGAAAACGTAGCCCAATGTGCGGGCGGTGCGGCGTCCACGACCGGTCTGGACGACGGCTTGCCGATGGTCACCGGCGCGCAGATTGGCGACAGCGGCACCGGCCTGCATCTGGCGCTGGGCATTGTGGCGGCACTCTACCAGCGCAACACGACGAATCGCGGACAAAAAGTGCTGGCGCCCATGCAGGACGCGGTGCTCAATTTGTGCCGTGTCAAGCTGCGTGACCAGCAGCGCTTGGAGCGCACTGGCGTGCTGCAAGAGTACCCGCAGTTTCCCGAGATCGAATTTGGCGAGGCTGTGCCGCGCGCAGGCAACTCCTCAGGGGGCGGCCAGCCAGGCTCCATCCTCAAGTGCAAGGGCTGGCAAAAAGACCCGAATGCTTACATTTACTTCATCACGCAGGCGGGCGTGTGGCCGGCCATATGCAAGGTGATTGACGAGGAAGACTGGATCACCAACCCGCACTACGCCACGCCCCAGGCCAGGTTGCCTCACTTGAAGATGATCTTCGCGCGCATCGAGGAATGGACCAAAACCAAGACCAAGTTTGAGGCCATGGACATCCTCAATCAATACGACATTCCCTGCGGCCCGATTCTCTCGATGAAAGAGATCGCTGAAGAACCTTCACTGCGCGCCACCGGCACTGTGGTGGAGGTTGATCACCCCACGCGCGGCAAATACCTCACGGTGGGTAACCCCATCAAACTCTCCGACAGCCCCACCGAGGTGACCCGCTCGCCTCTGCTGGGGGAACACACCGACGAGGTGCTGAGCCAATTGGGCTTTGACGCGGCCTACATCGCTGAGCTTCGCGCCGAAAAAGTTATCTAAGTCCCATCTAAGTTCGACATGAACCATCCCGTTATTCCCATTGTGTTGGCCAACGCGGCTGACGTGCGCGAGCGCAAGCGCCAAGCCCCCAAAGGACGTCGCGTCGAGCCGCAGGCCTTGGCCCAGGTGCAAGCCTTGTTGGGAAACAGTTCCCGCCAAAACGATCTGCTGATCGAACATCTGCACAAAATCCAGGATCGGTACGGCCATTTGTCAGCCGCCCATCTGGCGGCGCTGGCGCAGGAAATGCGCCTGCCGCAAACCTCGGTGTATGAGGTCGCCACGTTTTATCACCACTTCGACGTCGTCAAAGAAGGTGAAGCCGCGCCTGCACCCCTGACCGTGCGCGTGTGTGATGGGCTCTCGTGTGAGATGGCTGGCGCGCAAGATCTGCTGGCTAAATTGCCAGGCTTGTTGGGCCGCGAGGTGCGGGTGATCGCCGCGCCGTGTATTGGCCGGTGTGAACAAGCACCAGCCGCGGTGGTGGGGCAAAACCCCGTGCCCCATGCGACGTTGGATGCCGTCGTGGCCAATGCGCAAGCCAAAGCGGTGCAACATCAGCCAGAAGCCTACACCGATCTGGCGGCCTATGAAGCCAGCGGCGGATATACCCTGCTCAAAAGCTGTACCAGCGGCGAGCGTGGTGTCGAATCTGTTCTAAAAACCATGGAAGATTCCAGCCTGCGCGGCCTGGGCGGCGCGGGTTTCCCCACGGGGCGCAAGTGGCGCATCGTCAAGGCCGAAAAAGGCCCCCGTCTGATGGCCATCAATATTGACGAGGGCGAACCCGGCACCTTCAAAGACCGCGTCTACCTGGAGCGCGACCCGCACCGTTTTATCGAAGGTATGTTGATCGCAGCGTGGGCCGTGGGCATTGACAAAATCTACGTTTATTTGCGTGACGAGTACCACGGGTGCCGCAACTTGCTCGAAGCAGAGCTCGCCAAGATCCAGGCCAAACCGCCCATGCCCCATATGCCGCACATTGAACTGCGCCGGGGTGCGGGGGCCTACATTTGCGGCGAAGAGTCCGCCATGATCGAGTCCATCGAAGGCAAACGCGGCATGCCGCGCCTGCGCCCGCCTTATGTGGCGCAGGTCGGCCTGTTCGGCCGCCCGACGTTGGAGCACAACTTCGAAACGCTTTATTGGGTGCGCGACATCCTGGAAAAAGGCGCGGCCTGGTTTACCGCCCAAGGGCGCAACGGGCGTAAAGGTCTGCGTTCGTTCTCAGTCTCAGGCCGTGTGAAAAATCCGGGCGTGAAACTCGCCCCGGCCGGCATCACGATTCAGGAACTCATCGACGAATATTGCGGTGGCATGCTGGACGGTCAAAAGTTCTACGGCTATTTACCCGGCGGCGCCTCGGGCGGCATTTTGCCGGCCAGCATGAACCAGATTCCGCTGGACTTCGACACCCTGCAGCCCTACGGTTGTTTCATCGGTTCGGCGGCGGTGATCGTGTTGTCTGACCAAGACACGGCCTCACAGGCGGCGCGCAATATGATGAACTTCTTTCAGCATGAGTCCTGCGGTCAATGCACACCGTGCCGCGTTGGCACCGCCAAAGCCGCGCATCTGATCAGTCAACCGAAGTGGGACTTGCCGCTTTTGGCGGATCTCTCGCAAGTGATGCGCGACGCGTCGATTTGTGGCCTGGGGCAAGCCGCGCCCAACCCGGTGGATTGCGTCATCAAATATTTTCCGGAAGAACTCGCATGAATGCCGTTACCCGCAAAGAACTCGCCGCACTTAACGCGCCCACCGTCAGTTTCGAGCTGAACGGCCAGGCCATCACCGCCCGCGCTGATGAAACGATCCTCACCATTGCCAAACGCGAAGGTATCGAGATTCCGCACCTGTGTTTCAAAGAGGGCCTGGAGGCGGTCGGCAATTGCCGCTCCTGCATGGTTGAAATCAATGGCGAACGTGTTTTGGCACCGTCCTGCTGCCGCGCGCCCACGGCAGGCATGAAAGTCAGCACGAATAGCGCGCGCGCCGTGGCATCGCAAAAACTCGTGCTCGAACTGTTGCAGTCCGACATGCCTGAGACGAATTACACACGCCATAACGAGGTCGATCAATGGTCGGCCAAGCTTGGCCTGGGCAAGCCGCGTTTTGAAGCCCGCGCGCAGGTGCGCCAAGACCTGAGCCACCCGGCAATCGCCGTTAATCTGGACGCCTGTATCCAGTGCACACGCTGCCTGCGTGCCTGCCGCGATGAACAGGTCAATGATGTGATCGGCCTGGCGTTCCGGGGCGACCAAGCGAAGATCGTGTTTGACATGGATGACGCCATGGGCGCGTCCACCTGCGTCGCCTGCGGCGAATGTGTGCAGGCTTGCCCCACAGGTGCCTTGATGCCGGCACGTGATGCGGCCCTGGCCGTCCCCGACAAACAAGTCGAATCCGTCTGCCCCTATTGCGGCGTTGGCTGCCAACTCACCTACAACGTCAAAGACGACAAAATCCTGTTTGTCGAAGGCCGCGATGGCCCCGCCAATCAAGGCCGCCTGTGTGTCAAAGGGCGTTACGGCTTTGATTACGCGCACCACCCGCAGCGCCTGACCAAGCCGCTGATTCGCCGTGCTGATGCACCCAAACGCGGTGACATGGTGATGGACCCCGACCGTGTGATGGACGTCTTTCGTGAAGCCACCTGGGACGAAGCGCTGGCGCTCGCTGGCGGCAAATTCAAGCAGTTGCGCGACCAGTTCGGCAAAAAATCGCTGGTTGGTTTTGGTTCAGCCAAAGGCAGCAACGAAGAAGCCTACCTGTTTCAGAAACTGGTGCGCACCGGGTTTGGCAGCAACAACGTTGACCACTGCACACGCCTGTGCCACGCGTCGTCCGTGGTCGCGCTGTTAGAGGGCATCGGCTCCGGCGCCGTCTCCAACCCGGTAATGGATGTCACCAAAGCCGAGGTCGTCATCATCATCGGTGCGAACCCCACGGTGAACCACCCGGTGGCCGCCAGCTGGATCAAAAACGCCGTCAACAATGGCACCCAGCTCGTCGTGCTGGACCCGCGCAAATCGGATCTGGCCCGCCTGGCACACCGCTATTTGCAGTTCAAGCCCGACACCGACGTGCCTTTGCTCAACGCAATGATGCACGTCATCGTTGAAGAAAACCTGGTCGACGCCGCTTTCATCGAAAGTCGCACCATCGGTTATGACGAGCTCAAAGCCAACGTCGCCGCCTACAGCCCCGAGAAAATGGCCCCGATTTGCGGCATCGATGCCGACACCATCCGCGAGGTGGCGCGCCTCTACGCCACCTCCAAAGCCTCGATGATTTTGTGGGGCATGGGCGTAAGCCAACACGTCCACGGCACCGACAACGCCCGTTGCCTGATCGCGCTCTCCCTCATGACTGGCCAGATCGGCCGCCCCGGCACCGGCCTGCACCCCCTGCGCGGCCAAAACAACGTCCAGGGCGCGTCAGACGCCGGTTTGATCCCGATGATGTTCCCTGACTACCAACATGTCAGCAACGCGGCCACGCGCGCCACGTTTGAGAAAGCTTGGGGCGTGCCCGCCGGTTCGCTGGACGACCAGCCTGGCCTGACCGTGGTCGAAGTCATGCACGCCATCGACGCTGGCAGCGTCAAGGGCCTGTATGTGATGGGCGAAAACCCGGCCATGAGTGACCCCGACGCCAACCACGCGCGCCACGCGCTGGCGCACCTGGAACACCTGGTGGTGCAAGACATTTTCCTCACCGAAACGGCCTATTTGGCCGACGTGATCCTGCCCGCCAGCGCCTTCCCCGAGAAAAACGGCAGCTTCACCAACACCGACCGCCTGGTGCAAATGGGCCGCCAGGCCATCCAGCCGGCGGGTGATGCGCGGCAAGACTTGTGGATCATCCAGCAAATCGCCAATCGCGTGGGCCTTGACTGGAACTACGGCCAGGGCGATGAACTCAAGGCCGTGGCCGAGGTGTTTGACGAAATGCGCCACACCATGCCCAATATCGGCGGCATCACCTGGGAGCGCTTGCAGCGCGAACACGCCGTCACCTACCCGTGCAAAGCCGAGGGCGACCCCGGCCAGTCGGTGGTGTTTGATGTGGACTTCCCGCGTGAGGGTGGCCGTGCCAAGTTTGTGCCCGCAGACATCATTCCCGCCAACGAGCGGCCCGACGCCGAGTACCCCATGGTGCTGATCACTGGCCGCCAACTCGAACATTGGCACACCGGCAGCATGACGCGCCGCGCCAGCGTGCTGGACGCCATCGAGCCTGACCCGGTCGCCCTGGTGCATCCTCTCGATTTGGCGGCCCTGGGCGGCCAGCCCGGTGACGTGATCACCATCGCCTCGCGCCGGGGCGAAGTCGCCTTGTATGCCCGCGCCGACGACAGCTCGCCGCAGGGCGCCATCTTCGTGCCCTTCTGTTATTACGAGGCGGCGATCAACAAACTGACCAACGCCGCGCTCGACCCCTTCGCCAAAATCCCCGAGTTCAAATACTGCGCGATCAAAGCCACGCTGGGCGGCGCGGTGCAGGCGGCGAGCAGTTATGGCGGTGGGCAGATTTTGCGGAAATGATGGACAAAATCATAATTAATACCCATGTTAATTATGGCTGAGTCCCGGGCCTAAATTCTGAAATATTCGCCTTTTCGACCTCTGGGTCTCGTGGAATAATCATAATTAGCTATATAAATAATAGCAAACCTGGTTACCGCATGAAGCTGTGGATAAATAAGTAAAAAAAAGCGCTCCGGTGGAGCGCTTTTTTGAGCGGCTGATAATGGCGACTTGGCCTTTGGGCTGTGTCGCTTCTGGCCTTGTCGTTGAGGGGTCGCGTGGTTTCAGCGCCCCGTCGTTTATTTGGCAGCGCGTTTGCGTGCCGCCACCAAGCCGACTAAACCTAGACCCAACAAAGCCAAGGAGCCTGGCTCGGGAATGGGGTTGACCGGACCACTATCAGCCACGAAGAACACTTTCTCATAGGCTGTGCTGCTATTGAGCCCCGTGATGTTGTTGATACGGTAACCGCCCGCACCATTGACGGTGTGCAGGCACATGCTCAGGGGGCTGTTGCCGACGTCACACTCGTTATTTTGTACCGTGTCGCCCAAAGCCGTGAAGCCCCATGACCAGTCGTTGGAATACCACCACTCGGCACCGTTGGCAGTGTGGGTGCTGCTATTGTTGCCAGTGTCCACAATGGTGTCCGAGCGCAGAGCGGCGGCCAGAGCGAGGAAGGTGTTGGAGCCAGTTTGGCGGCCCGCCATCATCAGGTAGTCGCCGGCGCACGCGCTGAGCACGTTTTCAGCGTTGTTGCCGATGAACTGGCTCATGGTGCCTGCATAACACTGAGTCCAGCCACCACCGGTGACGGTGGCGAGAGAGACGTTGGCTTGGGCGCCAACGGGCAAGAAGGTAGGGGTGGCTTGTGCGACACCAGCAACCAGCGCCAGGGAAGCTAGAAGCGTTGCGCGAATGTGTTTCATGTTGATCATCCTTGTAAACAATTGTGTGCGAGAACAATTCTCTAAAAGCAATAAACGCGCCACAAATGAATACTGTTATTTTTCAAGCACTTACATGAGTTTTCACGAGCTTGCATGAGATGAGTGTAAAGTTCCTCGACAACCGGCGGCGGCCCAACTTCGTAACAAGCGCCTGTTGCACCGCCTTATCTACGGCAACGACACACTCAGGCAGGAACGGGCGGTGTGTACATATTCAACTTGATCCGCTCGCGCTCAATCGTTCGGGCCACGGCGGGCAGGGCTGCCACTTTTTGCGCCAGGGCCCACAAATTGGGCAGGGTCAAAGGGTCTATTGCGGCGCCGAAGCTACCCCAGCGCAGCAACACCACGGCATACAAATCCAGTGGGCCGGGGTGGCTGCCCGCGAGCCAGGGGTCGGCCTTAGCCGCCATGGCGTCCAGCTCCGCCAGGATGACCCCGTATTTGGCGATGTTGAAGGCCTTCACGTCGGCGACGGACGCCTCAGACGCCGCGAAGTTGCCAGGTCGAAACACATGCGTGAACGTGGTGTGGGCGGTGTTATTCATCCATGCAAGGGTGCTTAGCGCGCGGGCTTTGGCCATCGGCTCTTTCGGCAATAGATTGGCTTGTGGAAACGTGTCGTTGATGTAGTTCACGATCGCGACGACTTGCGTGAGCGGGTAGCCGTCAATCACCAGCACCGGCACCTGGCCGCGCGGGTTGATCGCCAGATACTCGGGCGTTTTTTGTTCGCCGGCGGCGAGTTTGACGATCTGCGGCTCAAAGTTGGCCCCGGCCATGTCCAGCAGGGCGTGGGGCACAAAGGAACAGGCGCCCGGAGAGAAGTAGAGTTTCAAAGACATGGGAACTCCTGGTTTGAAGTATGTAATTTAGAAATGAGGGGCCGCAAGACCGCTGCTATTGTTGCAGTTTTCCGCAAAGCCCATCGCCCCATGCAAACAGGTGGAGCCCAATGCAAGCGCAGGGCATGGGTTGGAAAAAATTCAAGAAACAAAGGGCCCAAAGCAAAGGGCCAGCGGCAAAGGGCAAGACGCGCCATGTGCACTGGCCAGGCCCGCCCAGCGCCCGGGAATTGGCGCGCCAAAGCAACAAATCTGGTATCAAAACAATAGCTGCCTGCACATTTAGTCGGTCAAACGTGCCTATCGGCGGCCCAGCATGGTCAACCCACTTTTCAAGCCCCCGCTTTATCGTCATACTCTGTTTTCGAATGTAAATTTCCTGTGGGGAGCTGTATGACGCTGTTTACCAAACTTGTTTCGTTGCTGATCGGTTTGACGCTGGCGGCCGCGCCTGCGCAGGCTGAAAACGGTATCACTGAAGGGGAAATCCTCATCGGCCAATTCGCCGCCACCACCGGCCCGGCCGCGCAACTGGGGCTGCGCATGCAGGTCGGCATGCAGAGCTATTTCAAGGCCGTCAACGCGCAAGGCGGCGTGGGCGGGCGGGTCATCAAACTGGTGACGCGTGATGACGGCTACGAACCTGAAAAAGCCGCCGCCGCCGTCAAAGCGTTGATCAATGAAGACAAGGTGTTCGCCCTGGCCGGGTCGGTGGGCACCCCCACAGGCCTGGCCGCCCTGCCCATTCTGACCGAAGAAAAAGTGCCCTTGATCGGCATGTTCACCGGCGCAAACGCATTGCGTGACCCCTTCAACCGCTACATCTTCCATGTGCGCGCCAGCTACTTTGACGAAGGTGAGCGTATCGTCGAACACCTGAGCACGCTGGGGCTGAAAAAGATCGCCGTGTTCTACCAGAACGACGCCTACGGCAAGGCGGGCCTGGAGGCGGTCACACGCGCCTTGACCAAGCGCCAGCTCAAACCGGTCGCCACGGCCACGGTGGAGCGCAACAGTGTGGACGTGAGCAAGTCGCTCGAAGAAATCCTCAAAGTGCAGCCTGAGGCGGTGGTGCAAATCAGCGCCTACAAGTCCTGCGCGGCCTTCATCAAACAGGCGCGTGGCAAGGGTTACGGCGGGCAGTTTTTCAACGTGAGTTTCGTCGGCTCCCGCGCCTTGGCCGATGAGCTGGGTGAAGCCGGCCGTGGCGTGGTGATCTCGCAGGTGGTGCCGTTTCCCTACTCCGGTAACAGCGCGGTGGTGAGGGACTATCAGCAGCGGATGACGGAAGCCGGTCAAAAGGAATTTGACTTCTCAAGTTTTGAGGGTTACCTGACCGCCCGCGTGCTCGTCGAGGGCCTGCGCCGCGCGGGCCGTGTGCCCACCCGCGAAGGCCTGATTGCCGGCCTTGAGACGATGCGTGACGTCAACTTTGGCGGATTTACCATCAACTACAGCGCGAAAAGCCACCAAGGCTCCACCTTCACCGACCTGACCATCATTGGACGGGACGGGAAGTTCATGCGCTAAAGGCCCCGGCGGTTTATTGCCGGTCACGCAAGCTTTGTGGCCGCATTGCAGCGTGTCAAACGCTGAGGTGTTTGCCCACAATCCCGGCCAGCTCAAACATCGTGACTTGCGGTTTGCCAAACACGGCCAGCAGTTTGGCGTCGGCGTTGACGTTGCGTTTGTTGGCGGCGTCTTGCAGGCCGTTGGCCTTGATGTAATCCCACAGTTTTTTGATCACCTGCGGCCGGGCCACAGCTTCGGGGCCGATCACGGCGGCTAAAGCGGCGCTGGGCTGTAGACCGGTCGCGGTGGAGGCCTTTTTCACCGCCGCTTTGCGCGGTGCGGCCGTTTTGGTGACTGCAGCTTTTTTAGTCGGCGTTTTGGCGGCTTTGGTGCTTTTCGCTGCGACCGCAGTTTTGGCCGCACTGCCAGCGGGCCGCGCTGCGGCACCCGCGGCGGGTTTGCGCGGCGGGAATTTGCTCGGCGCGAACTCGAAGTTCACTTTTCCGGCTTCGGCGTCCCAGGCCAGCATGGCCTTGAAACCACGGCGCGTACGCATGGAGACGAACTTGTCCAGCAGGTCGGTCTTGCCGGTGGTCAACAGCTTGACCATCTGTTCCCGCACCACAGGTTGCTGCAGAATGACTTGACCGGTCTTGAAGTCGCAACTGGGAATAGGTTGCGCGAGTGTGGGCACTGACTTGTCGCACACGTAGTTCTTGCCGTGCTCGAACACGTGGCCACCGGTGGTGGTGCCACATTTGGGGCATTTGCCCAGCGTTTCCTGGGTCGAAAAATCGATGATCTCGCCCGACTCTTCGCCCTTTTTGTCGTCGCCAAAGTCGAATTCGAGTTTGAAGTTTTTGGCCTCGTCGTCGTATTTGATGACCATTTCGGCGGTGAAGGGCCAACCCGCTTTGGAGCGAAAACCATCGAGTGGGCCGATTTTTTTGTCGCGCAGGAACTGCTCGACCTCGGCTACTTCAAAGGTGCGGCCCGCGGGGGTTTTGCCAAACGAAAAGCCGCAGCCGTCTTCAGCGCCGCTTTTGCCGGTGCAGGTGTAGCGGCGGTAGTTTTCCTTCACGATGCCGCCGCAGTTGGGGCACGGCGCGGCCAGGGTCGCGTAATCACCAGGAATGGTGTCGCGGTCGTATTCCTTGGCCTTTTTGACCATGCGTTCGGTCATGGCGGCGATCTCGGCCATGAAGGTCTCGCGGCTCAACTGGCCGTGCTCCATCTGATTGAGCTTGTATTCCCATTCGCCGGTGAGTTCGGCTTTGGACAACTCTTCCACACCCAGGCCGCGAAGCAGCGTCATCAGTTGGAAGGCCTTGGCGGTCGGGATCAGTTCGCGACCTTCGCGCAGCATGTATTTCTCGGCAATCAGACCCTCGATGATGCTGGAGCGCGTGGCCGGCGTGCCCAGGCCCTTCTCGTGCATGGCGGCGCGCAAGTCGTCGTCTTCCACGGTTTTGCCGGCGTTTTCCATGGCGCCCAAAAGCGTGGCTTCGGAATACCTGGCGGGTGGCCGGGTTTTGAGGCCCTTCGCCTCGGCTTCTTCGGTTTTGACCTTTTCACCGGGCGCGACCGGCACCAGGCTTTGGCCTTTGTCGCCGTCTTTGGCGTCGGCCACTTCATCGGCGGCTTCTTTGCCGTAAATGGCCAGCCAGCCGGGTTT
Organism: Rhodoferax sp.; assembly: GCA_031418395.1. Classification (GTDB taxonomy): domain Bacteria; phylum Pseudomonadota; class Gammaproteobacteria; order Burkholderiales; family Burkholderiaceae_C; genus JANYCG01. The sequence goes on along the minus strand of JANOXL010000242.1, from coordinate 47,702 downwards.
CACGAGCACCTTGCCTTCGGTTTTGAAACTGTGACCCGCCGCGACAGAAACACGAGTCGTCACCTCATATTCAGCGCTCGGGAAAAACACCGCCATGAAGCGCCGCACCACCAGGTCATAAACTTTCTGCTCTGCTTCTGATAGCCCGCTGGGTTCTTGCAGCGTGGGGATGATGGCGAAGTGGTCGCTGACCTTGCTGTTGTCAAAAATACGCTTGGACGGTTTGACGTAGTTGCCTTTCACCGCCTGCGCGGCAAAGGGCGCGAGGTGTTTCATGGCGCTTTTGGCCAACATCCCTAACGTGTCTTTGACCACCGGCACGTAGTCTTCCGGCAAGGCGCGCGAGTCAGTCCGCGGGTAGGTCAGGGCCTTGTGGCGCTCATACAGGCTTTGCGCGATGGAGAGGGTGGTCTTGGCAGAGTAACCAAACTTGCCGTTGGCTTCGCGCTGCAAACTGGTCAAGTCAAACAGGGCAGGTGAGGCTTGTGAGGTCGGTTTGCTTTCTTCAGTGACCGTCGCACTTTGGCCGCGCACGGCGTCAGCGATTTTTTGCGCATCACGAGCGGACCATAAACGATCAGCTTTCAGCTCCGCGTCCGGCTCATCGGTATTGCCGGCCGCTGCATTGGCAGCCGCCTTGCTCCACTTCGGGTCGAACCACTTGGCCGGGTACTGGCCCGCTTGGGCTGCAAAGGTGGCGTGAATCTCCCAGTAGTCGCGGCTGATGAATTTTCGGATTTGTTCCTCGCGCTCCACCACGACAGAGAGCGTTGGCGTTTGCACCCGGCCCACGGTGGTCAAAAAGAAGCCACCGTCGCGCGAGTTAAAGGCCGTCATGGCCCGGGTGCCGTTGATGCCAACCAGCCAGTCGGCCTCAGAGCGGCAACGCGCGGCGTCGGCCAGCGGCAACATTTGTTTGTCGGTGCGCAGATTGGCAAACCCGTCACGGATCGCCTGCGGCGTCATTGACTGCAACCACAGGCGGCTCACAGGCAGTTTCACCTTGCTGTACTGCTGGATCAAGCGGAAGATCAGTTCCCCTTCGCGCCCGGCGTCGCAGGCGTTGACAAAAGCGTCCACGTCTTTGCGTTTGGCTTGCTTGACGATGGCGTTCAGGCGCGTCTTGGTTTTGTCGTGCGGCTTCAAGTCAAAGTGGGGCGGGATCACCGGCAGATGGGCAAAGCTCCACTTGCCGCGTTTCACGTCAAACTCTTCCGGCGCAGCGATCTCCACCAAATGGCCGACGGCGCTGGTCACGATGTAGGTGTCGTTCTCAAAATGCTCGTCGTGTTTTTCGAACTTGCCCGCTGTGGGCGTGAGCGAACGCACGATGTCCTGCGCGACCGATGGTTTTTCAGCAATTACCAGTGTTTTCATAATTCGAATTCAGTATCCAAAAATGCCATGACTACAATCCAGCCTCTCGCGTGCGCACACGCACACGCAGGCGCACACGCATACGATTCACAATAACAAATTTTTCGGCGCGACGGCAAATCCCTTCTAATCTGCCCCAATTTCTGCCCCCATACGCCCTAACAGGCCCCAACGGGCCCTTTTCGCCCCACTCGCGCTTGCCCCAATATTTTCAGCAGCATTTATTCAGGATTCTTTTGTGACCCAGAAATTGAGCAAGAAACCCGCGCCCGGTGACAACCGCCGCATCCAAACCCGCCGCTCTGGTGTGCATGGCAAAGGCGTGTTTGCCATCCAAGACATTGCCGAAGGCGAAACCATCATCGAATATGTGGGCGAAATCGTCACCTGGAAGGCCGCGCAGGCGCGCCACCCGCACGACCCAAAAGACCCCAACCACACTTTTTATTTTCACATCGATGAAAAACATGTCATCGACGCGCTGTTTGGCGGCAACTCCTCACGCTGGATCAACCACGCCTGCAATCCAAACTGCGAAGCCGATGAAGAAGGTGGCCGCGTCTTCATCAAGGCGCTGCGCAACATCAAGGCCGGCGAAGAGTTGAATTACGACTATGGTCTGATCATCGACGAGCGTTACACGCCCAAACTCAAGGCCGAATACCCCTGCTGGTGCGGCGCCAGGAATTGCCGGGGCACTTTGCTGGCGCCCAAACGCGGGCGGTAATTGACGTGAAATGGGTTGCTGAGGCGATTTGGGAACAAGTGGCGCCTGACTTGCCTGGGTTTACCGTCGAAATCCTCCCGCAAATCGACTCGACCAACTCCGAGCTGATGCGCCGCGCCAGATCAGGCCAGCTTGATCCGATCCTGCTTGTCGCCGAGCATCAAACCGCTGGGCGCGGGCGTCTGGGCCGCACTTGGCTGGACGACGGCAGACCGAATGAGCCTTCGACGCTAATGTTCTCACTGGGGCTCATGTTGTCGCCGGTGAGTTGGTCAGGCCTGTCACTCGCAGTGGGTTTGGCGGTGGCGCGACACTTACATGCCGATGTGCGCCTGAAATGGCCCAATGACCTGTGGCTGGCACAACGCAAACTCGGCGGCATTTTGATTGAAACCATCGCGCCCAACACGGCCTACACCGATGGCCATTCGGGCAGCCCTGCAGGTGGCCTGGAAGGCGCCGGCGGGCCGGGGCGGTTTGCCGTGATCGGTATCGGCATCAATATCGCACCGCGCACAGCGGATGGGCTGGCTACACCACCCGCCTGGCTGGCCGAACTAGACCCACTACTGGATGCCGCAGACGCCCTGCAGCGCGTCTTGCCGCCTTTGGTGGCCACGGTGAAAACATTTGAAAAAGCAGGTTTTGCGGCCTTGCAAGGCGGCTTTAATGCGTTGGATGCCTTGATGGGCGTAGCAGTTACGCTAAGCGATGGCCAAAGCGGCACGGCGCTGGGTGTTGACGAAAATGGCGCATTGCGGGTGGAAACGGCGCAATGCGTGGTAAAAATCAGCAGTTCCGAAGTCAGCGTGCGCCCGCAAGGCGCCGCCTGCCCACCCGCCCTGCCCCGTCAAAACTAATCATGCTGAGATTTCTGGTTTTATTGCTCGTGTTGGCCAATGGCGTTTATTTCGCCTGGTCACAAGGCATGCTCAAGGCCTATGGTTACGCCCCAGTGGAAGTGGCTGAACCACAACGCCTGGCGCAGCAGATCAAGCCTGAAGGCATCCGTGTTTTGCGGGCTGACGAGGCGCCGCGCGCCGACGCCACACCCGCGCGAGCACCCGAGTGCCTGACGGCAAGTGGTTTTGACGAAAACCAAAGTCAGGCACTGCGTCGCATCCTCGAATCCAACCTGCCCGCAGGTACCTGGGAGCTCGATGCCGCCACCGAGCCAGGTCGCTGGATCGTTTACATGGGCAAATACCCCAACGCCCAGGCGCTGGCGGCCAAACGCTCTGAACTTTCGCAACTGAACCTGAAGTTTGAACCGCTCAACAACGCCGCTTTGGAGCCCGGTTTGTCATTGGGTGGTTTCCCGTCCAAAGACGCTGCTGAAGCCACTCTGGCAACCTTGAGTAAACGCGGTGTGCGCACCGCAAAAGTGGTGCAGGAGCGGGAAGACGTGAAATCCTGGATACTGAAACTGGCCGCTGTGGACGATGCCCTGCGCCCGAAAGTGGAAGACTTGAAGCCGCTCTTGGGCGGCAAACCCTTGCGCGCTTGTCGGTAAGTCGATCGTCAATTTCTTCCAGCCCTTCCAGCACTCCAGGCGATCCAGGCGGGTCTGTGCGCCCACTTCACGAATGTTTCAGACCTGCGTCGTGGCGCAGTTCAAGCCAGCGCGATTCAGCCTAACCCGACGGCTCAAGGCTGACGCCGCTCCAACGAAACCGCACGGTGAACCGGGCGCCGGGCGGCACCTGCCCTGGCCACACCTCGCCCACCGTGACGTCGGCCAGGTGGTGGCCGGCAATCTCACGAACGATGGGCAGCCCCAGACCCGAGCCATCCGCGTCGTTACCCAAAGCGCGATAAAACGGTTCAAACACCAACTCGCGCTCCGCCAGCGCAATGCCGGGCCCGGAATCGTCCACTTGCAGTGAAGTCGTCTGCGCCACCGCATCGACCAGTACCCGCACGGTGATCACCCCTGGTTTCTCCCGGCTCGACGGCGTGTAAGCGATGGCGTTGTCGATCAGGTTACGCAGCATCTCCTTGAGCAAGGTCGGGTTGCCGTCGACCTGCACGCCGGGGGCGCCTGCCGCCACACCTTCGAATCCGAGATCGATATGTTTGTCCAGCGCATGCGGCACGCTGTCCTGAATCACCTCGGTGGTGAGCTTGACCAAATCGCAGCTTTGGCGCGTCATCGCGGTACCGCTACCTTCGGCGCGTGCCAGGGCCAGCAACTGATTCACGGTGTGGGTGGCGCGGATGCTGCTACGCCCAATTTGCCGCAAAGAGAGCTTCAACTGCTCGGTATTCGCGCCCTCGCGCAGCGCCAGCTCGGCCTGCATGCGCAAACCCGCCAGCGGGGTTTTGAGCTGGTGGGCGGCGTCAGCAAGGAATCGTTTTTGCGTGGTGATCGAGTCTTTGAGGCGCATCAGCAAATCATTCACGCTGGAGGCCATCGGCGCGATCTCCAGCGGCACCTCCTCGATGTCCAGCGGGCTCATGTCATCCGGGCGGCGCGCACGGATGCGCGCCTCCAGTTGTTGCAGCGGTTTGATCGCCTGCGCCAGCGCCAGCCAGATCAAGAGCACGGCCAGCGGCAGGATGACAAACTGCGGCAGCATCACCCCTTTGATAATTTCGGTGGCCAACACCGAGCGTTTTTCCAGCGTCTCGGCGACTTGCACCAGCGCCAGGCGCGGGTTGGCCGGGTCGGGCTTGACCCAGGTGTAGGCGACTTTGATATCCGTGCCCTTGAGCGAATCGTCACGCAGACGTACGTCGCCAGGCACGATGGTCTCGCCCTCGGGTGGCAGCGGCAAGTCGCGCTCGCCACTGACAAATTCGCCCCGCAGTCCCAACACCTGGTAATAAATGGTGTCGGTATCGTCGGCCCGCAGCAGTTCGCGCGCGGGCTGCGGCAAGTTGAACTGCATGCGCCCGCTTTGCACGGTAACCAGTTGCGCCAGCGCGCTGGCGTTGTACTCCAGCGCGCGATCAAACGGCTTGCCGGCGATGCCTTGTGCGACGACCCAGGTCAAGACCAGGCTGACCGGCCACAAGAGCAAGAGCGGCGTCAGCATCCAATCCAGAATTTCGCCAAACAGTGAACGCTGCTCGCGTTTGAAGAGATTAAGTGCCATGGCACTTGCCCCCACGGTCGCCCACTGCGTGTGGCTTCCTGCCCCCCGAGGGGGCCGCATTTTTGCTTGGGGCGGCCCAGCGCAAAAACTTGCGACTATTCACAATTCGGGGTGCGTTGGCACAAGATTGAAGGAGGCGGGTCAAATAAGGAACCAAGTCCAATTGTTTGGGGAGGTTTTGCCGCCGGGCCGCCCCAAGGCAAAATGCGGCCCCCTCGGGGGGCAGCGCCTACACGCAGTGAGGAAGCGTGGGGGCCGCATCCTACTCCGGGATTTTCTCCAGGCAGTAGCCCAGACCGCGCACGGTAGCGATGCGCACCGGGCCTTTTTCAATCTTTTTGCGCAAGCGATGGATGTAGACCTCAATCGCATTGTTGCTGACCTCGTCGCCCCACTCACACAGGCGCTCGACCAGCTGGTCTTTGCTCACCAGGCGGCCGGTGCGTTGCAGCAGCACCTCCAACAGGCCCAACTCACGCGCCGAGAGATCGACCATCTTGCCGTCGATGGTGGCCACGCGGCCAGCTTGGTCGTAGGTCAGCGGGCCGTGTTTGATGATGTTGTGGGTGGCACCCGCGCCTCGGCGCATTAATGCGCGCGCACGGGCTTCGAGCTCTTGCAGGCTGAAGGGTTTGGCCATGTAGTCGTCGGCGCCCAGATCGAGGCCTTTGACGCGCTCCTCCACCGAGTCAGCCGCTGTCAAAATCAGCACAGGCAAGACGGAGCCGCGGGCGCGCAGGCGTTTGAGCACCTCCAGGCCGTGCATCTTGGGCAGGCCCAGGTCGAGGATCAAAAGGTCAAACTCGGTGTTGGTCATCAGCGCCGCATCGGCCTGCGAGCCATCGGCCACCTGATCCACTGCCGCGCCGCTGCTGCGCAAGGCACGGATCAGGCCGTCCGCCAGGACCTGGTCGTCTTCTGCAATCAATACGCGCATCGTGTCTCCTGGCTGCTTGTGTTCGATTCTAGGCTGCGTAGGCTTCCAGCCCGATGGAGATGACCGTGGCGACCTGTGCGCCCACGGCCTGCTGCAACTCGGCCTCGGTCTGGGCCACGGCTGTTTCGAAGGCCTTCAACCAGGCGCGCCCCAGCGGCGTGAAGCTGACCCACTTGGCGCGGGCGTCACGCACGTCAGGCGTGCGTGTGACCAGCGCCCAGGCCTCGCACTGGTCCACCAATTTGCCCATCGCCTGTTTGCTCATACCCGCAGCCTGGGCCAGATCCGTGAGGCGCGAGCCGCCCAAGGCCAGGTGGCGCGTGATGTGGATGTGCGCCGCGCCGACCTGATGGCGCGCGGCCAGATTGGCCAGTGCCAGCGGCACATTCACGTCTTGCGCCATGAGCGCCAGCACACGTGCGTCAAAACGCAGCAAAGCGCGGCCCATCAAGTAGCCCAGGTGGCTGTGGCGCCAGCGGTCGTCTGCGTCGGCTGGCACAGCGGGTGGTGAATCGATCTTCAACGGCATTCATAAATAGTAAACCAAACTGACTAAAAAAACTGTTTACTAATTTCAACAACGCACGTTAAACTACTGTTCAAGCATCCAGCCTGTTGATAACAGCAGACTGATTGCCGACACCCAATACCTCATTTCGTCAATATTTTTAGCTCGTAACCCACTGATTCACAAGGAGATTTCCATGGACGCACCCGTCAAAGGCATGAGCCTCACCGCCACCACCGAAAAAGCCAAGGCCCTGCAAGCGGCTTTGTTGCAGATCGAAAAACAATTCGGCAAGGGCACCATCATGCGCCTGGGCGAGGGCGAGGTGATCGAGGACATCCAGGTCGTCTCCACCGGTTCTTTGGGTCTGGACATCGCCCTGGGCGTGGGCGGCCTGCCGCGCGGTCGTGTGGTCGAGATCTACGGCCCGGAGTCGAGCGGCAAAACCACCCTCACCTTGCAAGTCATCGCGCAAATGCAAAAAGCCCTGGGCACCTGTGCTTTTGTCGATGCCGAACATGCGCTCGATATTCAGTACGCGCAAAAACTCGGCGTGAACCTGCAAGAGTTGTTGATCAGCCAGCCGGACACCGGCGAGCAGGCACTGGAGATCGTGGACAGCCTGGTGCGCTCGGGCGCGGTCGATTTGATCGTCGTCGATTCAGTGGCCGCGCTGACGCCGAAGGCTGAGCTTGAGGGCGAAATGGGCGACAGCCTGCCCGGCCTGCAAGCCCGCCTGATGAGCCAGGCCCTGCGCAAACTCACCGCCCACATCAAGAAAACCAATTGCATGGTGATCTTCATCAACCAAATTCGCATGAAGATCGGCGTGATGTTCGGCAGCCCCGAGACCACCACCGGCGGCAACGCGCTGAAGTTCTACGCCTCTGTGCGTTTGGACATCCGCCGCACGGGCACCATCAAGAAGGGTGAAGAGGCGATTGGTAACGAGACCAAGGTCAAAGTCGTCAAAAACAAAGTCGCGCCACCCTTCAAGACGGCCGAGTTCGACATTTTGTTTGGCGAAGGCATCAGCCGCCACGGCGAGATTATCGACATGGGTGTGAACGCCAACATCATTGACAAATCAGGCGCCTGGTACGCCTACAACGGTGAAAAAATCGGCCAAGGCCGCGACAACGCCCGCGAGTTTTTGCGCGAAAACCCGTCGCTGTCTACTGAAATTGAAAACAAAGTGCGCGAGTCGCTGGGCATCCCCTTGTTGCCCCCGGAGGTACCAGTGGCGGTGGAGAAGCCCAAGGCGGCGGGTAAAAAAGTTTCCGAATAATTGTTTATGAATAAAATTAGAATATTAGGTCTCATTAATATTCAATATTTAGCTATTAAATAATTGTAAAAATCACTTAAATAATAAGCATAAAGTTTGTTTAAATTGCTTTAGAATTTGAAAACACAGCAATTGAAGGCCATTGCCGAAACCAAAAACGTGACCGCGGCGTGAAATTTTCACTCTCCCACCTTTCCCTCAAAGGCCGCGCGCTGCGGCTTTTGAGTGGGCGCGAACATTCCCGCCACGAGTTGGAGCGCAGGCTGGCCGAGTTTGAAGAGGCGCCCGGCGAATTGGCCAAAACTCTGGACGAATTAGAGGGAAAAGGCTTCATCAGCGAGGCGCGCGTAGTCGAGTCGGTGGTGAACCGCCGTTCCGCCAAACTCGGCGCCGCGCGCATCAAGCAAGAGCTGCAAAACAAAGGCGTGGGCCGCGAAGTCGTCCTGGACGCCGTGGCCGCGCTGCAGTCGACCGAGCTCGAGCGCGCCCGCGCCCTGTGGCAAAAGAAGTTTGGCGAGCTTGCCACCGACGCTTCTGCACGCGGCAGACAAATGCGATTTCTGGCCACACGCGGATTTGGCGGGGACGTGATCCGTAAGGTGATGCAGGGCCAGCCGCAGGATGCCGACTGACGCCATTTGGAATTCGAGTGTCAACCTCGTTACGCCTCATTGCGCCGCGCTGGCTTCTGGCCGCCCGGGCACTCCTGCCGTGGGTGCGCCCCGGGGGTGACTTGGAAGCGGTTCAAGGCGTTTGATTTTGAACTCGGGACGTCAATCATACCCAAATTGGGGTTTATCTGCCTTAAGAAAGACGCTGAAACTCTGGTTTAGATAAAATTAAGGTCCTGGGTCTCGTACTTATTGACGATAAAGCTATAATAAATATAGCAACTTCAGCTGACTAGCTGAATATTCGCGGGAATTCCAGGGGAACTTGTGCCACCGGACGTCGGGCGCAGCCACATGAGGCTGGCCAGAGCCAAGCTTAAAGCCCCAGCATTAACTTCATGTTCTGTACGGCAGCCCCACTGGCGCCTTTGCCCAGGTTGTCGTATTTGGCGACCAGCACGGCTTGGCCCAGGCTATCGTTGCCGTAAACGCTCAGTTCCAAGGCGTTGGTGCCGTTGAGGGCTTCAGCCTCCATGCGCCCATTGGCGTTTGCGGCGACCACCTTGACCCACTCGCTGCCCGCGTAATGCGCGCGTAGCGCCTCGTCAAGCTGTTTGACGCTCGAAACACCCTTCATCAGGTCGAAATTGAGGCCAATCTGGTCGATCATGCCGTTGTAAAAGTTCCCGACGGCGGCGACAAAGATCGGGCGCCGTTTGAGGCCTGAATACTGGTGAAACTCCGGCACATGTTTGTGGTTCAGACCCAGGCCGTAGACGTCCAAAGGTGGCGCGGTTTTGGTAACTTCGTAGGTTTCGATCATGGGCCTGCCGCCACCTGAGTAGCCTGAAAACCCCTGCATGACCACCGGATAGTCCGCCGGCAGCAGTCCGGCATCGACCAGCGGGCGCACCAGCGCAATGCCGCCCGTGGGGTAGCAGCCGGGGTTGGCCACGCGGCGCGCGTTGCGGATGGCCTGGGTCTGGGCTGCTGAAATTTCCGGAAAACCGTAAATCCAGCCGGGCGCAACACGGTGGGCGCTGGAGGCGTCGATGACCTTGGGGCCGCCCATGCCGTCACCATGACCACTGGTTTTGGCCATATCGTCAATCATCGCCACCGACGCAATTGCCGCGTCATCGTGCAAACACAGCACCACCAAATCGACCTGCGCCATCAGGGCGCGTTTCGCCGCCGCGTCTTTGCGCAACTCGGGGGCTATCGAGACCACCTCGATGGCGGGCAACTTCACCAAGCGCTCGCGGATCTGCAATCCCGTGGTGCCGGCTTCTCCGTCAATAAATATCTTGGGCATGGCGCGCTTTCTGGTACTTTCCGGGCAAATGGCACTCAAAGATGGTGCATCGCAACATGATACATTTCAGCGCTGCGTTGTTCAATGACGATTTTGCATGGGTTTGATACTGGTTTGTCAGCCCATCAGTGGTCGCCCCATTGGGCACTCTTAGTCAATCTGAGAAGAACCTCATGAAAATTCACGAATACCAAGGCAAGGACATCTTGCGCCAATTCGCCATACCGGTGCCACGTGGCATTGCGGCGTTCACCGTGCAAGAGGCTGTCGAAGCGGCGCAAAAACTCGGCGGTCCCGTGTGGGTCGTCAAGGCGCAAATCCATGCGGGCGGGCGCGGCAAAGGCGGCGGCGTGAAACTGGCGCGTTCGATTGACGAGGTCAAAAAGCTCGCCGGTGAAACCCTTGGCATGCAGCTTGTGACGCACCAAACCGGGCCTTTAGGGCAAAAAGTACGGCGTTTGTTGATCGAAGACGGCGCCGACATCAAAAAAGAGTACTACGTCTCAGCGGTGACCGACCGCGCCACGCAGCGGGTGGCGTTTATCGTGTCGTCCGAAGGCGGCATGGACATCGAAGGCGTGGCGCACGACACCCCCGAGAAAATCATCACCGAAATCGTCGACCCGGCCTTGGGCCTGACAGCAGCGCAAGGCAAAAAGCTGGCCGACGCGATTGGCGTGCCTGCGGCCTCCACCGCGCAGTGCGTGGACGTGTTGCAAAAACTGTACAAGGTCTATATGGAGACCGACGCCTCGCTGGTCGAGATCAACCCCCTGATTCTCGAAGGCGGCGGTGGCATCAAGGCGCTGGACGCCAAATTCAATTTCGACGCCAACGCGCTGTTCCGCCATCCGGAAATTGTGGCCCTGCGTGATCTGGACGAAGAAGATCCGGCCGAGATCGAAGCCAGCAAGTTTGACCTGGCCTACATCAGCCTGGACGGCAATATCGGCTGCCTGGTCAACGGCGCAGGCCTGGCCATGGCGACGATGGACACCATCAAGCTCTTCGGCGCGGAACCAGCCAACTTCCTGGACGTGGGCGGTGGCGCAACGCCAGAAAAAGTCACTGAAGCCTTCAAGATCATGCTGAAAAACAAGAAGGTCAAGGCCATTTTGGTCAATATCTTCGGCGGCATCATGAAATGCGACACGATTGCCACCGGCATCATCACCGCTTGTAAAGCCACCAATTTGAGTGTGCCACTGGTGGTGCGTATGAAGGGCACCAATGAAGAGCTGGGCAATAAAATGCTGGCCGAGTCAGGCCTGCCCATCATCAGCGCCGACACCATGGCCGATGCGGCGAAAAAAGTCGTGGCGTCCATCGCTGCTTAACCAGGGTCACCGCCGGAACACCGCAGGAACATCGCCATGTCCATCTACATCAATAAAAACACACGCGTCATCACCCAAGGCATTACCGGCAAGACCGGCCAGTTCCACACTGAAAAATGCCAGGAATACGCCAACGGGAAGAATTGCTTCGTCGCGGGCGTGAACCCCAAAAAATCAGGCGAGCGGATTTTTGACATCCCAATCTTCGCCACGGTCAAAGAAGCAGCGTCGCAAACTGGCGCTACGGTCAGCGTGATTTATGTGCCGCCAGCCGGTGCGGCTGCCGCGATATGGGAGGCCGTAGAAGCTGACCTGGACTTGGCAATCTGTATCACCGAAGGTATTCCCGTGCGCGACATGCTGGAGATTCGCAACAAAATGCGCGCCAAAGAAGCCGCGGGCGGCAAAAAAACCCTGCTTTTGGGGCCGAATTGCCCAGGGCTCATCACGCCAGACGAAATCAAAATCGGCATCATGCCCGGCCACATCCACCGCAAGGGCCGCATTGGTGTGGTCAGCCGCTCTGGCACCTTGACTTATGAAGCGGTCGCACAGTTGACAGACATCGGTCTGGGCCAATCGAGCGCAGTCGGCATTGGCGGCGACCCGATCAATGGCCTCAAACACATCGACGTCATGAAGGCTTTCAATGACGACCCGGACACCGACGCCGTCATCATGATCGGTGAAATCGGTGGCCCTGACGAGGCCGACGCGGCCCGCTGGTGCAAGGCCAACATGAAGAAACCCATCGTGGGCTTTATCGCTGGTGTAACAGCGCCTGCAGGCAAACGCATGGGCCATGCCGGGGCCTTGATCAGCGGCGGCGCGGACACGGCAGACGCCAAACTGGCCGTGATGGAGGAGTGCGGCTTCAAAGTGACCCGCAACCCGTCGGAAATGGCGAAGCTGCTCAAAGCGCTGATCTGAACATCAGGCGCTGTGCCGTCCAACGGGCGGTACGCAAAATCACTTAATCAGACGCACCTGGGCCGCAGTTACACTGCGAGTCCGAGATTTGCGCCTTGATTTAAGAAAAAACAAGCTGCAAGCCCCGGGTTTAAAGCGTAAAACGCTACTATTATTGTAGCGAAATATAACAAAAGACTGCCCGGAGACCGCTATGGAAATCCTTCTAACCCCCGTTTTTTGGTTGGCCTTGGGGCAAATCATCTGGATCAACATCATCCTATCGGGTGACAACGCGGTCGTTATCGCGCTGGCGGCGCGCTCTTTGCCGCCGGTGCAACAAAAACATGCAATTTTGTGGGGCTCGGCTGGCGCCGTGGTGTTGCGTATCGTTTTGACCTTCATCGCAGCCTATTTGCTGCAATGGGAATATGTGCAATTGGTGGGTGGCTTGCTGTTGCTTTGGATTGGCGTGCAACTGTTGATGGACGAGGATGAAGGCGGTCATGACGGCGAAGTCAAAACGGTGAGTTTCGGGGCTGCCATCCGCACCATCCTGATCGCCGACTTGGTCATGAGTTTGGATAACGTCATTGCCGTTGCCTTGGCCGCGAAGATTGACGGGGTTATCAACTACGCGCTTTTGGTGATGGGCCTGGCGATCAGTATTCCGATGGTGATTTTTGGCTCCAAAATCATGATTCAGTTGATGGAGCGCTTCCCCGTCATTATTGTGCTGGGCGCGGCCTTGATTGGCTGGGTTGCGGGCGACGCCATTTCACACGACCCAGGCTTGGCGCACATTTTTGGCGATAGCAAAACGCTGGCGTATGGCTTGAAAATCGCGTGCGCGGTGTTTGTTGTGGTAGCGGGCAAGGCGCTCGCTAAACGCGCCAAAACCAAAGCCAACAGCGCCTGAGCGAACACGCACCAAGGCGGCGTTTCAGCCTATTGCTTCCAGCCCAATGGCAAAAAAACGACAAGCGGATGCGCACAAGTCCCTTGTCGGTTGGAGCGTGGTCTGCTAACGTCGCAAGTCTGCGGTGCGCCCGTTGGCTTGGCCGACGGGTGTTTTTTGCCGACTCCGGGTAGGGCGGTGATTACAGAATAGGCAAGACGTGGCAAAAATATCATTTTCGGGCAAAGGACCGTTTTGGCGGGCCGACTGGTTTGTCGGCCTGTTGGTGGTGCTGGCCGTGGTACTGTTCAACTACACCACAGACTTTTTTGGCACGTTGGAGCGACGGTTTTATGACTTTGCCAGCACCAGCAGCAACCGCCAGCCGTCAGACCGCATCGCGGTGATCGCCATTGACGATCAGAGTATTGCCAATATTGGCCGCTGGCCCTGGCCGCGGGACGTCCACGCCAAGTTGATCGACCAACTGGCTGCGGCCAAAACCAAAACCATCGTTCACACCGTTTTCTTCTTTGAGCCGCAGGTAGATAGGGGGCTGGACTTCATCCGCCAGATGCGCCGCGTCTTGACCAAGCCGGCCGGCGCGCCGCCGTCCAATGAAAGTGCCGCGCAGGCTTCTACGAACGATCGGCTGGAAAAAATTATCAGCGAGGCGGAGTTGGCGCTGGATTCGGATGCCATCTTGGCCGACAGCATGAAAAAAGCCGGCAACGTGCTGATTCCGTCGGTATTTTCGATTGGTGAGCCCCAAGGACGACCCGACAACCCGCTGCCCGCTTACGTGCTGAAGAGCGCCATCGACGAAAACGGAGGATTCTCTTTACCGGCCATCAAAGGGCAGCAACCCATTGAAGGTATTGGCACCGCTGCGGCAGGAATTGGGCATTTAAACCAGTTTCAGGATGTGGATGGTGCAGTGCGCCAAGAGCCGATGCTGGTGAACTATTATGGCAAAGCAATACCGTCGATGGCCTTGTTGGCCTCAATCAAGAGCCTGAATTTGGCGCCCGGCGATGTCAAGCTCAATGCCGGGGAATCGGTTCAAATCGGCAAACTGCGCGTTAAAACCGATGAGTCCGCCATGATGCTGCCGCAGTTTTATAAAGGCAAGGATGGGCGGCCCGCGTTTGCAACGGACTCATTTTTTGACGTGCTCAACGGCAAAATTCCGGCCAGCAAATACGCCGACAAAATTGTCGTGATTGGCGCTACGGCGGCGGGGGTAGGCACCATCTTCCCGGTGCCAGGCAACCCAGGCCTGTCGCCTGCCGAAACAATTGCCCACATCACTTCCAGCATTTTGAGTGAGCATTTCATCGTCCAACCCGGTTGGGGTGTGTGGGCCATGCTTGCGGCATTTTTGATCGTGGCGGCTTACATCATTGTGGCTTTGCCACGTTTGTCGGCGAGCGCAGCCGCTATCGTGACCCTGACCATGTTTGTGCTTTTGTTGGGGGCCGAGTTTGGCTTGTTGGCGGGCGCGGCGACTTGGTTAAAACTGGTGTTCCCGGCGGCCCTGCTGGTTTTGGGGCATTTGGCCTTGACCACCAAGCGCTTCTTGATGACGGAGGCGGGGAAGATCAAGTCAGACGAAGAATCTGCCGAAACCAGCCGCATGATGGGGCTGGCGTTGCAGGGCCAGGGCCAATTGGATGCGGCGTTTGACCGGTTCCGCCGTGTGCCGATGGCAGAGGCCGTCATGGGGAATTTGTACAGCCTGGCCCTGGACTTTGAACGCAAGCGCCAATTCAACAAAGCCGAATCTGTGTATGAACACATGGCGGCTTTTAACCCGAATTACAAAGATATCAAAACCAAGCTGGCGCGTGCGAAAAACCTGTCGGAGACGGTGATCCTGGGTGGTGGTGGCGCGCACCCGGGCGGCACCATGCTGCTGGATGGTGGCGCTGTTGAAAAGCCGATGTTGGGCCGCTATCAGGTCGAAAAAGAATTGGGCAAAGGTGCCATGGGTGTGGTTTATCTGGGCAAGGACCCCAAAATCGGGCGTGTCGTGGCCATAAAAACCATGGCCTTGAGCCAGGAGTTTGACGGTGAAGAGCTGGTCGATGCGCGGGAGCGCTTCTTCCGCGAGGCCGAGACAGCGGGTAGGCTACAGCACCAGAACATCGTCACGATTTTTGACGCGGGTGAGGAGCATGACCTGGCCTACATTGCCATGGAGTTCCTTAAAGGCAAAGATCTGGTAGACGCTTGCAAAGACGGACACTTGTTGGCGGTTCCCCGGGTTTTGTCGATCGTTGCCAGAGTGGCCGAAGCACTTGCCTATGCCCACAAGCAGAACGTAGTACATCGCGACATCAAGCCCGCGAACATCATGTACGAGTTGGATTCCGATACTGTCAAGGTGACTGACTTCGGCATTGCACGCATCACGGATTCCAGCAAAACCAAAACGGGCCTGGTATTGGGCACGCCCAGTTTCATGTCGCCCGAGCAATTGGCGGGCAAAAAGGTCGATGGGCGCTCGGATCTTTATTCACTTGGCGTGATGTTGTACCAGATGCTTGCCGGGGTATTGCCATTCCGCGGCGACTCCATGGCTGAGCTGATGTACAAAATTGCCAACGAAGAGGCCTCAGATATTCGGATTGTTCGAGCTGACTTGCCGGAGGAGTTGGCGAATGTTGTGGCTTTGTCATTGAGCAAACGCCCTGAAACACGTTATCAAGACGGCGACCAGTTCGCGTCGGACCTGCGGGCAGTGATGGCAAATATTCCAGGCGGCGCTGACTTCGCCAAATCGACCACGGCGACCCGCCCCTCCCCGTTGCCGACGACGTCGATGGCGAACGAAAAAACTGTGGCCTTTAACTCAGGCAACAAAGCTTCGTCAGTGCCTGACTTTGAAAAAACAGCGGTTCACACGCGCACTGCGACGGGTGATTCGCAGCCGCAAGTCGGGTTTGAAAAAACCATAGTACATACGCCTACGCCTACGCCTCCCCCGCGGCCCGGGTCTAGCGACATTGAAATTTAAGTTGGAAACACTGATCGCTTAAGAATTGGTGAAAAAGCAAAACAAACAATGATCTATACGTTTTTCACGAAAACTGATCCTGGGCGCGCCAGGGAAAACAACGAAGACTCGGTTGCCCATGACGACTCGACGCACTTGGCCGTTTTGGCCGACGGCATGGGCGGTTACAACGCTGGCGAAATCGCCAGCGGTATGGCGACTGCTTTCATTAAGTCTGAAATGACACGGTGGTTGACAGAAGCCGGCAAACATGCCAAGACCAAGGAAATCCGGCGGGCACTTGAGATTTGCGTAGAAAATGCAAACCGCTCCATTTACAACGCGGCAAGCTCCAATGCGCAATATTCAGGCATGGGAACAACGCTGGTTGTGGGTGTTTTTCAGGGTGATAAGCTGATGCTCGGACACATTGGCGATTCCCGTTGTTACCGCCTTCGGGGCAGCGAGTTTTTGCAGATCACGCGAGATCATTCACTCTTGCAAGAGCAGATCGACGCTGGACTTTTGACTGTTGAGCAAGCCGCCACGTCCTCCTACAAAAACTTGGTCACTCGAGCGCTTGGCGTTGACGATACGGTGTTGCTTGAGCTCAACGAATATGATGTTGAGGTTGGTGATATCTACCTGATGTGCTCAGACGGACTGTCAGACATGGTCGAAGACGCGGAAATTGCGGGTATTCTCGAGGGTGAGCAATCGATGGATCAAAAAACCGAACAGCTCGTTTCACTGGCGAATGAACACGGTGGGCGCGATAACATCTCGGTGTTGTTGGCGCACGCAGCGGCAGGCAGCGAAAAACGGGGTTTGATTTCCCGATTGTTGAGAAAATAGTTTCAGTTTAATTTTTCGAATTACAAATTTCAGGAACAGGAGTCGGTCATGCCGAAAATGATCGTATCGATAGACGGGGTTGTGATCAAGGAAGTCCAGTTGACGAAAGATCGGACGTCACTGGGTCGGCGTCCGTATAACGACATCGTCATTGACAACCTTGCCGTCAGCGGGGAGCACGCAGTTTTGCAAATGGCGGGCAACGAGGTGCATCTTGAAGACCTTAACAGCACCAACGGAAGTTATGTCAATGGCAAGGCGGTGAAGAAGCAACTGTTGCAAAACGGAGATGTCGTTGAAGTTGGCAAATACAAAATCAAATTTGTCAACGAAAGCGCAGACCAAGGTTTTGAGAAGACCCAGATGGTGCGCCCGAGCCAGGCAGCAGCCTTGGCTGCGGCCCATCAGTCGGCAGCGCCGGCGGCGGCGAGAGGCCCGGACTCAAGCTTTGGTGCTTCTTCGGCCCGAGCGGCTATTAAGGTGCTGTCAGGCGCGGCTTCAGGTCGGGAAGTGCCATTGACTAAAGTCGTGACAACCATTGGCAAACCGGGTGTTGCAGTCGCGGCGATTACAAAACGCAGCCACGGCTTTGTCGTTCATCATGTTGAAGGTGCCGGGAACCCTTCGTTGAATGGGGCGCCGATCGGAGTTGATCCCGTCGCCCTCAAGAATGGCGATTTGATCGAGCTCGCGGGCACTCAAATGCAATTCATATTGAACTGACCACCCGAGCCGGCAGCTTGTCGGGGCCACCAGGTTACTTAACTTCGGGAATTTCATGGCATCTTTGCTAAAGCATTGGCCCCGGATATTGGTAACGTTGTTGCCATTACTGATTGCGTTGCTGAATTCGACGGGTGTTATCAATTTTGGATTTATCCAGCGTTTGGATGACATCATTTACGATGCACGGCTACGGGCGACAATGCCCAGGACATTGGACGACCGCATCGTCATCGTGGATATCGATGAAAAAAGTCTGGCCGAGGTCGGGCGCTGGCCATGGGGGCGCAATCGGCTGGCTGAACTCACGCGGGAGTTGTTCGACTCCCAAAAAATAGCGCTCCTTGGCTTTGACGTTGTGTTTGCCGAAGCTGATGACAGCTCAGGTCTGAAGCGCCTAAACGATTTGGCAAAAAATGAGTTGAAAGGGCAGGCCGGATTTGTCGAGCGCGTGCAAACTTTGCAAACGGAGCTTGATTACGATGCGGCTTTTGCCAAGGCGCTTGAAAATCGACCCGTTGTTCTAGGGTATTACCTGACAAGTGACCGAGACGGCCGATCCTCGGGCACCCTACCGGCACCCGTCATGCCACGAGAAGCTTTACAAGGCAAACCCATCCGCTTTACTTCATGGAACGGGTTTGGGTCAAATATTGACCAAATTGCCAAAGCCGCCCCGATGGCTGGGTTTTTCAACTCGATCACTGAAACTGATGGTGTTGTCCGGTCTTTGCCTTTGATCGGAGAATACAAAGGGCAGTACTACGAGTCTTTACCCCTGGCCATGTTTCGGATGCTGATTGGCATGCCGACGATCTCGCCAGGGTTCCCGCGCGACCGGTTCCTCAACAAAAACTACCAAGGGCTGGAAAGCATTTTGTTGAGGCTTGACGAAAAGAAGACGTACGCCATACCGGTAGACGACAGAGTCTCCGCATTAGTTCCGTTTCGGGGAGCGGGTGGTCCAACGGGTGGAGCCTTCAAGTACCTTTCAGCGGCCGACGTGTTGGCCAAACGCATTCCGGCAGGAACGCTTAAAAACAAAATTGTGTTACTGGGCACTACGGCACCTGGGCTTGTGGATTTACGGGTGACGCCGGTGGGAGAGACCTATCCGGGAGTGGAAACCCATGCCAACGTGATTTCGGGGCTGCTCGATGGCAAGGTTCTTGTCAAACCTGATTACGCGGTCGGATATGACGTTGTCATGCTGGTTGTGTCGGGGCTAGCCTTGGCCATTGCACTGCCGATACTGAGTGCCTCCCGGGCGGTGATGCTCAGCACGGGTGTATTGGCCTTGCTTTTTGTGCTCAACTTCTGGATGTACCAATCCTTTGGTTTGGTTTTGCCCCTTGCCGGTGCGCTGGCGATGGCAACGGCGGCTTTTGCGTTGAACATGAGCTACGGCTATTTCGTAGAAAGCCGCTCAAAACGTGAGTTGGCTAATTTGTTTGGTACTTACGTTCCTCCCGAGTTGGTTGACGAGATGGTAAAAGACCCCGACAGCTACACCATGAAGGCCAGCAATAAAGAGTTGACCGTCATGTTTTGCGACATGCGGGGGTTTACAAAAATGTCGGAAAAAATGGAGCCCGTCCAGCTTCAAGCGCTGCTTAATGATGTTTTCAGCCGCTTGACCGGACATATTCGAGCCAATCGCGGCACGATCGACAAATATATGGGCGACTGTGTCATGGCATTTTGGGGCGCACCGGTGGAAACCGCTGAACATGCCCAGCTTGCCATCAAGGCCGCCATAGAGATGGCGAATGCCATACACGACATCAATCGGGAACATCGTGCCAAGGGCATCCCGGAGATTGGCATCGGGATTGGTCTCAACACTGGCAGCATGTGTGTTGGAGATATGGGCTCCAACATCCGTCGCAGCTATACGGTGATTGGTGATGCGGTTAACTTGGGTTCAAGACTGGAAGGATTGTCAAAGTCCTATGGTGTCGATATAGTTGTAAGTGAGTCCACACGTAAACTGGCCCCAGAATTTGCCTGGCAGGAGCTGGACAAAGTCCGGGTTAAGGGGAAAGACCAAGCCGTAGCAATCTACTACCCTGTGGGGCAGGCTGGCGAGCTTGGTGACGGTGTCACCTCAGAGTTGAAGACTTGGGGCACATTCTTGAAAGCCTATCGAACTCAGGACTGGGACCAATCGGATGTACTTTTAATCAATTTGACCCGCGCAAATGCAAAAAAATACCTTTACCAACTGTATTCCGAACGAGTAGCCTCCATGAGGATGCTTCCATTCGATCCAGAGTGGGACGGAGCGACTAACTTTGAAACCAAATAAAGGCACGTCATGAAAGTACGAGTGTTGGGCTGCTCTGGTGCCATCGCCAAGGATTGCCGAACCACGTCTTTTTTAATTGATGGCGATGTTTTGATTGATGCCGGCACGGGTGTAGGTGATTTGACACTTGATGAAATGCGGGGGATCGACACAGTCTTTTTGACGCATTCCCATCTTGATCACGTAGCTGCGTTGCCGTTAATGGTGGATGCTGTTGCTGCCCGGCGGACAGCACCTCTTCGAATTTATGCGCTTGCAGGGACTATTGCAGCATTAAGAGCGCATATTTTCAACGACGTTATTTGGCCTGACTTCAGTCGAATTCCGACGCCAGAAGCACCTTTTATTTCATTTCATGAAATTCAGGCTGGTCAAGCCCTTCAGTTGCAGGGTAAGTTGATCGAAGTTTTGCCCGCGATTCACACCGTTCCCGCAGTAGGATATGCTGTAACAGCTGGCACCGGGTGTTGGGTATTCACGGGCGATACTGAACGTAACCCAGCGTTTTGGAAGCGTGTCAATGAGCTGAATGTCGCCATGCTGGTGATTGAAACCGCGTTTAGCAACCGCGAAAAAGACCTCGCCAAATTGAGTCTGCATCTTTCACCGGGCGTTTTGGCCGACGAGTTGGACAATATCCACCGTGAGAAAAAGTACCCCATCTATATTACGCATACCAAGCCAGCTGAGACGGCCCTCATCATGGCTGAAATTCAGAAGTTTGATGAAACTGCGGTGAACGGGCCTAATGTGAGTCATGACATCCGCTGGTTGCGGGCGGGTCAGGAGTTCGACTTATGAGTGCTGTGTTGAAACCGCCTGTCGTGGGCAAACCGAGGGATCAGGCCTTTGTTGACTCCCAAAAGCTGCCCGCTGAAAAGCGGGGAACAACTTTCGAAGCCTTGTTTTACCGCCAGCTTCAACAGGTAACGGCGCGAATCCACGAGACCGACAATCTTGACCAGATCATGCTGGACGCAAGCCAGGATATTTGCAAACTGTTCAATGCAGATCGATTGACCTTGTATGCGGTCAACGATGACGGAACTGCCATTATTTCCAAGATCAAGACCGGCCTCAATAGCAGCCGCGACCTGAAACTGCCGATTTCACCTCAGAGTTTGGCCGGATATTGTGCTTTTAGTCGCTCCCTCATTAATTTGGCGGACGTGTACGACGAAGAGGCGCTCAAACAAATCCATCCGGCATTGACATTTCTCAAAGAAGTTGACAAACGCTCTGGATATCGGACCCGCGAAATGCTGGTGGCACCTGTCCTGGAAGGTGAAACCTTGCATGGCGTGCTCCAGGTCATCAATAACAAGAGCAACCAGCCTTTTAGCGAATTGGAAGTTGAAGGTGTTTCCCAGCTTTGTAAAACACTTGGCACGGCCATCCGCCAGCGAGTGCGAAAGGCCGAAGATAGCCAGCGCAAAGTCGCGACGAAATTCGATGGCTTGATTGCAGATGGCGTCATTTCAAAAGCCGAGCTGCAGCAATGTGTCGAAGACGCCCGGGCCGAAGGCCATAGTGTTGAACACGTCTTGATGTCGCAATTTAAAGTCAAACCGGCCCAAATCGGACCATCTTTGGCAAAGTTCTTTGGTGTGCCGTACGAGCCGTTTAATGCGGGTCGAATTCGATCAGAGCATATTCATGGCGCGCTGAAACGCGATTTCGTCCAGGGACAAGGCTGGTTTCCACTTGAAGACTCGCCAGAAGGCTTGATAGTCATGTGTGTTGACCCCGAGGCGGTTCGGGGCTCGCGCATCGTGCCACAGGTGTTTTCAAAATTCCATAAATTCAGTTACCGTGTCACAACTCAGACCGAGTTCCAGGAAACCCTCGATCAAATTTTCGGCGCCGGCGCTGAAGGTGGTTCGATCGACGACCTTCTGGCAGATATGGACGGCGGCCCGATCGACGACGGCAGCGGTGAAGACTCTCTGGAGTCAGCGGCCGCAGACAATGAGCTTGTCAAATTTGTCAATAAAGTCATCATTGACGCCTACAACCAAAAGGTTTCTGACATTCACATTGAGCCGATGCCTGGCAAGTTCAAGACGGGCATCCGATTCCGTATCGATGGCAGCCTTCTGCCGTATATTGAAGTGCCAGCGCATTTCCGTCAGGCGATGGTGACCCGCCTGAAGATCATGTGTGATCTCGATATTTCCGAGCGCCGTAAGCCACAAGACGGCAAAATCAAGTTCAAAAAATACGGCCCGCTTGATATTGAATTGCGGGTGGCAACGATCCCTTCGGCAGGGGGCGTAGAAGATGTTGTCATGCGTATCCTGGCTGCTGGCGAGCCGATCCCGCTGGAAAAGCTGGGTCTCACGCCCCACAACAAAGATCGGGTGATCAGAACGGTTGAAAAACCTTACGGGTTGTTTTATGTATGCGGGCCGACTGGCTCCGGTAAAACCACCACACTGCACTCCATCCTCAAGCATTTGAATAAGCCCGACACCAAGATCTGGACTGCTGAAGACCCGGTAGAGATCACGCAAAAGGGACTGCGCCAGGTTCAGATCAACAGAAAAGCGGGAATTGACTTCGCGTTGGTTATGCGCGCTTTTCTTCGGGCTGACCCAGACATCATCATGGTAGGTGAGTCGCGTGACAAGGAAACCGTATCGATGGGTGTTGAGGCATCACTGACGGGCCACCTGGTTTTCTCCACGCTACACACTAACTCTGCCCCTGAGTCCATTACCCGTCTTTTGGACATGGGTATGGATCCGTTCAACTTCGCAGATGCACTTTTGGGCATTTTGGCGCAACGCTTGGCCAAAAAGCTCTGTGATTGCAAAGAATCCTACGCCCCGAACGGTTCAGAGCTTAAAAAGTTTGTTTCAGAATATGCAGAAGAGCTGCGCCACTCCAAGGCTTGGAAGGCGGATTACGACGGAGAAGTGCAAAAACTGATCGACAGCTGGGTCGAGTTGTACGGCAACGACGGACAACTCAAGTTTTACCGCTCGGTCGGTTGTGACAAGTGCGGCAAGACAGGTTACAAAGGGCGTGTGGGTTTGCACGAATTGTTAATTGCAGATGACGATGTCAAGAAACTCATCCAGGAGCGCGCACGCGTAGCGGAAATTTTTGTGGCAGCTGTTGAAGGCGGTATGCGGACGCTGAAAATGGACGGGATGGAGAAGATCATGATGGGGCTGACGGACCTCAAAATGGTCAGACAAGTTTGTATTAAGTGACAAAAATGTCGGCGATTGACTTTTCAGAGATCGATTTTTGCAATTTGCAATAAAAGTAGAAAAAATTGGTGACTGGCGAAGACCATTTGCGCAAAAACCGTTGATTTTCGGCTGGCACGGTGATTGCTATATTAAGTTGTCAGTCTTTCTTTTTTCACCAAGGAGTTTTTAATGAAGCGTTCTATGCAAAAGGGTTTCACCCTTATCGAGTTGATGATCGTTGTGGCGATCATTGGTATTTTGGCTGCAGTTGCTTTGCCAGCCTATCAGGATTACACCAACCGCGCCAAGGCCTCTGAGGTAATTTTGGCCGCCAGCGGTGCGCGCACTTGTGTGACTGAGGCGGTGTCGACAAATGGCGCAAATTCGCTTGACACTTGTGCGACCGGTTTTGTTCCGACTTCACGTGCAACAGCTTTGACTGTGGGCGCGACGACTGGAATTGTCACTGTTAACGGACTTATTCTTGCTGCCAATGACTTCATTGTTACCTTGACCCCCACGATTTCTGGAAACGGTATTTCGGGTTGGACATGTGTGGGTTCGGTTAACCCCAAATGGGCGCCTTCTTCCTGCAAATAAGCAATTCACCATGACGAAAAAGGGAGCTTGGCTCCCTTTTTTTTTGAGTTGAAGTCAAAGAGGTTGAAAGAATGCAGATCAAGGTATTTACACCGTTGTGGCTAATGCTGGGGGCTGTGATCTTGTCGTTGGGCTGGTTATTGCCCAACAATTCCCCACCTTGGTTGTCTTTTCATAAAGAAGCTTGGGTGGCATGTGTTCTGTTGCTGGTTTCGGCACGAGTCCTACTGAGGCAAACTGCGCCGCATCCTCTGCATTGGTTGGCCTTACTGATTTTTGGCCTGAGCGCCATTCCAATAGTGCAGTTTTTGTGCGGACAATCAACTCAGTTTGGTATGGTCTGGATGCACAGCCTGTATTTGCTCGGGTTTGCACTTGCCATTCAGGTCGGCGCCAAATGGGAACTTGATTCTCCAGGCCAGTGTGCAGATTTTGTTTTTATGGCATTTACTTGTGCTGCAGTTGTGTCAACGGGTTTACAGATCTTCCAGTGGTTAGGGTTTAGATCCGACACCATTTGGATATTGAGCAGCACTTTACCAAATCGGTATTATGCAAATCTTACCCAACCGAACGTACTTGGGTCACTCTTGTTGCTCGGTGTTATCGGGACTGCATGGGCACATTTTCGTCAAAATCTTACGGCATGGGTGGCAGCCGCGCTGGCTGCCATTGTCTTGTTTGGAGTCGCCTTGACGGGGTCACGAACGGCTTGGCTCAATATATTCTTGTTGGCGACAGGGCTAATTTTGCTGCGGAATAAGTTGTACAGCCCGCATTTCCTGAAAGTAGCGTTGGGATTAGCCGCTTACTTCGTGATCGTCTCAATCACAATACCGTATATCGACCTGATTTTGTTCTTCCCGGACGACCTTCCCTCTCAATTTAGAGGACTAAACGACCCTGCACGAACAACAGCTTGGATCATGTTTCTGGAGGCCGCGTCACGTCAGCCCTGGTTCGGGTTTGGCTGGGGGCAAATTTCGCAAGCCCACTTTATGTTGGTTGCGAGTTACCCACCAGCAGGAGGAATATTTGCGCAGTCTCACAATATGGTGCTGGACTTGATTCTTTGGAATGGTTATCCGATTGGGCTGGCGATTGTTGGATTTTTGGGTTGGTGGATTTGGCAGGCCGGAAAATTGGCAATTCAGTTTGACCAATTCGCCATAATGGCTGCAATGTTGATTCTTGGCGTCCATTCGATGCTGGAATTTCCCTTGCATTACGCTCACTTATTGCTTCCCGCGGGCCTTCTGTTGGGCGTGCTCAACACTAGTCTCGGCTTTAGGCCGGCTTTTTTGGTGAAAAGCTGGGTCAATGGTGCAGTTCTGGTGTCTGCGGGGTTGGCAATGACTGTCACGATCAGTGACTATTTCAAGGCGGAAAATAGCTTCTATGGTTTGCGCTTTGAAGACCGGGGAATTCCCAGTAACTATCCAAAAACCGCGCCTGATGTTGTCGTCTTGACTCAATTGCGGGATGTCATTGTCTTGGCCCGGAACAGGCCAAGCAAAGACGTAACAGAAGAAGAGTTGAATTGGATGCGCGGTTTGGTAATTGCAATTCCTAGTGTCCTTTCGTTCTACAAACTCGCGGCGAATTTGGCGATGAGTGGGCAGCCTAAAGAAGCAGCAGTCTGGCTTGAGGTCATGTGCTCGGTTACCAATGAAAAACTTTGCGGGTCTATGGCACTGCGTTGGCAAAAGGCGGCGATCACTAGTCCGCAGATGGCAATCGTGCCATGGCCAGCAAAAGCGCCGTGAATCAATTGCCCCAAAGTTGACTGAAGCAAAGTGCGTCGGTGCCAAATGATTGCGGGCGCTGCACTAGTATTGCTGACTCTGCCGTGGCTAAATCCTGCTGCGACCGGCCCTGCTCCGGCTGCTACGCCCCTTTTGGTTAGCTGGATGTGTTTCGCTGGCCTACTTTTTGTGTGTAGTTTCAGCTTTCAAAGCTTGGAATCCACTAAAACTAGAGCTGTTGAAACGCTTGCCACTGCCTGGTGGTTGGCTGCACTTGCCAGTTGTGGAATCGCTCTAATCCAGTTTTTCGGATATAGCAAGCTCGCGGCGGGGTTCATCAATACGACCCAAATTGGTGAAGCTTTTGCCAATCTGCGCCAACGCAATCAATTTGCAACGCTGACCATGATCGGCCTGGTTGCAATAATTTGGCTGGCAAGGGCAAAGGCTAACCCGAAATTTTCTCGCGACAATTTAGATGATCAACAGAGAATGATGTGGTTTTGGGGAGGGTTGGCGTCAGCCGGGACACTCGGCTTAGGCAACGCGGCGTCATCTTCCCGAACCGGGCTTGTACAGCTACTTTTAGTCGGCGGCCTGATGCTGGCTTGGCGCAACTGGCGCGACCGCTCCGTTGTGCAAGTGGTGACTACCGCTTGGTTGACCTACGTGGTAGCTAGCGTTCTTTTGCCAGTGTTGGTTAGTCGAGACGGGGCGTTTGGGGGCATTTTTGGGCGTTTGGCCGACACTGAGCACAATTGCTCTAGCCGTATTGTTTTGTGGCAAAACGTACTGCACTTAGTGCTCTTGAAACCTTGGTTTGGTTGGGGATGGGGTGAACTGGACTACGCACACTTCATAACGCTATATGACGGCCCAAGATTTTGTGAAATTTTGGACAATGCGCACAATTTGCCGCTGCATCTCGCGGTGGAGCTTGGAATACCGGTATCACTTCTTTTTTGCGGCGGGGTTCTGTGGGTACTGAAGCGCTTGCATCCCTGGCGCGAGAATCATCCTCAGCGTCAGCTTGCGTGGGGTGTCCTGGCGATGATTGGGTTACACAGCTTGGTCGAGTACCCGCTTTGGTATGGACCATTTCAGATCGCCACTGTGATGTGTCTCATGATTTTGTTCACGACATCGCAAGAGACCAAGGTCTCTGCGCCCAACAAAATGGCAGGCGAACCTCGCGTCGGTAGCACCCTTCTGCTGGGTGGGATGCGATTGACACATGTGATTCGAGCCTCAGCGATTGTATTGATGATGGCTTTGGCAGCCGTCGCTTGGGACTATTACAAGGTTAGCCAAATCTACTTGCCGCCATCTCAAAGGGCTCAAGCCTACAAAACGAACACCCTTGAAAAAATACGTAACACCTGGTTTTTCCAGAACCAGTTTCGGTTTGCCGAGTTGACCACCGCGCAATTGACGCCCGTAAATGCCGCCTATTTCAATGCCCAGGCCCACGCGTTGTTACATTTCTCCCCTGAAGCACGAGTGGTCGAAAGGCTAATTACCACTTCGGAAATGCTGGGAAGGGTCGACGAAGCAAAATTCTTCCGGCTTCGTTACCAAGCTGCCTACGGAAAATGATATGCAAAGGGTAAGTTTTTTGGGTTTTAAGTGCGCGGTCAAACACTGTGACGGCCATTAGGCCGCAGACACAAAAGAACCTGACTTGCCGCCGTGTTTCTCCAGGAGTTTGACGCTTGAAATCATCATTCCGCGATCCACTGCTTTGCACATGTCGTAAATAGTGAGCAACGCAACACTGACGGCGGTTAGCGCCTCCATCTCCACTCCCGTGGGGCCATTGGTTTCCACTGTTGCCTGGCAAATAATGGAGTTGTCTCCTGTGAGGTTTTTGTGAGCTGCTTTAAATTCTATAGCGACCCGTGTAAGCGCCAACGGGTGGCAAAGCGGAATTAAGTCACTGGTCTTCTTGGCAGCTTGAATGCCTGCGATACGCGCAATGCCCAATACATCGCCCTTTTTGGCGCTGCCAGATTCGATAATGGCCAGTGTTTCTGGCAGCATGGCAATGTACCCTAGCGCAATGGCAATCCGATGGGTATTGGCTTTGGCACCAACGTCCACCATATGGGCTTGGCCTCGTGCGTCAAAATGTGTAAGGGCGCTCATTTGAAGTCTATAAATTGAATTTGATACAGCGCAGTGTGACAATCTTTACCGTCGCTTGACGGTATCGTTTTTGAACCCGAATAAAACCCCTGCATCATACGACCATGGCATTGACCTCATCTGCATTTTGGGCCACGCGCGTTCGGGCCAGTGGCATCCATCTTGGCTTAAGTCTGCTCGTTGCAGCAATGGCAGCGACCTTAGTGTTTTTTGTCTGGTATCCCTACCCCTACCGCGAAATCTCGGGTGGACGCGAGTTATTTGTTTTGCTGGTGTCGGTGGATGTGATTTTGGGGCCTCTGATCACATTGGCCATATTCAATCCGGGCAAAGGCAGGAATAAATTGCGTTTTGATTTAATCGTCGTGGCGGCTTTGCAGCTGGGCGCATTGGCTTACGGCATGTGGACAGTCTTTGCAGCACGACCGGTTCACTTGGTGTTTGAATATTCCCGTTTTGGTGTGGCCCACGCCATCGACGTTCCCTCCGAGCTTCTCAAAGAGGCCGCGCCCGGCCTCAAGGCCATGCCACTGTTTGGCCCGACGACTGTCTCGCTTCGGCCGTTTAAGGATTCAAACGAAAAGGCAGAGGCGACTCTTGCGGCGCTCCGTGGCCTGGCGCTACCGGTCCGTGCAGACCTTTGGCAGCCTTACGAATTGGCAATCCCCGATGTGCTTAAAGAAGCCACACCCGTCGCTGCGCTCAAGACGCGGTTTCCAAATCGTGCCGCAGAAATCGACCAGGTATTGTCCCCGTTTGGCGCCGTCGGGCCAAGCATGGTTTACTTGCCCATGCTCGGGCGTAAATCGTATTGGACGGTGTTTTTGGATCCCGTCACCGCCGAAATCAAGACCTTCATGCCATTGGATTCTTTCTAATTAATCAATTTCAATGAATACTTGGCTTTCAGGTCTCGTAGTTAGAGCTAGTATTGCTTTTATATTTGTAGTATTTTTGACTATAATATCATCAAATACGTACGCACAATCGTCTAATTCATCGCTTCCCAATCTCGGCGACAACAGTGAGCTGACCAGCAGCGCCGAGCGGCGCATGGGCGAGCGGATCGCACGGGAAATCTACCGCGACCCGGACTACATTGATGACCCGATCTTGCTGGAATATGTCAACGCGATCTGGCAGCCGCTGTTGGCGGCGGCGCGCTTGCGCGGAGATTTGGCGCCTGAACTCGACGAGCGCTTTGCCTTTGAAATCATGCTGGGCAAAGACCGCTCGGTCAACGCCTTTGCACTGCCGGGCGGTTATTTTGGGCTGCATTTGGGCCTGATGGCGGTGGTGAGCAATCGGGATGAACTGGCCTCGGTGCTGGGCCATGAGCTCAGCCACGTCACGCAGCGGCATATTTCGCGGATTATCTCGAAGCAAAACGCGCAGTCGCCATGGGCCATTGGCGCGATGATTTTGGGGGTGCTGGCAGCGTCCAAAAGTGCCGACGCCGCCAATGCGCTCATCGTCGGCAGTCAGGCGGCGGCGCAGCAATCACAGCTCAATTTTTCGCGCGATATGGAGCGCGAAGCCGACCGGATGGGTTTTGGCATCATGACGCAGGCGGGCTTTGACGGGCGCGGTTTTGTATCGATGTTTGAGAAGTTGCAGCAATCCAGTCGTTTGAGCGACAGCGCCGCGTTTCCCTATTTGCGCAGCCATCCACTCACCACGGAGCGCATCGCCGACATGCAGGGGCGGATTCCGCCGGCCAATGTGCCTGTCGTCTCGGCCATCGGTAGCCTGGAGCACGCCATGGTCAGCGCGCGGGCGCAGGTGTTGTCGAATTCTGGCGTCGATGCCCTGCGTGCCTGGGCGGCTCTGGCAGCGGGTGTCCCTGAGCCATCCGCCGCAGTGCTCACGCCTGAAATGCGTTATCGCCAGACCGGCACTGTGTATGGCGCTGCCTTGGCCGCGATGAAATTACGCGATTTCGCGGCCAGTGCGCCGCACCTCTCGAAACTGACGGCGTTAACCGCCAATGATGCGTTTGCCGCGAGGCTCGCCTACTTGCTTGCAGCAGAAATAGCCTTGACCGACGGCAATGGCTCAAAAGCAGCAGCAGCGCTAGCGGCGAATGACGCTGTACTTAAAAGTCCGCTGGTGAAAGGCCCGAAAGCCGGGCGCCCGGAGTTGATTCTGGGCGCAACGATAGCACTTCGCGCGGGCCGGCCCAAAGACGCTGCCGACACATTGCAAACTTGGGTGGCCAATCATCCGCGCGATGCCCACGCCTGGCAACTTCTCTCGGCTGCGCAGACGGCCTTGGGCCAACGATTACGCGCTATCCGGTCCGATGCGGAAGCCCAGGTCGCTGTCTTGGACTACGCCGCTGCAACAGATCGGTTCAAGGCGGCCCAGGAAGTGGCGCGCGAACTTGCGCGCCAGGGCGTGGCAGATCACATTGAGGCTTCCATCATCGACAGCCGGGCGCGCCAGGTGGCGCTACTTCTTCGCGAACAGGCGCTCGAGCGCTGACTCAATGAGCATGCCCGCCAGGGAATAGAGCAGCGAACCCACCAGGGCCGCTGCGAAACCCTTGACATGAAAGCCGTCGAGCACGCCAGCGGCGGCCCAAAACATGAGGGCGTTGATCACAAACATAAACAAGCCCAGGGTCACCACTGTCACCGGCAGGGTCAACACAATCAGCAGCGGGCGCAAAAACGTGTTGAACAGCGCGATGACAAAGGCCGCAATCAACGCGGCGGTGAAAGTTTTGACCTCCACGCCACTGTAAAAGTGGGCAACTGCCAGCAGGGCGCAGGCGCTTAACAACCATTTGAGAATGAGTTTCATGGGCGCAGATTATCGCCGCGACCGTGGCGCTGATCCTCAAACTGCCCTTATTCCACTGTTATTCGCTGGCCAGCGCCATCACGGTGCCCAAGCCTACCAGGGCGCCAGGAACCGTCCAGCGGCTGCCTTTGGCCACAGGCTGGTTCGCCGTAACCGGTGCCAAGTCCTGCCCCACCAAGGCCAGGCGCGCGTCCATCACACGGGCCGGGCCGTGTTGACGCAAAAGGCTCGCCGTCATCTCCACCAGGGGTGTTTGGGCAACTATTGTCTGCACAGAATTGCCACCGACCTTGAGCGAAGGCGTCACTTTGGCGAACAGCTCAGTGCACCAATGGGCGCGCCAACTTTCGCGCGCCTTGAAAGTCAGCCATTTGCTGGCATGACGGGTCAAGCGAGGTGGGCAGGCGACCAAAATCCACTGGGTAGACGCTCCACCCGGTTCGGTTTGACTGTTCATGGGCGCCATTTTTTCCAAAGCGGAAGCGGCGTCGTTGATGTAAACAATGATTTTGTCCATGATGATTTCCTTTGAAGTTAAGTGAGATTTTAGGAACGGGACCAGAAAAAACTTGTGGGGGGCTTGTGAATCAGCGTGGATCGGCATGAGTTTGACGCCAACCGATCCACACCGGGTACTAAGCCATACTTGACGGTTTGGAGGTGGCCCAGCGGCCCGCCGCCAACACGCCTGCGACTGCGACGGCATAGGTCGTCCACCGGGCGACGGTATTCAAAAGCTCCGGCGGGTCAAACACCGCGTCGAGCAGGGGCTCGTTGACGATCATCTTGGCCGCAGGGAATGCCAACACAGCAGCGCCGATTAGGATGATGACGGGGAAGCGCTCGACCAGCTTCAAGACTATAGAACTGCCGTACACCACGATTGGCACGCTGATCAAGAGGCCAATGATGACCAGATCCATCGAGCCATTGGCGGCGCCGGCGACACCCAGCACGTTGTCCACACCCATGAGGGCGTCGGCCACCACAATGGTTTTCATCGCGCCCCAGAAGGTGGTTTGCACCGGGCCGTGTTCCGTCTCGCCACCCTCGTCAGCGAGTAGTTTGTAAGCAATCCAAACCAGGCCAAGGCCGCCGACCAGCATCAAGCCGGGGATTTTGAGGAGCCAAACGACACCCAGTGTCATCACAGCGCGAACGACGATGGCACCCACGGTGCCCCAGATGATCGCTTTTTTCTTTAATTTGTCTGGTAGATTGCGCGCCGCCAGCGCGATGACGATGGCGTTGTCGCCAGCGAGTACAAGATCAATGAGAATGATGGCTAGCAGTGCTGTCCACCAGGGTGCAGATAAAAATTCCATGACGAGGCCTCCTAGTTGTATCGACGTACAACCCGCTGAAAACCCGGTCTAGGGAATTTTGATGCAACGCAACCCTGTGGTTGAGCGCCGCCAAAAACACCTCGACTGGGCCCAATACGGGCTCCAATCGAAGGTCTGGCTCGACATGAAGTCATGCGATATGTGCCCAACAGACCGGAAGCACTACTAGTTGTGTTGCTTCGTAATGACGACCTGTTGATACTTCTCGCCACGACACCCTTTTTGGATGCCTCCCTGTGCAGCAAGAAGAGGGAGCTACTCCCCTTCGTGAAAGAATTACAGCACAAGCCCTTTAAAACACAAAAACCTAGGTTCTGTAGGGATATTGGTGGCTGCAAGTTGGTTGAGGCCTGCCCAAAGCCCGGCGCGTTATGATGCCCGTCCTTCGTACAACTCACGCATGGCTGGCATTCACATCGTTGACATCGAGTCGGCTATCAATTATTGGCGCGACAAAAAACCGTCCCCCGACGGTTTTTCACTCGCGCCCGAAACGCGCGCGCTCGCCGAAGTCTACGCCACCATGGTGTTTTTGCACGAGACTGAGGCGGACGAGTTTTCCTTTCCCAAAACGGCGCTGTCAGCCTGGCTGGCCTGGTACGAGACCACGCCCGATACCCCCTGTATTGCGATTTGTTCGACCAGCCAGGGCGATGCCACCTGCAAGGGCTGCGGCCGCAGTTTTGAAGAAGTCCAGCACTGGACGGCCATGCGCCCAGCTGAAAAACGCCAAACCTGGCGACGTATCACAATGGATGGCACAGCCTGGCGCTTCAACAAATATGCGGAACGGGCGGCGGAGCGTGTGGCTCAAAACCTGGCCTCGGGCTGAGCCAGGCGCGGTTTGTAACGCTATAAATATAATAGCAATATATCCATATAATACGAGACCTGAGTGCCGATTTTTGTCTTAAGTGCTCGGCGGAAGCTTATTTCGCCACAACTATTAACTTCCATGTTAATAGTTGTGATGACGCCTTGCGGAGACTTTGGCCAGATGGGCTCGGCATTGGCCTTAAACTGAGGATCTGTTTTTGAGCGGCGCCTTGCGCTTTCGCCCTGCGCTATCGTCTTTCGCTGTCGCTCAGACTCCCAGCTGCTTTACTTCCAGCGCAACGGCTCAATATCGACGTTGCGCGTGCCATCACCCAGCATGAGCGTGCCTTCCTGAATCGTCGCCTGCAACTGCATGCTGCGCGCTGCCATCGGAATCAGCGCCTGCGACTGCGCAGCGGGTACACGCCAGACATTCAAATTTTGCGGTCGAGAGAGCTTGTTTTCCATGCTTTTCCACCAGACCTCGGCGGCGGCGCTGAAGCAATACAGCAGCACCACGTCAGCCTTGCCGCAGGCCTTCAAAAGCGGCTTGTCTTCGGGCTGGCCGACTTCGATCCACAGGCGTTTGAGGCCTGTGAAGTCGGTCAGCGACACATCGGGTTCATCCGGGCTGGAGAGGCCCGCGCCAAAGGCCAAGACGCCGTCGCCCGCACAGACAGATTGCAGCTTGTGCGCCTGCAAAGCCAGCGCCACCAGCCGCACCATCATGCGTTCGTCGGTCTCGCTCGGGTGTCGCGCCAGCGTGAGCGCGTGGTCGGCGTAATACCCGTTGTCGATGTCGGCAATCTGCAAATTGGCTTTAAAAATAGTAGATTTTAAAGCCATTTATTTATATTTATTAATCAAATTTTACTTAAAATTAGTAGCTATATATTAATATATTACGAGACCTAATGGGGTGCCAATACAAAATATTCTGAACTCAAATTCTTTTTGCAAGTGTCGTGGCCATGCCCGTGTAGCTGGCGGGCGTCATTGCCAGTAGGCGGTCTTTGTCGGCCTGCGGAATCTCCAGCTTGGCGATGAAGCCTTGCATCAGCTCACGTGTCATCGGGGCACCCCGGGTGAAGGTTTTGAGCTGCTCGTAGGGTTCGGGCAGGCCAAAGCGGCGCATCACGGTTTGGATCGGTTCGGCCAGCACTTCCCAAGCGGCGTCCAGGTCGTCGGCGATGGCTTTTTCGTTAATTTCCAGTTTGTTCAGGCCGGTGAGCAGTGACTGGTAAGCCAGCACCGCGTAACCCAGCGCCACGCCCATGTTGCGCAGCACGGTGCTGTCGGTCAGGTCGCGCTGCCAGCGGGAGATGGGGAGTTTCTCGCTCAGGTGGCGCAGCAGGGCGTTGGCCAGGCCGAGGTTACCCTCGGCGTTTTCAAAATCGATCGGGTTGACTTTGTGCGGCATGGTCGAGGAGCCGACTTCGCCTGCCTTGAGTTTTTGTTTGAAATAGCCCAGGCTCACGTAACCCCACACGTCACGTGACCAATCGATGAGGATGGTATTGGTGCGCGCCACAGCATCAAACAGCTCGGCCATGTAGTCGTGCGGCTCGATCTGTATGCTGTAGGGCTGGAAGGTGAGCCCCAGGCCCCAGGGGCCTTTGGACGTGTTGCTGCCTTGCTCCTCGCATTCGACCACGCGGCGGCTGAAGGCCTCCCAGTCAAAATCGGGCCAGGCCGAGAGGTGGGCGTTGTAGTTGCCCACTGCGCCGTTCATTTTGGCCATGAGTTTGACGCTGGCGATCTTTTCGCGCGCGGTCTGTAGGCGCACCACCACGTTGGCGATCTCCTTGCCCACTGAGGTTGGGCTGGCCGTCTGGCCATGGGTGCGGCTGAGCATGGGCACGGCCGCAAACGTTTGGGCCATCTGGCGTAGCTTGGCGATCACTTCGTCAAGCGCGGGCAGCAGCACCTGATTACGTGCGCCTTTGAGTTGCAACGCGTGGCTGGTGTTGTTGATGTCTTCGCTGGTACACGCAAAGTGGACAAATTCGGCAACTTTGAGCAACTCGGGCCGCGCCTCGAATTTGGATTTGATCCAGTATTCGACGGCTTTGACATCGTGGTTAGTGGTCTTCTCAATCGCCTTGATGGCCAGGCCATCGGCCTCAGAAAAGTCTTTGACCAAGCGGTTTAAGTAAGTACGCGCTCCGCCAGAAAGTGGCTTGAATTCGTCAAATCCAGCGTCGCTCAACGCAATCAGCCAGGCCACTTCGACCTGCACGCGCCGGTGCATATAACCCTGCTCGCTCATCAGCGGGCGCAAAGCGGCGAGTTTGGCGGCGTAACGCCCGTCCAGTGGGGAAATGGCGGAAATGGAGGAAAAAGACATGGGGCGATTGTAGGTTGAGGGTGGATTTGTAGAGGCAGCGACCCGCGCAGTGGCGGAGCGTGGGGGCCACCCCCCCGCCTGTCTGTTTAGAATGGCCGAATCCCCAACTAGCACCGACTCATGAAACTCATTGGCGCCATCACCAGTCCTTACGTCCGCAAAGTGCGCGTTGTCATGGCCGAGAAAAAGCTGGACTACAGTTTTGTACCTGAAAACGTCTGGGCCGCCGACACCAAAATCAGCGAATCCAACCCGCTGGGCAAGGTGCCTTGCCTGATCATGGAAGGCGGCGAGGCGCTGTTTGACTCCCGCGTCATCGTCGAATACCTGGATACCCTCTCGCCCGTGGGTAAGCTGATCCCCAGCGTGGGGCGCGAGAAGGCCGAGGTCAAAACCTGGGAAGCCCTGGCCGATGGCCTTCTGGACGCCTCAATCCTGGCGCGGCTTGAAGCCACTTGGGATGGCCGCACCAAGGCACAACGCAGCCAGGTGTGGATTGACCGCCAGCTTGGCAAAGTTAGTGCCAGCCTCAAAGCTATGAGCACGGGCTTGGCTGAAAAGCCGTTTTGCTTCGGCATCCACCTGAGCCTGGCGGACATTTCGGTGGGTTGTGCGTTGGGCTACCTGGATTTCCGCTTTCCGCAGATCAATTGGCGTGCCGATCACGCGAACTTGACCAAGTTGTATGAAAAACTGGCGCAACGCGCCAGTTTTGTGGATACTGCCCCTGCATGAACTATTTGGCCATCGTAGTCTCTAACTGGGGGTGAAACCCCATCCATTTGTAAGCGCCGTTGATACATCTGCCCCCTAGAATGGTTTCGACCAAACAGGAACTTTTGTGCTCTACCCGGAACTGTTCAAACAACTCGAAGCTGTCCGTTGGGACATGACCAAGGATATTCCTTGGGAGAGTTTTGACGCGTCCTTGCTGACCGAGGAGCATGCCCAGACCATCAAACTCAACGCCATCACGGAGTGGGCGGCGCTTCCGGCGACCGAGATGTTTCTGCGCGACAACCGGCACGACAGCGATTTTTGCGCCTTCATGTCAGTCTGGTTTTTTGAGGAGCAAAAACATTCGCTGGTGTTGATGGAATACCTCAAAAAATTCCGCCCAGACCTGGTGCCCACCGAGGCCGAGCTGCATGAAGTGCGTTTTGAGTTTGACCCCGCGCCACCGCTGGAAACCCTGATGATGCATTTCTGCGGAGAAATCCGCCTCAACCATTGGTACCGTCGCGCCAGCCAGTGGCACACTGAGCCTGTCATCAAGCAGATTTACACCACCTTGTCTCAGGACGAAGCCCGCCATGGTGGTTGTTACCTGAAATACATGCGTCGCGCTATCGGACTGCACGGCATTGAGGCCAAGATGGCCTTTGCCAAAGTCGGCGTGTTGATGGCCAGCGCACGGCGCACGGCGCAGGCCCTGCACCCGACCAACTTGCATGTGAACAAAGCCTTGTTTCCGCGTGACACCGTCCAAAGTCGCCTGCCAGACCCTGAATGGCTGGAGCACTGGCTCGATGGCCAGATCAAGTTTGACGTGTTGTGGGAAACCAAGGTGGTCGACCGCATCCTGCACAACCTGAGTCTGCTGTTGGAGCGGGAGTTCAGCACCGTGCAGGATTTGAACAAATACCGCAAGGAGCTGGGGCGCGAGCAGGCGGGGCTGTCGATGACCCCTGTTGCTGAGGTTGCTGCCTAGCCCTGTTTGCAGGTGGCCTGCCAAGGCATGGAGTGATGCCGATCCGTTAGCGCTAAGCGGGGTTATTTTTCGGGGTTATCGTCCAATCGGGAAGTATTCGAATCCCAGGCCTCGAACCATCTTGGGATCAAACAGGTTGCGTCCGTCAAAGATCGTCGGGCTCTTCAATTGGGACATGACGGTGTCAAAATTTGGACTCCTGAATTCCTTCCATTCCGTCACAATCACCAGCGCTGTGGCGTTTTCTAGCGCCGCTGTTTGGGATTGCGCAAATGTCACGCCGACTTTGTCTCGCAGAAGCCCCGTCGCTTTTTCCATTGCCACGGGGTCATAGGCCGTCACGGTCGCACCAGCTTGCAATAAGTCATCAATCAAGGTCAGGCTGGAGGCCTCTCGCATATCGTCTGTATTGGCTTTGAATGCAAGCCCCCACAACGCAAAATGTTTGCCAGCCAGATTGGGCCCGAATCGCAACTTGATTTTTTCGGCCAACACGTGTTTTTGCGCTGTATTGGCGGCTTGGACTGCACCCAAAATCTTGAGGTCAATGCCTGCCTCTTGCGTGGCAAAGTGAATCAGTGCACGGACATCCTTGGGAAAACAAGATCCACCGTATCCCGCGCCGGCGTAAAGAAAGTCGTAACCAATCCGTGCGTCGCTGCCAATGCCACGACGCACGTTTTCAATGTCGGCACCCAGTTTTTCAGCCAAATTGGCAAGTTCATTCATGAAACTGATACGGGTTGCCAGCATGGCGTTGGCAGCGTATTTGGTCAACTCTGCGCTTTTGACATCCATCAGGATCACCCGGTCATGATGGCGTTGAAACGGTGCGTACAAGGCGCGCATATTGAGCGAGGCCTGTTCGTCGTCACAACCCAGAATGATGCGATTGGGCCGCATGAAATCTTCAATCGCAGCGCCTTCCTTCAGGAATTCCGGGTTCGAAACGACGTTGAAAGGTATTTCGACACCACGGGCGGCTAAGGTCTCGTTGATTGTGGCGGTGACGGCGTTTGCCGTGCCAACGGGAACGGTACTTTTGTTGACTACAACTTTGTAATCATTCATATACTGGCCAATATTTCTTGCCGCCGTCATGACATGACGCAGGTCGGCCGCGCCGACATCATCTGGCGGTGTGTTGACGGCGATGAACTGCACCGTACCGAAGTGCGTAGAGCTTTCAATGTCGTCAGTGAAATGCAAGCGACCAGCCTTTGTGTTTCTCAACACGATTTCCTGCAAACCCGGCTCATAAATGGGTAGTTCACCATTCTTCAATGCGCTGATTTTGGCGCTGTCAGTGTCAAAACAAGTCACGTCATTGCCGACCTCGGCAAGACATGCACCAGTTACCAAGCCAACGTACCCAGCCCCAATCACCGAAATTTTCATAACTTTCTACGGTTGATACCACTGCCGACAAGTTTCATCCGACTTTGCGAAAGGGCGATGTCAGTTTTGTGGCGCTTGTGTGACGCCGAATTGAATGACGCCTCGGTGATGTGGCCTAAAGTTGAGGGCTTTTCAACTCGCAAATGCAAAGATGCGCTGCTCCGTGGAATTTGAAGCTTCGAAGCCCATCCCAACCCAATCGCCATGGACCCCGATGAATAAAACCGCGCTTCCTTAAATCAAACCGGCAACAGCCTCGACCGAATATCATGGGCGAGGGAGAAAGGACTCTGCTTGATGGCGTTGGCATAAACGTCTTCAACATTGCGCACGATCTCACTCCATCCGTGCGCTAAAACGGTTGAGCGGGCCTGGTCACCGTATTGACGCCGTAGGGTGGCGTTGCGGGCCAGCTCGGCTGCCAGAGTGACGAATGCAGCAGAGTCGGTCTTTGGTGCAAGCAGTCCGTTGCTGCGATGTTCGATCAATTCACCGGCAGCAGCGTCATCAAAGGCAACGACGCCCAAACCACTGGCCATCGCTTCCGGCGTTACGTTGCCATAGGTCTCGGTCAAACTGGGAAACAAAAACATGTCGCCAGAGGCATAGTGAGCTGCCAGCGCTTCGCCTGATTGAAAGCCGGCAAAGTAGGCTTGAGGAAACTGCGCCTGAAGCTCGGCGCGCATAGGTCCGTCGCCCACCACAACCAGACGCGCACGGGGCTGCACTGAGCGAATCTTGTCGTAGGCCCGGATCAAGACGCCCAGGTTCTTCTCGGCTGCAAGTCGACCCACGTGCAAAACCGCGACGTCATCGCCGTAAACGCCCCATTTCTCGCGGAGTCCCTGACTGCGTTTGGTCGGTGCGAAGTTCAGTGTATCGACACCGCGGGCGACCACCTTGAGTCGTTTGAACCCGTTTCCGGAGAGTTGTTGAAGAAGAGCTTCGGTCGGCACCATCGTCTGGTTGCATTGGTTGTGAAAGCTACGCAGATAAGCCATCGTGGATCCTTGCAGCCAACTGATACCGTAATACTGCGCGTAAGCCTGAAAATTTGTTCGGAAGTCGGAAACGACGGGCAATCTGAGCTCGGTAGCTGCTCGAAGTGCTGACCACCCGAGAGGGCCCTCGGTGGCAATGTGGACAAGGGCTGGCCTCTTATCCTGCCAAAGTTTCATCAGCGTGCGTTTGGATGGCAATCCCATTCGAAGGTGACGGTACATGGGAATCGTCAATCCTTTCGTCAAGACTTCGTTGAAATTTGGCGATGAAGCGGGTCGCTCATCTTTTCCCTGCCGAGGCCTTACCAGTTGAAGGTCGTGACCCCGATCCAGCAAGCCTTGCACCACCTGTTGCAAGGTGCGCGCGACACCATTGACTTCGGGCGGATAGGTTTCGCTGACCATTGCAACCCGCCAGGGTTGCTTCGTTGAATCCAACTCGCCCACCTCGAAAAACGGATAGTTCATTTCGTTCATGCCGACATCATGAAAGTGTGATGCAACAGTTTTATGACAAAAGGGGTGCCCATCGAAAACACGCTAAAAAGTCACCAAACTTTCATCAATTCCCGTCACCATCCAGACACACCGACCAAACGGGTTGGGCGGTGTGCAGATCCAACCGTCCAGCAAAAGGAACTAGCGTGAAAGACTTTTTCAAAGAACTGCAGACGCAGCGATGGGATGATCATCGTTATTACCACCACAACCGGATTAACCAGTCGCTGCATCTTGTCAGCGCACTTTGTTTTGTCGCGGCCTACATCTGGCTCTTCATTGACCCGGTGGTCTCTGCATTGTTGGCCTGGCTGGTTTCGATGACCACGCGCCAAGCCGGGCATTTCTTTTTTGAGCCGCATGACTACGACCATGTCAACCAGGCGACCCATGCCCACAAGGAAGACATCAAGGTGGGGTACAACCTGCGCCGCAAA
Source organism: Rhodoferax sp. (assembly GCA_031418395.1). Taxonomy (GTDB): domain Bacteria; phylum Pseudomonadota; class Gammaproteobacteria; order Burkholderiales; family Burkholderiaceae_C; genus JANYCG01. The sequence goes on along the minus strand of JANOXL010000242.1, from coordinate 7,764 downwards.
ATGGTGTTTATGAGTATTTGGGCGTTTTCACCCATCCTGGTCTGGCTTGACCCCACCGTGCTTGGCCTTTTCCAGGGCTACAACTCCTTTGGGGAATACGTGCGCATCGTCGCGATGGTCTGGTTGGGCTTGGGCGCAGGTGGCCTCTTGTTTCGTATGGTCCAGCTGGGCATTCAACAGAATCTGATGACAGCATTGGTTTGGGGCACAAAGATCATTACCGATCCATTTCACGATATCAAGCTTTACTATAAAGCGCCGCTATATTTGATGCGCGGTGAAATCACGGATCCCATGTCACATGCGCGGCAGAGTTGAAACTTTGTCCAAAATCCTATCGCTTGCGGTGCTTTAGCGCTTCGAGAAAGATGCTGCGGCGGATCTGGCGATTTGTCTGTCCAGACGGGTTCTCCCACCAGGCTTCTGCCTGCATTTGTTTTGCCGCCGCCAAGAGTCTGTGAGCGACCTCTTCAAAATCAGCGTCGGTGTAGTTCAAGCTGAAAATCATTCGCCCGCTGCCCACCCAGCTCAGGGCCAAACCATGCAGGCGCAGATAAAACTGAAACATCCAGTTGTAGCGGGAGGGGCGCGTATAGGTGATCGTCCAGACGGTCGCCATATTCGCAACCCGTACCGGCAGGTTTTCTTTGGCGAGTGTGTCATTGAGTTGGGCCGCCCGCTGGTTCCAGCGCGCGTCAAGCCCCTCGTAAAGCGCCAATACATGCGGCGTTTGCATACGTTTCAGAAACGCATTCATGGCGCCCATGACGTACGGGTGGGCGTTGAAGGTTCCCCGCGCAAAACAGATGTCTACCGGTCGGTCAGGCCGGAACCGGCGCATCAAAGTAGAAGTGCCACAAATGACGCCTACCGGCAATCCGCCGCCCAGAGTCTTACCGTAGGTGACGAGGTCCGCCTTAACGCCAAAATAAGCCTGCGCCCCCCCGGGAGCCAATCGGAACCCGAGAAAAACCTCATCAAATATCAGCACGATGCCGTTGTCTGTGCAAACCTTTCGCAATTCAAGCAGCCATGCGGTGTACGCATCGCGGTCGAAGCCAGCTCGGCGGCTGCTGTCGAGCAGAGCGGAATCGCCGGGCGCGCTGGCATTCGGATGCAGCGCCTGCAACGGGTTCACGAGTACGCAGGCGATATCACGGCGTGTCCGCAAAACATGCAGGGAGTGAGCATGTATGTCGCGAAGCGTATAAGTGTCGCGGACGTTGGCAGGATTGCCTGGGCCGGGCTGTACATCGTCCCACCAGCCGTGATAGGCCCCACAGAAACGAACGATGTGGCTTCTTCGGGTGTGGTAACGGGCCAATCGGACAGCTTGCATAACCGCCTCTGTGCCTGACATATGGAACGACACCTCGTCCTGACCCGAGATCTCTTTAAGGCGCTTGATGTTGTAGATCACCGCAGGGTGGTAGGCACCCAGTACCGGCCCGAGTTCCCGGACCATGTTGGCACCTTCGTCCATACAGACTTTGTAGAAGTCATAACCAAACAGGTTGACACCATACGAACCTGCCAAGTCAAACAGTCGATTGCCGTCAAGATCCTCCAACATCACGCCTTCGCTTGCTTTGAGAAAAGCGCCGACGCTGATGTGTTGTCGAAGGTATCGGCTGTATTGAAACGGAACCCGGTAGGCGCCGGTGAATTGCAAGTCAGAAAGACCTTCACGTGCCTCACTGGTCATCGCATTTGACTTCGGAAAACGCTTTGCAAAACTTGCTGCCAGCCGGTGGAAGTTTGTCTTTCGCAGCGCGATCAAATCGGCGGACGCAGCGTCTGAACCAAAAAATTCTTGCTCGTTGTAGTCGTACCCGGGGATTTGACGGGCAATTCTTTTTGCCCAGCGCGAATGTCCGGCCAGCGACGGATGTTTTGCGAGCGACAACTCAAGCCGCTGTTTGCCTTTGCGCAGCATCCAACCTGTCAGTAGCACCGCAGCAGCGGTGGCCACAGCGAATTCAATGTTTGTGAAATTTGTGATATTCAGGCTCACGGGGTCTGCCATCCATTGCTCCGAGTTTGAGTTTCCCCTTTTTATGGCAACAGCGTGACGCGTTGATGAAAATTCCAAAAACTCTGACAACACTTCGCTCGCTTGCCCAGAACGAAGACTTGAACTTCCTGCTTACCAATCGGGTTCCACGTATTGCGCTAACGGTTGCCGTCGGCCGATTAAGCAAAATTCGCAGTCCGCTGTTGTGCAGCTTTCTGATGTTCGTCTGGCGACTATTTGTGGACTTGGATTTGGCCGATGCAGAGCAAGCGTCTTTTGACAGCCTCCACGCTTGCTTTACGCGCAAACTGAAACCAGACGCCCGACCGCTTGACCCTCGGCCTGGCGTTCTGGTGAGTCCCAGTGACGGTATTGTTGGCGAGCATGGCCGCATTCACAACGGTACTGTGTTTCAGGCTAAAGGTTTCCCCTACACACTGGGGGAACTGTTGGGTTCGCAGCCGGATGCATTGGTATTTGAAGGGGGTAGTTATGTCACCTTGAGACTGACGTCCGCGATGTACCACCGCTTTCACGCGCCGCACGACTTGAGCATCCAGCAAGTCAACTACATCAACGGCGACACCTGGAACGTGAATCCCATTGCACTAAAACGGGTAGAGCGTCTGTTTTGTAAAAATGAGAGGGCGGTTATACACGCCCGATTGGGTAAGGGTAATTTTCCTATTGCTCTGGTGCCCGTGGCGGCAATTCTCGTGGCCAGTATTCGCTTGCACTTTGTGAATGTGCTGCTGCACCTGAGCTACCCTGGCCCGAATCAAATTCGCTGCAACGCAAACGTCTCGAAGGGCGAGGAGTTGGGTTGGTTTGAACACGGCTCGACCATCATCGTGCTGGCTCCGGAGGGTTTTGAATTGAGCGAGACAGTGCAGGCGGGCGCGCAGGTGCGTATGGGTCAAAGCCTGATGCATTTGCCTCAGGAAACCCATTGAGAGTGAAGGCTCAGTGAGCGGCAGGTACAGGAGGTTGACCTAATGGCGCTTTTGACGATTCCAGAGGTTTTTCCTGACCCTCTTGACGCCAGAATATCAACTCAAGACGTCCATCCATATGTTCGACCAGCGCTGTACGGCTTTCCACCCAATCGCCGTCGTTGCAATAAAGGACACCGTTGATTTCCCGCATTTCTGCGCGGTGGATATGGCCACAAATAACGCCGTCATGCCCGAGTCTTTGAGCCTCACGGGCAACCGCCACTTCAAAATCTTGCACGTAACTCAAGGCCAGTTTGACCTTGTTTTTAAGAAATGCCGATAGAGACCAATACGGCATTCCGACCCGGGCGAGGAAATTGTTCAGATGGCGATTGATGCGCAACGTCAGCTCATAGAGGTTGTCACCCAGGTAGGCCAGCCACTTGGCGCATTGCACGACGCCATCAAACTGGTCGCCGTGTGTGACCCAGAGCGAGCGGCCATCCAGAGTCTGATGGACGGCCGTGCTGACGACGTCTATGCCACCGAACTGATGCCCGACAAACGCCCTGGCGAATTCGTCGTGATTTCCCGGAACAAACACAACGCGGCAACCCTTGCGGGCGCGGCGTAACAACTTCTGAATGACATCGTTGTGGGATTGTGGCCAGAACCATCTGCGCCTGAGTTGCCAGCCATCCACGATATCGCCGACCAGATAAAGATAGTCGCTTGGGTGAAGTCTCAGAAACTCAAGCAGCGCCTCTGCCTGAAATCCGGGCGTACCGATGTGAAGATCTGAAATGAAGATGGCACGTATCCGCCGTCGATTCGATGCGTCATCCTCTGCTTGCTGCAAATTATCAGCAGAGTCGGACGCCGACCTGCCGTGTGGGGCATTCGCCCACTCTCCTGCCGCTCGAAAGGCGGCCCGCATCATCGGGCCACTTCGAATGCCTTGCAAAACGCCCACTGCAACCGTTTCCCAATGAAGTCAGAGCGTTCAAAAGGATTTTGGGTCATAAGGGGATTGGCAAAGTGAGTTTGCATATCGCTTTTTTGTCTGTAACCAACGGAGTGTCCTTTGTCGTGGTGACAGACTTGTGTCAATCGAAAGGCGATTTGATGACGTGGTTTCCACGCAAATTCAAAAGCCAAGCCTGGATAAGTGCCCTGCTAGCATTGGCGCATGGACGATTTAGACTTAAACACCGCGATGACGGGCAAGTTATGCCTGCGTGTGGACGCCTTGGTGCGCGCCCGCACACTGGTGCGTCCCCTGGTCTTTACCAACGGTGTGTTCGATGTTTTGCACCGGGGACATGTGGTTTATCTGGAGCAGGCACGCGCCCTAGGCGGCAGTCTGGTCGTCGCCCTCAATTCGGACGCCTCCGCGCGCCGTTTAGGCAAAGGGCCGGGTCGACCTTTGAACAACGCCATGGACCGTGCGGTGGTCATTGCCGCCTTGCAGTCTGTCAGCATGGTGACCTGGTTTGACGACGACACGCCGCTGGCGCTGATCGCCGAGCTGAGACCCGACTTGCTGGTCAAGGGCGGCGACTACGACATGGCGAAACTGGCCGAAACCAAAATCGTTGAAGCTTATGGTGGCAGGGCGCTGGCGATACCGTTTGTGAGCGGTTATTCCACCACCGCGCTGGTCAATAAAATCAGGGCTTAGATTTTCCTGGCGAGCCTGGCCTTACGGCTTGGTTGTTTCGGCGGTGGCGGGAACTAGAGGCGCGGGCGAGGCGTGTGGCGTCGTGGGCTTGTTACCCCGCAGCTTGCCCCACAGCCGTCTGATCAAATGCTCCAGGTCGTCCACGTAGGTGAACACGGCGGGCACGACCAGCAGACTGAGCAGCGTGGACGTGATCAAGCCGCCAATTACCGCGACTGCCATGGGCGAGCGGAAACTGGAGTCAGCCTCGCCCCATCCGAGGGCGATGGGTATCATGCCCGCACCCATCGCGAGCGTGGTCATGATGATCGAGCGTGCGCGTTTGTGGCAGGCGTCCAAAAGCGCCTCCAGGCGGGTCATAGCGTGGTCTCGTCGGGCGACGATGGCGTATTCCACCAGCAAAATCGAGTTTTTGGTGGCCACGCCCATCAGCATGATCAAGCCGATCAAGGACGGCATCGAAAAACTCTTGTCAGCGATCAGAAGCCCGACAAACGCGCCGCCCAACGCCAGCGGCAATGCGCACAGAATCGTTACCGGATGCAGGAAATCTTTGAAAAGAAGCACCAGCACGATGTAAATACACAAGACGCCGGTGAGCATGGCCAGCCCGAAGCTGGCAAATAGTTCGCCCATCACCTCGGCGTCACCCACTTCGACCACGGTCACGCCGGCCGGCAAGGATTTGATCGCGGGCAATTGTTTGACGGCCTCGGTCACATCACCCAAGGGCAGGCCGGAGAGTTCGATTTCAAAGTTGACATTGCGTGCGCGGTCGTAGCGGTCAATCACGGCAGGCCCACCGGTCATCTCCAGTGTGGCGACCTGCGCCAGCATGACCGGCCCACGCGCGCCTGGCACGGCCAGCCGCTCCAGGATCGACAAGTCTTTGCGGGCATCGTCTTGCAGGCGCACGCTGATGGGCACCTGCCGTTGGGCGAGGTTGAGTTTGGGCAGCGATATGTCGTAGTCGCCGGCTGTCGCAATGCGCAGAGTTTCAGCGATGGAGGCCGTGGTCACACCCAAATCTGCTGCAGCTGTGAAGTTTGGCCGCACGGCAATTTCAGGCCGGATCAGGCTGGCCGTGGAGGCAATGCTGCCCAGGCCAGGAATGGTGCGCAAGTCCTTTTCGACGGCCTGCGCAGCGCTATTCAACACCAGCGGGTCAGTGCCGGTCAGTACCAAGACGTATTTTTCTCCTGATCCCCCTAGGCCAACTTTGCTGCGCACGCCTGGCAGCGGCTCCAAAGCCTTGCGTATGTTGGCCTCGATTCCCTGTTTGCGTGGCCGCACGGCGCGTTCTGAGAGGATGATGGTGAGTGAGGCCTTGCGCGCCTCGGCGGCACCTTGGGGCGCAAAGGGGTCGGTTCCTACACTACCACCACCTATCGTGGTGTAGATACTTTTAACGTGTTCGACCTTGCTGATCATGACGCGGGCGGATTCCGCCGTGGCCATGGTCTGGCTAAGGGTCGAGCCAGGCGGCAGCTCCAAATAAACTTGGGTTTGGGAGTTGTCATCGGGCGGCACAAAACCCGTGGGCAAGAGAGGGATCAACATCAGCGAGCCGACGAAAAAAGCCGCCGCCGCAATCGCGGTGATCAAGCGGTGGCGCACACACCAGCTCGCCATCTTCATATAAATCTTCAGCCAGCCCGGCTCCTTGTAGGCGGTCACCAGGGGCTTCAGAATGTAAGCGGACATCATGGGCGTGAGCATTCGCGCGACGATCAGGGAGGCGCCCACGGCAAGCGATGCCGTCCAGCCGAATTGTTTGAAAAACTTGCCCGCCACGCCACTCATGAAAGCCGTAGGCAAAAACACGGCAATTAAAGTAAACGTGGTGGCGATCACGGCCAGGCCGATTTCGTCTGCTGCTTCCATTGCCGCCTGGAAGGGGGATTTGCCCATACGCAAGTGGCGCACGATGTTCTCCACCTCCACGATGGCGTCGTCCACCAAAATGCCGATCACCAGGGAGAGCGCCAGCAGCGTCACGACGTTGACTGAAAACCCGAGCAAATACATGCCGATAAACGCCGGGATGGCCGACATTGGCAGCGCCACAGCCGAGACAAACGTAGCGCGCCAATCGCGCAGGAAAAGCCACACCACCAGCACCGCGAGGGCGGCACCCTCGTAGAGCAGGGCCATCGAGCCGTCAAACTCTTCTTCGACGGGTTTGACAAAGTTGAACGCCTCCGTGAGTTCCAGATCCGGGTGCAAGGCCTTCAAGTTGACCAGCGCTTTCTGCACGGCCGCGCCGACCGTGACTTCACTTTCGCCACGGCTGCGCGAGACTTCAAACCCGACCACGGGTTTGCCGTTGAGCAGTGCCGCCGAACGTGGCTCGGCCACGGTGTCGCTGATGGTGGCGACCTGGTTGAGGCGGATTTTGCGGCCATCACTCAGGCTCAAATGGAGATTGCCCAGTTCTTCTGCGGATTTCACCGTGGCCAGCGTGCGCACCGGTTGTTCGCTGCCGCCAATGTCAGTGCGCCCGCCCGCACTGTCTTGCTGCACTTGGCGAAGTTGCCGCGACACGTCGGCTACCGTAGCGTTCAAGGCTTGCAGCTTGAAGGGGTCCAGTGCTACCCGCACTTCCCGGCTGACACCGCCAACGCGGGCGACACCACCCACGCCACGCACCGCCAGTAGCGTTTTGGCGATTTCATTGTCCACAAACCAGGACAAAGCCTCAGCATCCATCGATTTAGACGCGATGGTGAAGGCCAGCACCGGGGTGCCAGCCATGTCGAGTTTGCTAACGATGGGGTCACGCACGTCGCCCGGCAACTCGCTACGCACCCGCGACACGGCCGAGCGCACGTCGTCTACGGCTTCCTGCACGGGTTTTTCAAGGCGGAACTCGGCGGTGATCGTGACCGCGCCGTCCTGCACCTTGGTGTAGATGTGTTTAAGGCCTTGCACCGTGGCAATCGAGTTTTCGATCTTGCGGGCGACCTCAGTCTCCATCTGCGCTGGTGCTGCGCCAGGTAAAGTGGCGGTGACTGTGACGGTGGGCAGATCGATGTCGGGGAAATTCTGCACCTTCATGGCCTGAAAGGACAAAATCCCGGCAAAGGTGAGCAACACAAACAGCATCACCGACGGGATGGGGTTGCGGATGGACC
>JANOXL010000241.1:0-7231 GCA_031418395.1 Rhodoferax sp. | reverse complement strand
GCAAGCGGTGACAACGTTCATCCAGTGGTCGCGGCCGTTTTGCGCGAAGGGGATGATGTGTTCTCTTGTGAGCTCTTCTTCCTCGTGCACCGCGCCGCAGTAGGCGCAAAAATTGCGGTCGCGCGCGAAGAGTTTGCTGTTGGTGAGGCTGGGGCGCAGGTTGAACGGGTTGATGTTGGGCACGCCCTTGGTGCCAATGATGCTGTTGACGGTGATGATCGACTGCAGCCCGGTCTCGGCGTTGTGCCCGCCATGGAACACCGCCACTTCACCGCCGGATTCCCAGCGCACTTCTTCAGCCGCGTAGTGGATCACCGCTTGCTCAAGCGAAATCCAGGATTGCGGCAACCCTTGGGCTGACAACTTCAAGACCTTCAAAACTTGCCTCCATTCAACAGTCAAACAACCACCGAGATCAGCAAAAAAGTCAATCGCGGCGCGCCAACATCAAATTCATGCACCGCTAGGCCACAATATACCCTGTTTTCATGACAGTTTGACGTGCAGGGCTTTATTGAAGCGCACGAGCTGCTATCAATTCAGTACTGCTTTTTGCCTGGCAGCCAGCACGGTATTGTGAAAGGATTTGGATGAAGGTATTTCGTGGCTTGCACCATGCCCAGATGGCAGAAGCCTGTGCTTTGACGATCGGCAATTTTGACGGCGTCCACCGTGGCCATCAGGCGATGTTGTCTCTGCTCAAAGGCGAGGCCCAGCAACGTGGCGTACCCAGTTGCGTGTTGACGTTTGAGCCGCATCCGCGCGACTATTTCGCCAAGCTCACCGGCAAACCCGATTTGGCACCGGCACGTATTGGCACCTTGCGCGACAAGCTGTTCGATCTGGCCCATTGTGGTGTGGATCAAACCGTGGTGCTGCCGTTTAACGCACGCCTGGCTGCACTTTCACCGCAGGATTTTGTTGACAAGGTGTTGGTCAAAGGACTTGGTGCCAAATACGTGCTGGTCGGTGACGATTTCCGCTACGGCGCCAAACGCGCAGGTGACTACGCCGCGCTGGACGCGGTGGGCGACGTGGCTGGTTTTGACGTGGCGCGCATGATGAGTTACGAAGTCCACAAACTGCGGGTATCCAGCTCTGCCGTGCGCGCCGCCCTGTTTGACGGGCGCATGGATGACGCTGCGCGCCTCTTGGGGCGACCTTATTGCATCTCGGGCCACGTGGTGCATGGCCGCAAACTGGGGCGCACCTTGGGTGTGCAGGCCGAGCGCCCCTTGGGTTTTCGCACCCTCAATTTACGCTTCAAACACTGGAAACCGGCGGCCAGCGGCATTTTTGTGGTGCGGGTGTATGGCCTGGCGGAGCAAGCGATAGAGGGCGTGGCCAATTTGGGCATCCGGCCCTCGCTGGACCCTAGCGACGTGAATGGCGGACGGGTGCTGCTGGAGACCCACTGCTTGAGTTGGCCCGCCAGCCTGAGCGGCGATGATGCCCATGGGGCCTACGGTAAAATCATCCGCGTGGAGCTCCTGCACAAACTACACGGCGAACTGAAATACGATGGTCTCGATGCTCTCACGCTGGGCATCGCCAAAGATTGTGACGACGCTCGTGTGTGGTTTAGCTTGAACGGTGCCGACACACGTTCTGATACGCGCCTAGATGCAGGACTCGCTGCAAGAATAAGCGCGCCACGAATTTGACAGGGCTTGCCCGACACACCTTGCCCCCGTGTCCTGCTGGTGTCAACGAGTTTGACCCCGATTTTCCCCGCTCGAATCCGCACCGCTGGCGATTCGATTGCCGAACCCCCCTATTGCATTTGTGAGTTTTCCCCATGACTGAACAAGCCGCCAGCCCCCCGCTTCAAAAAACCGATTACCGCAGCACCCTGAACCTGCCCGACACGCCCTTCCCCATGCGCGGCGACCTGCCCAAACGCGAGCCGGGCTGGGTCAAGGAGTGGGACGACAAGGGCATTTACAAAAAGCTGCGTGATGCCCGTTTGGGCAAGCCCAAATTCATCTTGCATGACGGCCCACCCTATGCCAATGGCCAGTTGCACATTGGCCATGCCGCCAACAAAATCCTCAAAGACATGATCGTCAAAGCGCGCCAGCTCAAGGGGCTGGATGCGCAATACATCCCCGGCTGGGATTGCCACGGTTTGCCGATTGAAAACGCCATTGAAAAGCTGCATGGCAAAAGACTGGCCCCCACGGTCGCTGAAGGCTCCCTGCCCCCCGAGGGGGCCGTGCAGGGGCTAGGGAGCGGCCCGTCGCCCCTGCTTTCCCGCGCTGAAATACAAGCCAAATGCCGCGCCTTCGCCACCGAACAAATCGCCCAGCAGATGGCTGATTTCAAACGCGTCGGTGTGCTGGGCCAGTGGGACAAACCTTATCGCACGATGGACTTCGCCACCGAGGCCAATGAACTGCGCGCCCTGAAACGGGTGGTCGAGCGTGGTTTTGTCTACCGGGGCCTGAAGCCGACCTATTGGTGTTTTGACTGCGGCTCCAGCCTGGCTGAATTTGAAATCGAATACGCCGATAAGAAATCTCAGACGCTGGATGTGGGCTTTTTGTGTGCCGAGCCAGAAAAGCTCGCTGCAGCGTTTGGCTTACCGAAAGTTGAGAAGGAGGCCTTTGCCGTCATCTGGACGACGACTGCCTGGACGATTCCCGCCAACCAGGCGCTCAACCTGAACCCGGCCTTGATCTACGCTTTGGTCGACACACCACGCGGCCTCTTGGTGCTGGCCGAGTCGCTGGTCGAGCAATGTCTGTTGCGCTTCCAACTCACCGGCACGGTGCTGGCCACCTGCGAGGGTGAAAAACTCGCGCTCTTGAAGTTCAAACACCCGTTTGCGCATGTGGATGTGGGTTACGACCGGATGAGCCCTGTATTCCTCGCCGACTACGCCACCGCAGACGACGGCACGGGCGTGGTGCACTCCGCGCCCGCTTACGGTGTAGAGGACTTCAACTCCTGCATCAAAAACGGCTTCAGTTACGACGACGTGTTGAACCCGGTGCAGGGCAACGGCGTTTACGCGCCAGACTTACCCCTCTTCGGCGGTCAATTCATCTGGAAAGCCGCGCCGGTCATCATCGATGCGCTGCGCGACGCGGGGCGACTTTTCGCCACCCAAACCATCGAACACAGTTACCCGCATTGCTGGCGCCACAAGACGCCGGTGATCTACCGCGCCTCGGCGCAGTGGTTCATTCGCATGGATGAGGGCGAAGGTGTATTCACCACTGACAAAGCCCCGCAAACCTTGCGCCAAACCGCGCTGGCGGCCATTGAAGCGACCCAGTTTTATCCCGAAAATGGCCGCGCCCGCCTGCGCGACATGATCGCTGGCCGGCCTGACTGGTGCATCAGCCGACAGCGCAATTGGGGCGTGAACATTCCCTTCTTCACCCACAAAGCCACAGGTGAACTGCACCCGCGCACGCTGGAAATCATCGACCAGGCGGCCAGCATCGTCGAAAAAGGCGGCGTTGAGGCCTGGAGCAAATTAAGCGCCACCGACGTCATTGGCGCTGAAGGCGCGAACTACGACAAAAGCACCGACATTCTCGAAGTGTGGTTCGACTCTGGCACCACGCATTTCACCGTGCTCAAAGGCAGCCACGGCGACAAAGACGCCAGCGGCCACTACCTGCATTCACACGACACGGGCCCTGAGGCGGACTTGTACCTCGAAGGCCACGACCAGCATCGGGGCTGGTTCCACTCCTCGCTGCTCACCAGCGCCGCCATGAATGGCCGCGCACCCTCCCGCGGCCTGCTGACCCACGGCTTCACCGTGGACGGCGCTGGCCGCAAGATGAGCAAGAGTCTGGGCAACTACATGCCGCTGGGCGCATCGGCCCAAAAATACGGTGGCGAAATCCTGCGCTTGTGGTGCGCCGCCACCGATTATTCGGGCGACCTGAGTGTGGACGACAAGATCCTCGCCCGCGTGGTCGATACCTACCGGCGCATCCGCAACACGCTCAAGTTTTTGATGGCGAACATCAGCGATTTCGATCCTGTTGCAGACGCCGTACCGCTGGCGCAAATGGTTGAAATCGATCGTTACGCCCTTTCCCGTGTGGCCCAGTTGCAGGCTGAGATTCTGGCGCACTACGAGGTGTATGAATTCCACCCCGTGGTCGCCAAACTGCAGATTTATTGCAGCGAAGACCTGGGCGCGTTTTACCTGGACGTGCTCAAAGACCGCCTCTATACCACCGCACCCAAGTCACATGCGCGGCGCAGCGCGCAGACCGCGCTGTGGACCATCACCCAAGCCATGGTGCGCTGGATGGCGCCGTTTTTGAGCTTCACCGCCGAAGAAGCCTGGGCTGTGATGGCACAGGGCCAACTTTTGGGACCCCTTCCCGAAACGCATGAAGTCTCGGTTTTCCTGGACACCTACCTTGAACTTGGCACACCGGATCAGGCTCTATTGGCCAAGTGGAGCCGCATCCGCGAAATTCGCGACGTGGTGAACAAAGACATCGAAACACTGCGCGCTGCGGGCCAAGTCGGCTCATCGCTCCAGGCGCGCGTCGCGCTCACCGTCAATGCGGCAGACCACGCGCTATTGAGCAGTTTGGGCGCTGATCTCAAATTTGCATTTATTACATCCGCTATTGAATTAATAGCGGGTAATGAAATATCCACGAGACCTAGCGCCACAATTGATTCAAAATGCGAGCGTTGCTGGCATTATGTACCCAATTTGGGTATGAATCCCACCTACACCACGATCTGTGAGCGCTGCGTCAGCAATCTGTATGGCGCTGGCGAAAAGCGGGAGTTTGCCTGATGGCCGGTTTTGGTAAAAAGTCGGGCGGCAAATCCGCCGGCGCCCCCTCCACCAGCCTGGTCGCCTGGCTGGGCTTGGCGCTCATCATCTTGTTGGCCGATCAGTTCACCAAAGTGCTGATTGTGGGTAATTACAAACTCGGCGACAGCACTTACGTCACCGAGTTTTTCAACGTGGTGCGCGTTCACAACGCGGGTGCGGCATTTTCATTTCTCGCAGGCGCGGGTGGCTGGCAGCGCTGGTTCTTCACCGCGATTGGTCTGGCGGCGGCGGTGTTCATTATCTGGATGCTCAAGTCACACCCCGGCCAAAAACTCTTCAGCTTCGCGATGGCCTGTATTCTGGGCGGCGCGATTGGCAACGTGATTGACCGCATGGTGCATGGTTACGTGGTCGATTTTTTGCAGTTCCACTGGGACTGGCTCAAACCGCTGTTTGCCGGCGGTTACTTTCCTTCCTTCAACATCGCCGACAGCGCTATCTCGATTGGCGCGGTGTGTTTGATTCTGGATGAAATTTTGCGGGTGAAACGCTCGAAATAGTACCCCCACGCTCCACCGTTTCACGGGTCGCTGCCCCCCGAGGGGGCGCATTTTTGCTTGGGGCGGCCCGGCGCAAAAATATGCCCCCAGGTTCCACCGTTTCACGGGTCGCTGCCCCCCGAGGGGGCGCATTTTTGCTCGGGGCGGCCCGGCGCAAAAATATGCCCCCACGCTCCACAGTTTCACGGGTCGCTGCCCTCCCCCGAGGGGGCCGCTTATGATGGCGAGGTGACCCACCTTCTGAATCTGCTGGCCGCGATTGCCCTCTTGGTCTGGGGCACGCACCTCGTGCGTACCGGCATCCTGCGTGTGTTTGGCGCGAGTTTGCGCAACATTTTGGCCAAGAGCACATCCAACCGTTTTGCCGCTTGCCTGTCGGGCATTGGTGTCACGGCGCTGGTGCAAAGCAGCACGGCCACTGCGCTGATCGTCTCGGCTTTTGTCGGCCAGGGCCTGATGACCTTGCCCGCCGCATTGGCGGTGATGCTGGGGGCCGACATCGGTACCAGCCTGATGGCTGTGGTGTTCTCGCGCGACTTGTCCTGGCTCTCGCCGCTGTTCATTCTGAGCGGCGTAGTGCTCTTCATCCTGCGCCAATCGACCACGCTGGGGCGTATTGGCCGAGTGTTGATTGGTTTGGGGCTGATGTTGCTGGCGCTGCGCCTGGTCACCCAGTCGGCCAATATCCTCACCCAGGCGACAGCGGTCAAAGCCTTGCTGGCCGCGCTCACCAGCGACATGTTGCTGGAGATATTCGTTGGGGCCGTGCTCGCCGTGGTGTCGTATTCAAGCCTCGCGATTGTGCTGCTCACCGCCACGCTGGCGCTCTCGAATGTGATCCCGATTGACGTTGCGCTGGGCCTGGTACTGGGCGCCAACCTGGGCAGCGGCCTGCTGGCGGTGTTGACTACGCTTCGCGCGAACGTGCCAACGCGCCAGGTACCGCTGGGCAATCTGGTCTTCAAGGCGGTAGGGGTGGGCATTGCAGTGCCCATGGTGCCGCTGTATTTACGCCACGTGCCCCCGTTGATGGGTGACCTGGCCACCCAGGTCGTGTTGTTCCACCTGTGTTTCAACATCGTGATGGGTGCCATCTTCATTGGCATGACGGGCCTCGTCGCCAAATGGGTGGCCGCCTGGCTGCCCAACGCTGAAAAAGCCCGCATGGCCGGGCGCCAGCGGCACTTGGACGCCTCGGCATTGGCCACACCCACGCTGGCGATTTCGTGCGCGGTGCGCGAGGCTATGCACCAGGCCGACGTGGTGGAAAACATGCTCACCGGCATGCTGACCGTGATCCGCAACAACGACCGAAAACTCGCCGCCGACCTGCGCAAAATGGACGACACGGTGGACGAGCTCTATTCCGATATCAAGTATTACCTGACCAAAATTTCGCGCGAAGCCCTGGGTGAAAACGAGGCCCGGCGCTGGACCGACATCATCAGTTTCACCATCAACATGGAGCAGATCGGCGACATCATCGAACGCGTGATCCAGGACATCGAAGACAAAAAGATCCTGCCGGGGCGGGAATTCTCAGACGCTGGCATGACCGAAATCTGCGAGCTGCATGCCCGCCTGGTGAGCAACCTGCGCTTGGGCATGAGCGTGTTTTTAAACGGCACGGTGCGCGACGCGCAAAAGCTGCTCGAAGGGAAAACCCGCTTTCGTGATCTGGAGCGGCAATACGCGGCCTCACACCTGGAGCGCCTCTCGCTCAACACGGTGCAGAGTATCGAGACCAGCTCGCTGCATCTGGACTTGATCAGCGATTTGAAACGCATCAACTCGCATATCTGCTCGATCGCCTACCCCATCCTCGACTCTGCCGGTGTGTTGGCACCGAGCCGCTTGCGCCAAGCGGCGCTGCTGGATTCAGAGAGCGTGTGACGAATTGGCGGGC
>JANOXL010000240.1:0-2634 GCA_031418395.1 Rhodoferax sp. | reverse complement strand
AATGGGCGCGCCTGAACGGCTTTCAGGGTGCAGGAGCACTTGCTATCGGTGTCGCGTGCCTTGGTTTATCAATCCTCGCATGGCAGCTAGGCTTTTTGGTACAACCCTTTCCGTTTGCATCTCTCTGGGTTTTTGCTGGCCTGCTCTGGGTGCTCTGTGGCGCATGGTTACTGAAGGCGGGCGCGGCGAGTTGGGCAAAACTAAGCTCCGTGCTGCGGATGGTGATGGGGGTTGTACTGCTTGTATTGGCTTGGGTTGCAGTATGTCAAGCCAGGGTCATCGGTATCAATTTCCTTCTTTCTATCCTTGCATTGGTGTGGGTCGCGGATATTGCGGCCTATTTCTCAGGGCGCAAATTCGGTGGACGATTCTCTAGCCAGAAACTGGCACCCACCATTAGCCCGGGAAAAAGCTGGGAAGGCGTGTGGGGTGGCATGGTGGGGGTCCTGGCACTCGCGTTCTTTTGGAACTGGATTGACGGCACGTTGGCGATGAATAGCAAGAGCATCTACGGCCATTTGCTGGAGCGCGGCGTTTGGTTCCTGATCCTCGCGGTGCTGTTTTTGACAGCAATGAGCGTTGTCGGTGATCTCGTAGAGTCGTTGGTCAAACGGAGCGCAGGTGTGAAGGACAGCAGCGGCCTTTTGCCGGGTCACGGTGGTGTGTTGGACCGGCTGGATGCTTTGCTTCCGACCTTGCCGCTGGCCATGATGATCTATTCGATTTGAAGATGGTCATGGTACAAAAGCGGGAAAACCTCGTCATTCTGGGTTCGACAGGCTCGGTCGGCACCAGTACGCTTAATGTGGTGGCCCAGCATCTCGATCATTTCGAGGTCTTCGCGTTAACCGCTTCCACACAGGTGGAATTGATGGTGGCGCAATGTGTGCAATTCAAACCGGCATTCGCCGTGATGGCCAGCGCAGTACATGGCAAGTTGCTGGAGGAGCGATGCAGCCATTTGGGTCTGAGCACGCGGGTGCTTATTGGAGCGCAGGAAATCGCAACCATTGCGGGTCACCCGCAAGCCGACATTGTGATGGCCGCGATTGTCGGTGCGGCTGGTCTTGCACCATGCCTTGAAGCCGCGCGCACAGGTAAACGTTTACTTTTGGCGAATAAAGAGGCTTTGGTTGTTGGGGGTGATGTGTTTATGGACGCGGTTCGGCGAGGCGGCGCGACACTTTTGCCGATTGACAGTGAACATTCGGCTATTTTTCAATCTCTCCCAGAGGAACAATCCACTTGGTCCGATAGGATAGAAAAGATTATTTTGACTGCATCTGGGGGGCCGTTTCGGACGACTGCACCTGCAGCCCTTAGGTCAGTAACGCCGGAGCAAGCTTGTGCCCACCCGAATTGGGTGATGGGGCGGAAAATTTCGGTGGACTCTGCCACCATGATGAACAAAGCGTTAGAAGTCATTGAGGCACATTATTTGTTTGGTGTCAGGCCAAATCAGATTGAAGTGTTGATTCACCCACAAAGCGTTATCCACTCCATGGTGCAATACAAAGACAAGTCGGTCATTGCACAGCTTGGCACGCCAGACATGCGGGGACCCATCGCGTACGGTTTGGCCTGGCCAAAGCGGATTGCCAGCGGCTCTGAAGCCCTGAATTTTGCCGACATGGACGCCCTGAGTTTTGAGTCACTTGACGCGAAAGAGCATCCTAAGCGGTTTCCGGGATTAAAACTGGCATGGGCCGCGTTGGCTGCAGTGCCAGGCACGACCGCCGTACTCAATGCTGCGAATGAGATCGGAGTAGAGGCGTTTCTGTCGCGTCAAATTCGCTTTGACCAAATCCACGACATTAACCTTCGAACACTTGATCTTGTTGTTCCACAAACCCCAAAAGGCTTGGGCGATTTGCTGGCACTCGACTCTGAGAGTCGTGCGGTCGCTAAAACGATCATGAATAACCTGGCGAATTAAGCGAGGTAAGGTGCTCACATGTTGACAATTGCGGCTTTTCTTTTTGCACTCGGATTGCTGATTGCCATCCATGAATACGGTCATTACCGGATGGCGCGTTGGTGCGGTGTCAAGGTACTCAAGTTCTCGGTGGGGTTTGGTAAAGCGCTGATCAGTTGGACGCCCAAAGGTTCATCGACTGAGTTTGTCATCGGAGTTTTCCCGTTGGGCGGCTTCGTGAAGATGCTTGATGAGCGGGAGGGTCCAGTACCACTTGAAGAGCGTCATCTGGCTTTCAACACGCAACCATTGCGCTCCCGTGCTGCCATAGTTGCGGCGGGCCCTCTGGCAAACTTACTCTTGGCTGTATTGATCTACGCAGCAGTGAATTGGAGCGGGATCGATCAGGCTAAACCCATACTGTCAAGCCCGTCAGCCGGTTCACTGGCGGACCGGGCGGGCTTAAAGGGAGGCGAACTTGTCAAGCGGGCTGGGGTAGTGGGTGAGTCGCCTCAAGACATCGAATCCTACGAGGCGCTGCGATGGTTGATTACCCGCGCGGCTTTGGATTCTCGCGATGTAATGTTATTCGTTGGCACAGCGGAAAGAACACGTGAACGCGAATTTACGCTGCAATTGAGTGGATTGAAGAAACGCGAAATTGACGCTGAGTTTTTTCAGGCAATCGGCATGGTGGGGCCACGCAGTGTGCCGGTGAT
>JANOXL010000239.1:0-17564 GCA_031418395.1 Rhodoferax sp. | reverse complement strand
GTAACCCAGCATCTCGGCTTTGTGCGTCAGGTAATACGGATCAACACCGATGCAGTGGCCGCCAACCAGGCCCGGCTTGAACTTCAGGAAGTTCCACTTTGTGCCAGCCGCTTCGAGCACCTCGGTGGTGTCGATGCCCATTTTGTCGAAAATGATCGACAGCTCGTTCATCAGCGAGATGTTCAAGTCGCGCTGGGTGTTTTCGATGACTTTGGCGGCTTCGGCGGCCTTGATGCTGGAGGCTCGGTGCACACCTGGCACGATGATGGTCTCATACAGTTTGGCCACCTTGTCCAGCGTTTGCGGCGAATCGCCCGAAACGATTTTAAGGATCTTGGTCAGCGTGTGCTCCTTGTCGCCAGGGTTGATGCGCTCAGGGGAATAACCGACGAAGAAATCCTGCTTCCATTTCAAGCCCGATTCGCGCTCAAGCACAGGAATGCAGACCTCCTCCGTCGCGCCGGGGTAAACGGTGGATTCGTACACCACAATGGCACCCTTTTTCATATGCCTTCCCACGCTGGTGCTGGAGCCGATAAGAGGCCGAAAATCCGGGATGTGGGCGTTGTCAACCGGCGTTGGCACCGCCACAAGAATGATATCTGCTTCAGCCAGCATCTTGGGGTCTGCCGTGTACTCGGCTTTGGGCGACGCACTCATCTCATCGTCAGACAGCTCCCGCGAAGGGTCTACACCTCTAAGGCAGGACTCCACCTTGTTGACAGCGATGTCAAACCCGATAGTGCGCAGATGCTTGCCAAACTCCACGACGAGGGGCAGGCCCACATAACCCAATCCGATCACTGCAACCACGGTCATTTCAATCTCTCCAACAAATAAAAAAATCCAACACTGGGGCTTCTTGACGCTTGGCTTAGTTTTGACGTTTCAATGCTGACAAAGCCGCATCAATCTGCGAGTAATGGTCATCCATAAAACGCTGCAAAACCGACTGAGCCTCGCCCCCAGCTGTTTTTTGGGTGTAGACAACGATGACTGCCGAGTCATCCCCTCGGCCCATCAAACGGTAAAACGCACTATAAACTTTGGCAGCGTAGTCATTAGAGGTCAAAGTGCCGCCTATCCAATAAATTTGCCAAACTTCCAAGCGGGCGTCTGCGGTCAACACACCACCGGCCATGGCTCGCAGCTCAGTGGCTTTGACAGCGCTTGATTTGCCACCCAACTGCGTGGGGTGCAGCTTGGTATTGACCTCCACCCACTTCGAATCCGAGCTACTGACTAGCGCGTTGCTGGAGCTGACGAGTTTTCGATTGAAATTCTGGTTTTGGTAGAAGCCCAGATACAGGCCGACTTCTTTGCCACCGTTCGAAAAAATTGCACTGGTTTGAGCTGAGGGATTTAGAAATCTGGGTTTGAGTACCCAATTTTCCGGTGTGCTGGACTGCCAATCAGGTGCCTTGGCGCGGGGCAGTTCCAGTTGCAGCGCGCTGGGTGCTGGCAACGAACTTACTTTCCATTGCCACCATTGGGGCAAACAGACCAGCGCTGCAAAACAAAGTGCAACAGCATAAAAACTGCCATTCGACGAATGGGCAGAAAACCCTGCCACGTGGGGCTTCGATCCACCAGACTCAAGCCGATCCGGCTCCGACCAACGTGCACCGATCATGAACATCAGCATGATCACGACGCCGAAAAATAGCCAGCCATACACCAGATGATCAACACCCGTAGCCAATTTATTACTGGAATAGTGCCCCAACATGACGATAAAGTAGGCTCGCAGCCAATTGGCAACAATCGGCACCAAAATAGACACGCCTATAAACAGCAGACGACGGTGCATCGATTGGTAATTGATGTAGGCGAATAATGTCCCCACCGTCAAAGATGCAATGAGGTATCTCACGCCACTGCAAGCCTCGACTACAGACCAGTTGCCGGAAGGTATGACGAACTGTAGACCTTCGCGATAAACTGGAATTCCAGACAAGCGCAAGGCTTCGATGGTGAAGTCTGCCGTCCAAAGCATCAACTGCGGCATCGCAAACTCGCCAATTGGCACCGCAAAGAAAAGGAATGCCAACGGGAAAACAATGGCCCGCGCCACGGCGAGTCCCAAGATGGCCGGCACGGCCAACACCAGCATCGAAACAAAAGCTAGCTGGGTCACTGCGTTGACAGAGGCCAATTCGCCCAGGAACCAGCCAAAAACCACGGCAGCTAATAACAATAGAAACCAAAAATTAGGTACCGGCACCATATCCGCCAATTGATGGCGTCTCTGCCATATCAACCAAGCAACGATAGGCGGAACCAGAAAACCGTGAGTAAAGGTTCCCGAGCGCATCCAGGTCTGGAAAATCGATGTGGCTGTTCCCCAATACGCGGCGAACAAAACTGCCAAGACCGCCAACATGACAGGCACAGCGACACGCCAAGGACCAAGCAAAACGCGGAAAGGTTGATAGGTGCTCGTCATGCGTCGGCGCAATCCATGCGTTGATGAGCAGGCGTTAAATGCTGGTCAATTTTCCCCAGATGCGCGTCCCAACTGTAGTTTTGCACGACACGTCGACGCCCCGCCAAGCCCACGTGGTCTGCCAACACAGGTGAGTTCAGCAATCGTTCAATTTGACTGACGAAGTCCTGCGCCGATTCTGCACCCAACACTTCTTCTCCCGCTATGGCGTCGATGACCTGCACGCAGGTATTGGCAGCCACGACGGGCCGCGCCATCGCCATGGCCTCTAGTATTTTATTTTGAATGCCCCGCGCCAAGCGCAACGGGGCCACGACGACGCTGGCGTGTTGCAGGTAAGGTCGAACATCGTCTACTGTGCCCGTCACCACTACGTCAGAAGCCGCCAAAGCAAGTACCGCGGCGGTTGGACTGCGGCCGACAATGTAAAAACACAAATTGGTGTACGTCGTCCTCAGCGCAGGGAGCACGTCCGAAACAAACCACGTGACGGCATCAACATTTGGCCAATAGTCCATGGCTCCGGTGAACACGACCGAAATCTGCCCTTTTCTCAAGGGATTGGCGCGCCCGGTCGCTGGAGAAAAATAGTCGGAATCAACGCCGTTGCTGATGACAGCGATACGTTTGTCACATTCTGGTGCTCTATTTCTAAACAACTGGGCTTCGTTTTCAGTGACAAAGAAAGAGCGGGTCGAACGCATCGCCAAACCGCGCTCATAGGCGAGCAACTTTTTGCCTTCCCTCCGATACAGCCAGGATAGAGGCCACGGATGCTTGTCGGCATAACCCGCCCATTTGGCCGAATCGACATCGACAAAATCCACCAGCAAGGGACTCTTCAGGTCAGTTGGGACAAATTGACCCATAGCCGATGAAAACACCACGACTGCATCCATTTGGTTTTGAGAAGCCACGCTTTGCACCCAATCCTGCAGCCTATTGTCCTGGTAATAACGCAATGACAAAGCCTGGCCCGATAACAATGCCAACAAACTCAAGGCCTTCTGGACGGACGGCACCAATTGCCCTGCGAACATGTCGGCACAAAGACTCCGCACGATAGGTTGGTGGATGTTGTCCGCAGGGTCATCAATAAAGGTACCCAAAAAGACGCGATTATTTTGTGCCAAGTGTTTGAGCAAGTGGTAAGACCGCACCTTATCGCCTTTGTTGGGCGGATAGGGCAGTCGGTGCACCAACAATAGGACATTACCCATGGCCGTAGTCAACCCAGATTTCGGACAATGTAGGGCCCCAGCCAATTGGCTATGCCTATTGGCATTCGACGCCAGGTTTTGATCAGCAACTGGTATTTGGCATTTGACGGGTTGTTCTGAGGGATGGCATCCCGCTTGTAAAGGCAGTACTGGTAATGCAGGGGTCGGGGTTCGAATCCCCAGTTTTTCTTGAAAGAATAAGAACCTGTGCCCTGCTTGCTCCGCCCGTAGTCGAACGTTTTTAGCCCTCTGGCGCAGGATCTGCGCAAAAGCTCCCAGTATTTGAAGTCATTCGCAGCCAGTTCGCGGGCAGACTCATCGTCACCAGCGTAGTAGGGTAACACTTCGTCTCGGAAATAGAAACTTAACACGGAACTCAACAAACGTCCGTCCGGGCCACTCACGGTCAGGATTTCGCAGTCCTCGCCAAATTCATCTTTGAGCGCCTTGAAATACCGCCTAGGCATGGCGGGTGTTCCATGGCGATGTACGTTATCAGCATATAGCTCAAAAAAACGGCTCACATCGTTGTCAATTTCAGCGACTAACTGGTTTTTGACTCCTTTTCTCACCATCGCCCGCTGCTTGCGTGGAATCGCCAACATATTGGCCTCTTCTGTGGGGAAAATTTCTTTTCTGAACGTAACGTAAAGGTCCTGCGTCGGCCAGTCGGCGTGCCGTAAATCAATATTGCGAAACTCGAGGTGAGAAACGCCAAGCCGCTTGGCAATGCCTTGCGCTTCTTTCTCAAGAGCCTCCGCCACCTCATCCTGCTCCGTGGCGACGCCGCCATAGACGGCGAACGGCAGTGCCACCAGCGAGCTTCCAAACAACCAACTGTTGACGTGCGACAAAGGCAGGACTCCGACAATTTCGCCTTGCATTTCTGCAAAAAGAAAATAGGTGTCATGGCGAAAGACGTTGCGAATGATTTTTTGCCACCCCGCTCGGTGAAAAAACGTGGCGTTTGGGCAACTGACCACAAAAGCATCCCACCGTTTGGCGACGGTGAAGTCTTCAATCGGCAAGAGGGCTATGCTCAGTGCTTGGACCTCAGGCAAGTCCCGCCTCACGATGCGTCTTATCTAGAAAAATTTCATCCATCCGGCCCCAAGAGAAATCGCTCAGCAGTTTTCTCAAGCGCCCTTCCATACGCGGGATGTTGACGTAGTGGCGGAATCTCGTTTTGCTGCCGATGCCCATGACGCGAGGTTGTCCGACATCAATTTCCCAAGGGTGAAAATAAAAAATGCCGGACTGCTCATCATTTCGATTGACTTGTTTCAGCATCCAGCGCGACAGGGCATAGGGAAAAAGCCGGAAGTAGCCACCACCGCTGGACGGCAGGTTGCGGTTCATCACGCGCAAAGTTGTGACAGGGATTTCCAGCAAACCTGGTCGCACAACATAGGCAAATCGGGGTGAGTCCGGCATACCATAGTGGTCGTGTTGAATCGGATAAACACTGGAACTGTATTGGTAACCGGCGCGCGCCAGACTATCAAAGGCCCACAAATTGCCAGCGCCAATTGAAAAACTGGGGGCCCTGTAACCTTTGATAGCCACGCCAGCCAAGTCCTCCAATATGAATTTGGCGCGAGAGATATCGTCAAAGAAAGCCTGTTGGGTCAAATCACTGGCCCGCTCATGACCATATCCGTGGCTAGCCAACTCGTGGCCGCGTGAAACAATTTCGCGAACCAGCGCAGGATACCGCTCTGCGACCCAACCCAACGTAAAAAAAGTCGCCTTGGTTTCGTGCTGGTCAAGCAAATTCAGGATCCGGGTGACGTTCCCAACCACCCTGCACTCGCGCGTATTCCACTCTGACCGTTTAATGTGGGGCGCAAAGGCGGACACCTGGAAGTAATCCTCCACATCAATGGTCAACGCATTTACGGCCTGGACACCGGATCCGGTTTGCATTTTTTCGATTCGTTGTCAGTTGACGCGACCAAGCGCCGGGCTGGCAAGCCAATCCCACAAATCAGCGGCAATGCGCTCGGCCGCTCGACCATCCCACAATTCAGGTAGGCGTCCATTTTTTCCGCGCCCAGCTAGAATTTCCCGGACTCCCCTGGAAATTGCCTCCCTGTCCGACCCCACCAAGATATTTGTTCCTTGATCAACGGTAATGGGGCGCTCTGTATTTTCCCTGAGAGTAAGGCAAGGCACGCCCAATGCAGTCGTTTCTTCCTGCAAACCACCAGAATCCGACAACACAAGTTTTGCGCTAGCCATCAGCCCGAGCATTTCCAAGTAGCCTTGCGGCGGTAAAAGCAACATACGCTCCGGCCGTATAAGGTCAGCCAGCTCGAAACGATCAAGGTTGGCGCGGGTGCGCGGATGCAGCGCAAAAACCAGGGGTATTTGAAGGGCAACTTCTGCCAAAATTTCAAGAATTTTCCGTAATGTCTCCGGGGAATCAACGTTGGACGGTCGATGCAATGTCACAACGCCATATCCGTGGACACCATTCAGCACAGCCGGATCGAAGCCTGATTCCCTTAAGGTGTGTTCCGGGTTCCTGGCGGCTGAGCGACTGGCCACCAGGGAGTCAATCATGACATTGCCGACAAAACTGACCCGCTGCGCTGGAATACCCTCAAGGCGCAGGTTTTCCTGGGCGCTTCGCTCAGTGGTGTAAAGCCGATCAGCGATCTGATCCGTCAAAATCCGGTTGATTTCCTCGGGCATCCGCTTGTCGTAACTTCTGAGGCCAGCTTCCACGTGGGCAACGGGAATGCCTTTCTTGGATGCGACCAGGGCGCAGGCCAGCGTCGAATTCACGTCGCCAACTACCAATACACAGCTAGGATTGTGTTGATCAAGCACAGGTTCAAAACGGCGCATCACCTCGGCGGTCTGGACTGCATGCGTGGCCGAACCCACTTCAAGATTGATGTCTGGTCGAGGCAAATTCAAGTCCTCAAAAAGGCGATCATTCATGTCCTTGTCGTAGTGCTGGCCGGTATGCACCAAGAGAAACGGAATCGGTGGCGAGTGATTCCCAAGGGCACGCAAGATGGGCGCCATTTTCATATAGTTGGGACGTGCGCCCACGATGCAAATTACCGGCTGCATGGTGTTAGTGTTGTTGGAGATTCGCTCATTTTTCAACGCGGGCATCTTGCGTTCAGGTTTTTTTCAAAGCCTTCACGAGACCTTGCAAAGCAGCCAGAATTTCATTGTCAACACCTTCCAAGCGGTGCAGGCTCTTTTCGATACGGACCAGACGCTCCTTCAAATTCTCCTGCCCGAGACTGCTGAGTTTCCCTCCAATTTGATCCAGTGAACTGGACTCGAACTCAAGTCGGCCCAGGTCAATGTCATAGCCTGATTCGCTGATTCCCAAGCCCCCCAGCCGAGCCGCGGAGTTTCCCGCCTGAGCCGAAGGCAAAATGCTGCTGCCTGATTCTTCCTGGATCTCTGAAACAACTACGCCAACGTCGTCGGCGCTAAAGTTGTCTTTCTCCCCCAAAAAACCAAGCAACAATAAGCGGTCACAAACCGCATTGATCCGCCGTGGAATGCCTCCCGTCGCCGAGTGAATTGCATCAAACGCCTGGGCTTCAAAGCTGGGTCGCCCATCGGCACCCGCACATTTGAGCCTGTGCTCGATATAACCACGGGTTTCTTCAACGTCCATCGGCCCGATATGGCAGGTCGCTGTAACACGCTGACGCAATTGCTGCATATTGGGGTGCTGCAAAATTTCACGAAACTCTGGCTGCCCCACCAAAAAAGTTTGAAGCAATGCTTGTTTTCCAAACTGAAAGTTGGACAACATTCGCAGTTCTTCAACTGCCCTGGCGGTCAAATTTTGGGCTTCATCGACAATCAGCAAGCAACGTTTTCCCTGGCTGATCTGCGTTACTAAAAATGCTTCGAGCGACATCAGCAAATCGGATTTGGACAAATCCCTTACGACAACCCCAAAGGCCGCACCCACCATGCGCAGGGTATCTTCGGCATCCAATTGAGTACTGACCAAATTGGCGGCAACCACGGAATCCGAATCCAAACTCTCGAGAAGGCCCCGAACAATAGTGGTTTTGCCGGCACCAATTTCACCAGTTATGACGATAAAGCCTTCATTTCGCTGTACGCCATATTCGAGATAAGCTCTCGCACGGCGATGCTGCTTGCTACCAAAGTAAAAATGAGGGTCTGGATTGAGCTGAAACGGTTTACTCGTCAACCCATAGTAGGCTTCGTACATGGTTCAAAACTGAACGTTGATTGTTCCAGTAATCGCCGTCTCGTTGTACGGTGATGTTGAGCTGTCAAATATGACACGCCTTGCACTTACTGCAGCACTTGAACGGTTTCCAAGCTTTGTGGCGAAGCCAATATTGACTGAATTGGACGACGTCTCTAGAGCAGCTTTAGAGTCTGACGATTGCTGCCAAGCCCCAGTAATGTTCATCGAACTGTCTGGCGTCAATCGATGACTATAGCTAAGACTCAATCCGCTTTGACGAACCGAAGTCGAATTGGTTAGATCGTCCAAAGCCGTTGAAAGTGAATCCACTCTAGAAGAGTCGGTTCTGGAAGCGATGACAGTAATCGTGTCCCTTACTCCTAAAAGGGAAAAGGAAAGGCTCTGCCTTCTTTGGAACGCAACTGCCGAGGTCAAAAAGTTGCTGAGTATGGCGCCGTTTGGGTTAATACCATTGGCCTGCAAAAAGCTGTTGACGAGCACGGCGCGTTTGACTGGGTCAGGTTCAACAGATGTGAACAAAGCAAAAAAGAGATCATATGTTGACCCCAAGCTCCCGACTTGGGTCTGACTTGGTGTGTTGGTGACATCTTGGGAATCGGTGAATGACCAGGCCGTGCGGGCAGTTCGATAATTGAAGTTAATGCTATGTGATTGTCCAAAAGGCCGATTTTGTCGGTTAGCGGAAAGGCTTACATTGTCCGACGGCGTCCACTTCAAACCCTGTCCTGACGTAAAACTACTCTCTTTTGAGATTGTGCTGAAATTATTGGATTCCTGCCCGGCTGTCGCCGACAACACAAATTGCGGGTTAACTGCATAACTCAGGGTGCCCGTCAATCGGTCTACTTCAGTAGTCCTGCCAAGGGAGTAGGTGCTTGATTGTTGATCTGCCAATACACTCCAGCCCAACGGACTAGTCGATGAACGACCCATCACTGAGATTGAAAAATCTCTCGCGCTGACATCGGAAGTTCCCGCTGATTGGCTTTGAGTGGAACTCAAGCTGTACCGGGCTTCATAGTCGGCCTTCCCAGCCAAACTGCCTTTC
The DNA here is from genome assembly GCA_031418395.1 of Rhodoferax sp. Taxonomy (GTDB): domain Bacteria; phylum Pseudomonadota; class Gammaproteobacteria; order Burkholderiales; family Burkholderiaceae_C; genus JANYCG01. The sequence goes on along the minus strand of JANOXL010000239.1, from coordinate 8,625 downwards.
AGATAAGGAGAAATTCGGTAAGTTGAAGTTTCCGATTGATTTGCATTGACCGAGTAGCTCCCGGGCGATACCCCCCCCAATGCCGAGACGGTTTGCTGAGAAATCCCAGCAGTGAAATCCAGGAACGCAAATTTGTCCACAATCTCCGCCACGGCAGCCGTGGAAAGCGCGCTCTGTGTAGAAGTCGCTGACCCGCCCTGCGTAGACACCCGCCCAATGAGTGAATAATCGAAGTGCCCTTTGAGGCGACCGGCGTCGCCGGAAATGCGAATTCCAGGGCTGATTTCTGTAATTAAGTCTGACTGTTTCGAATTTGCAGACAAGGTTGCGTTATCTGTATAGGTTTCGGTAACCGCAACTCGCGGGACAATCGATACCAGCCTGCGTGGAACGGATCCGGTCGAAACGGATGGCAAAGCCGAATCCGAATTCAGTTCTTGAGCAACTGCGACGCCGCCGAAAAAACCCGAAAGCAGTATAAGTGCCCCTGCATTGCCTAGCCACCCACACCGGCTGTCAAATAAACGCCATGCACATTCCGCCTTTACATAGCAGCGGGACTTCATTGTGCTTCTTGCTCCTGCGAACCATATCCGTATCCATACCCGTAACCATAAGTACCTTGTGACGTAGATCTAGCTTGATTTAACACCAGCAGCTTGACGGGGCAGGATTCGATGTGTGCAAGTGCATGGCGAACGTCCGCCTGAAGCGTGCTTTCCGCCTTAACCACCATGACAATTTGACCCATATGGGTAGCCAAAACCCTCGACTCCGTAGTCAGCAACAATGGTGGAGAATCAAAAATAACAATCCGATCAGCGTACCGCGTCGCGATGTTCTCCAGCAACTTGATCATGGCATCACTCGCCAACAACTCTGTCGCTCTCACATGCGGTGTTCCACTGGGCAGAATACTTAGCTTTTCAATGTTGGTTCGCAAAAGGACGCTGGACATCTCGCAACTTTCGTCCAACACCAGATCAAGCAAACCAGGGCTAGGCGGCAACCCCAATACACGCAGAACTGACGGACGGGCAACGTCGGCATCAACCAGCAAAACCGTAGTGTCCAATTCGGTGGCAATACTCATCGCCAAATTGATCGCTGTAAAGCTTTTGCCCTCGCCGGCAAGCGCGCTCGTAACCATGATCAAATTACCGTTGGCAACGGTCGCAGGGCCCTTCCCCTGGGCGTTGCTGATGAGGGGCCGTTTGATCACGCGAAACTGATCTGCAATCTGAGAACGGGGCGCGTTTGGGCTAACAATGCCTGCAGCAGACAATGCCTCCAAATCGATTTCAACTCGCCTGGAAACCACGGTTTGGGCTGGCCGCTCAACCTTAGACTGCTCTGGTCGACGATCAATCGCATCCAACTCCAAAGCAGACTCTTTTTTTGACGCGGGCGCGAAGTCGGGCATCGACACGCCGGCTTTTCGCAATTGCTCGAGGCGTAAGGTGGCCTGCTCAATCAGACTAGTCATTCAGATTAAGCCACACGGCCGGTAAAGTACGCCAAGGCAGCGATTCCAGCGACAAAAGTGCCCACCAGGCCTCCCGAAGCCAACACAAATTTACCCATTTCTGCACGCTCTCGGGATTTAACCGAATCATTCACAACCAAGGTGACGACCCCCAATAAAGGCAACCCGGCGAGTTCACGTAGCCCACGGGCATCAAAAATCACTGCGCGCATTTGACTGGCGATAAAAGCCGTTACAAATCCCGCAATGATTGCCGCAAGCAAAGCCGCAGGCATCAGAAGCAGCCTATTTGGAGCGACCGGTTGCGGCGCAACCCGCGGTGGATCGATCAAACGAAAATCTGCAATACCTGAGGCGCCTTCCAAATCACCCGAGAGGGCCGCTGATTCCCGGCGAGACACCAAGTCTTCGTAGTTCTTTTTATTGATTGCGTAATCGCGATTCAGTTGCGAAAACTCAGCTTCTATTTGCGGCGCCGTTTTCATAAGCTCTCGCGCTCGCTTCAAGCGACCCTCGTACTCACCAACTCGTGCACGAAGCGATGCTACTTGAACTTCAGAGGTCGCCAACATCCTTCCAAGCTCCTGCGCGGCAAGGCTTGCACCAGGTGGTGTCGCAGGCACGGCCATCGCCAATTTGCGCAATTCAGCCACCTCTTTACGCTTCTGGTCTTCCAAGTCTTTGACCAATTTACGCGCATTGATTACATCTGGGTGGCTATCAGTGAACCGTTGCAAAAGGTTGTCAATATTCGACTTTTGCGCGTTGATACGTGCATCAATTTCCGGAGTTGCGACAGTGGTGGCAGATTCCTGCAACAAGATTCGAGTCGAGAGATTGCTAGATTGTGATTTTTCAGAATCCAATTGCTTTTTGGCCGCGTCCCTGGCATTTTCTGCCTCACGCAACTCCAACCTGGCCTGATTCAATTGATTGGTTACATCGCCGATCCGCACCGACATATCTTTGCCGCCAGCCGTCTGGGTTTCAATATTTCTCAACTTGAACTCTTTAAGACGGGCTTCCGCTTCTTCGAGTTTGACAACATACGTTTTAATTTGTTCGTCGATGAATTTCTTTGCGACATCGGAGTCTTTGCGGGTGTCTCCCAAACTGGACTCAACAAAAATGGAGACCAGCGACTGCACCACACGTTTGGCTTTGTCAGGCACGGAGTCGCGATAACTCATGGTGTAGAGGTTATCTCGCCCGACATTCTTGATTTGGATGGCTTTGGTCACCCGCTCGATCAAAGCATCCCGACCTTCCTTGGTTTTTTCGCCCAAATCAAGGTCCGCCATCCGCACCAACTTTTCAACGTTTGGACGACTGATCAACGTACGGCTTAGCATCGCAACCTGCTGATCCACGTTGGGCTGGACCGCCAGGCCGGCCATTAACGGCTTCAATATCGACTGGGTATCCACGTAAATTCGGGCACTGGCCTCAAATTTATCAGGAACCCACAGAATTACTGCAGCGCCAATCGCACCCACCACCCACGCGACAAGCAAGCCCGGCCACCGGTGTTTCCAAACACCACGGGAAATGGTAGACAATTGACTTAGCAACTCATCCATGAGCGGAATTCACTTCAACGTAAGCGGAATATTGACAAAACAACATAGCCTGGCAAAGCTAAGGCGTAGCACGCTTGACTGCTTGGATTTGACGATGTGGCTCCAATTAGAACCAACCCTGTGGAATGATCAGCACATCCCCAGGCTTCATTTCTACGTTGGCTGAAATGTCACCACGCTTGATCAGATCCTTAATTCGCACCGCATAACGTTTATCGCCTTCAGATGCCCTGAAAATAGTGGCTGCGTTACCGTCAGCAAAATCCGTCAGACCACCCACTGCAATCATCACGTCGAGCAATGTCATTTTTTGCTTGTACGGCAAAAACTGCGGCTTGGCTGCTTCACCAACGACTCGAATCTGTTCACTGTAGGGGCCAATGAAGCCCGTAACGATTACCGTAACAACCGGATCGCGAACATACTTGGACAAAGCCTTTTCAACGTCGCGCGCAATTTCCACTGAAGTCTTGCCCTGAACCAACAGTTCGTCGACCAAAGGCGTTGTCATTTTGCCGTCCGGACGCACAGGGACTGACATTGAAAGCTCAGGGTTGCGCCATACGATGATGTTGAGCGAATCGCCGGGACCCACAATGTAGTTATAAGCTTCATTGCCGGCAGCGCGAGGCGCAGGCGGGTAGACCGGCCCCTGAGCGCACGCAACAAGCAATGACGAAAGCACCGCTAACAGCCCCCACCGCACAAAAAAACCAGCCTGCATATAAATAGTTCTCATGACAACATCCATTTTTTAGGCGACTGCGCCCAGTGATCAGGTGACCCGCTGTGAATATAACGCATTTGATCGTAAAACTAATAGCAATTCACGACGTTTCGTCAATTGATGCGGCAAGTGAGAACTAATGCAACACTTGCCTTTGCGCCCACTTTACTGAAATTGCCAGCCCCGAACGCAACTTGCCAAAAACCTAGAATCCACCCCTATGAAAAAACTTCTTGTTGTCTGTATGGGCAACATTTGTCGCTCACCTATGGCTTTGGTCGTTTTGCGAACCTTGGTTGCACGGTCGGGTAAGCAATCCCTTTTTAGCGTCGATTCGGCCGGCACCCATGCGGGCGCATTGGGGGAGCGACCGGATCCGCGTGCCGAAGCAGCACTGTTGCGTCGAGGCTACGACCTTGGGCGTATCCGCTCCCGAAAAGTGAGCGCGGGGGATTTTTCCAAGTTTGACCTGATCTTTGCAATGGACGCCAATAATCTCAGCGAACTTAAACGGGCTTTGCCTCCCAGTGAGGCAGACAGGGCCACAGAAAAGTTACATTTATATTTAGACTTCGGGGCGCCTGTCGGCAGTCCCTACCAGCAAGCCGATGTTCCCGATCCGTATTACGGAAATACCGCTGGGTTTGAGCGCGTGCTGGACTTATGCGAAATCGGCGCTCAACAGATCCTGAACAAGCTGGTCGATGGGGCCGCGCTTGAGCGTCGGTAAGTCTTTACAACTTGTTCCTTCAGGTCCTGCTAACGCCACCACTGCCAGAAACTTGAATAAGCAGCTATTGGCTGTAGTAGTTTCGGTACCACTTTACAAAGCGCTCTACGCCCGACTCTATCGGCGTGCCGGGCACAAAGCCAACCCAAGCATTTAGCGCGTCGGTGTTGGCGTACGTGGCGGGCACGTCGCCATCCTGCAAGGGCAGCAAGTTTTTAACCGCCTGGCAGCCCACGGCCTTTTCAATACACGCAATAAAATCAAGCAGTTGCACCGGATTGTTGTTGCCAATATTGAAAATTCGGTACGGCGCATTGCTAGTGGCTGGATCGGCCGTACTTGAGTTGTAGTCAGGATTTGGCTCTGCAATTCGATCAAGCACGCGAATTACACCCTCCACGATATCGTCTACATAGGTGAAATCGCGCTGCATGTTGCCATGGTTGAACACATCAATCGGTCGTCCTTCGAGAATGGCGCGGGTAAACAAAAATAGCGCCATGTCTGGCCGTCCCCAAGGCCCATAAACCGTGAAAAATCGCAGTCCAGTCGTGGGTAAATTGAAAAGATGGCTGTAGGTGTGGGCCATCAACTCATTGGCCTTCTTGCTTGCTGCATACAGGCTGATAGGGTGATCCACGCTGTCATGCTCAGAAAAAGGCATTTTGGTGTTACCACCGTACACGCTGGAACTGGACGCATACACCAAGTGTTTCACCCCAGTGTGGCGACAACCTTCCAGGATGTTCGTAAAACCGACAATATTGCTGTCAATGTAGGCGTGCGGGTTTTGAAGCGAATAACGCACGCCCGCTTGCGCCGCCAGGTGAATGACTCGATCAAACCTTTCTGCTTCAAAAAGTGCGGCCACACTGACGCGGTCTGCCACATCGAGCTTCACAAATTTGAAATTGTTGTGCGGTGTCAGCCGTTTTAAGCGGTCTTCTTTTAGCGAAACAGGGTAGTAGTCATTCAGGTTATCTAGTCCGACAACCTGATCGCCGCGTGCCAGCAAGCGCAATGCGGTGGTCATACCAATGAAGCCCGCCGCTCCAGTCAACAATATTTTCATGCGGCGATTTTGCCATGCTCAACCGGCCGCTTATTTCATGCCAAGGACAGGTCGAATGAATTTGAGCATTGCCCATTGCAAGGGATTGGAATTACCCCAAGGGCGCCAAGTAAATTTTAGCTTTTGGTGGTAGGCATCAAAATGCATGCCCCAGGGCGCTGCCTTCATTTCCCCACGACCGAGCAACACTTTAAAGACCGAGGCGCCCATCACACCCGCGCAGAGGTCACACGCCATAATGGTTGACGGACCCCGTTTTTCTTTAAAACTCACCGACTCCGGCGCCACCAAATAGTCGCGATTCAGCATCGCCGGCGACAATCCGGCAATAAATCGGGCGTATTGTTCATTGACCTCATGACCCTCCCATTTGAAGTAGTCCTCTGCACTCATCCCCGTAGGTGAAAAATACAGAAACGCCGTGCCGATACCCAAAGGTGCGGCGGTGAGCACGGGAATGCCCTTTTCCCGGCATTTGGCAAACACCATGCGCCGCGCGGGCAGGGCGAAAAAATCCAGGCCATCGACATAAATATCGACATCTTTCAAGAAGTCGTCCACATTTTCTGGAAGTACGCCCTTTGGGAACTTCCGCAGCTCTATTTCAGGGTTGATGTCCAACGCGAGCAGCGCCATCGATTCCAGCTTGGACTTGCCCAATGTCGAGACAAAGGCCCCCGCCTGACGGTTGAGGTTATGCACATCGAAATCATCGAAATCTGAAATGTTGAATTTGGAAAGCCCCAAACGCGCCAAGGTGCGCAGATGGGCGCCTCCTACCCCCCCCATGCCCGCAATGGCTATGCGCGCTTTGCGCAGTTTGGCCTGCTCTGGCTTCGTCACCCAACCAATATTGCGGGAGAAGGCGCGTTCGTAGTCAAAGACGGGTACAGACGACATGGTGCGGGCCTTCAGGGTAATTTTTCGATGGGGTTGCCAGACGGCAAAGTATAGAACTGAACAGCCACCAACTGCGGTGGTGCTGTGTAGCAGTGGCTTGAAGACTCAAGCTCGCGAGGTTTAGGGGGCGAGTCACCGGTTCCCAATGGCACTAGCCAACTAAGTTGCACCTGCCTGTCGGAAAATTTTACAGACCCGTTTAAATGTTCTGCTCCGCAATATCTAAGTGATTGATAAATAAAGAGATTGAAACTCTGGCATTGATATTGCTTATATCATTGCATGGGCTCTTTGCTCATCCACTTTTCAAGGAGTTCGGTCATGAAATTACTCAAAATTGCTTCTGCGCTGGCATTCACTGCCCTCGCTGCTTCGGCTCAGGCGGCCATTATCCCTTCGTTCTCTTATTTCTCGGACGGTGGCTTTATCAATAGCCCGTTCCCAGTTTTCCCTATCGCATCCAGCTGCGTGAATGGTGCTGGTAACCCTATCACCAACGCTCAATGTAACTTGACGTTTGGTACCAACAACGTTGTGGTTCCAGTGGGTGGCTCGGCAGCGGTTGGCGGTTTCCTTGACGGTCAGCAAACCCATTTGAGCGTGGCTTGGGGTACGCCTTCTGTTCAGCCTGGTTCGAACCCATTGGCGGAGCAAAGCAGCTTGAATGTTGTCCACAATGCAGGTAACGTCATTACCAACGGTGGATGGGCCTTGATCGACACCTTCACGCACATCAACCGGGTGATTCAGCTTACCCAAGTCGCTAACTCTACGGTTGGCTACATGAATAGCACGCCTGTGTACGGTGGTTTCCACTTCACCGCCCCGATCTTGGCGAACATCAACGGCACAAGCCCCTTGTTCTTCCTGGAAACGACCAACGTTAATCCATCTGGTTGCCTGCAGACGCCCAACCCACTTGGTACTACTTGTGACGACCTGTACACCACCGCTCCGCTGGATGGTGACTCGGTGTTCACCGTCGGTGGTCAAGACTACCTGCTTCAGTTCCGCTTCCGCGCTGTTTCCAATGCCATTATTTTGGACCTCAATCCGATGGATCCGTTTGTAAACGTCTTCTGCGGTGAGACGAATGACTGCCAGATCGTGACCGAAGTGCGCGTCAGCGCCATCCCTGAGCCAGGTGCCTTGGCCCTGGTTGGTTTGAGCCTCGCTGGTTTGGCTGTGATTCGCCGCCGCAAGTCCCAAGCCGCGGCCTAAACTCTCAACAAGTTTCAGGTTTCAGCAAAACGGCAGCTTAGGCTGCCGTTTTTTATTGCGCGTTTGTTTTCTATCATTGCGCCATGTCATCTATCTCTGGCCAACGCCAATCCCGCCACCGCCTCGCCATCGCCCTGATTTTCATCACCCCTGCCTTTTGGGCCATCAACTATTTGGTCGCCCGCAGCGCGCCGGGGGTGATTGAACCCCACGCGCTGGCGTCATTTCGCTGGCTGATGGCGGGGTTTTTATTCAGTTTGGGCTATTGGGGGGAGATTTGGCGGGCGCGCGCAGAGATTTTGCGGGATTGGCAGCACTACCTGGTCTTGGGCGCTTTGGGCATGTGGATTTGTGGCGCCTGGGTTTACATCGGTGGGCAGACGACCGTGGCGGTGAATATTGCGCTTTTATACAGTATTTCCCCCGTGCTGGTCGTGGCGGCGTCGGCACTTTGGCTTAAGGAGCGGGTGACGCCGCTGCAGGTTGTGGGCGTGGTCATCGCGCTTTTGGGCGTGTTGCACGTGATTTTCAAAGGCCAGTGGCGCGATTTGCTGAGTGTTCAGCTCGTGGTGGGCGACGCCTGGATCATGGCGGCGGTGACGGCTTGGTCCGTTTATTCCTTGTTGCTCAAGAAGTGGCACTCGCCCTTGAGTGCCAGTGCTCGCCTGGCGATCATCGCGCTGGCGGGTGTGTTAGTGATGTTGCCGTTCACCGTCTACGAAGCCGCAGTGAATCCTCTGCCCTTGCTGACGTGGCCTGGTTTTGGCCTTTCGCTGGCGGCGGCGCTGTTTCCGGGTTATGGCGCCTATTTGGCGTTTTCAGTCATACAGCGGGAACTGGGCGCTGCCCGGGCCAGCGTGGTGCTGTATTTGGGGCCGATCTATGCGGCCGCCATCGCCTGGATGGTGC
>JANOXL010000238.1:0-11261 GCA_031418395.1 Rhodoferax sp. | reverse complement strand
CAGTGCTGCTGCGCCAGCACGCGCGTACCGACTTTTGGGCCAGTGGTAATCAGCCCCTTGGCGATCAGCGATTTGATCGACTCACGCACCACCGTGCGGCTGACGCCCAACTCCTGGCACAGCACGGGCTCAGGCGGCAATGACGTGCCCACACCATAGCTACCCGATACGATAGCTTCGCCGATATGGTCAACTGTATTGCCGTGGACGTTTTTAATCAAAAGCAAACCTGTAAATTTAATTTTTCGGGCGAATCGCGTCGTTGCGCGGTGCTCGCAATCCTCATGCACGCAAGTGCATTACGGCTGCTGCGCTCCGTGCGAATGGCACATCATCCCGAAAACCTGAATTTTCAGGAGTGCTTTCATGGTTTTCACTTACACCATAAGTCCAATGGTATGACGATAATACGTTTAACAATTAAGGACTTTCCCTATGCCAACATCCGACTCCTCCAGCAAGCCGAAAAAGCAACCGTCTGAACTGCGCAGCCAACAGTGGTTTGGTCGCCAAGACCGTGACGGATTCGCCTACCGAAGCTGGGTCAAAGGCAAAGGCGTGCCGCATGACCAATTTGACGGCCGCCCAGTCATCGGAATCTGCAACACCTTTAGCGAATTGACGCCCTGTAACTCGCATTTCCGCACATTGGCCGAGCAGGTCAAGATTGGCGTTTATGAAGCGGGCGGTTTTCCGCAGGAATTCCCGGTCATGTCGCTGGGTGAGACCTTGATGCGCCCCACCGCCATGTTGTACCGTAACCTGGCCTCGATGGACGTGGAGGAGTCGATCCGTGGCAATCCGGTGGATGGCGTGGTGCTGCTCATGGGCTGTGACAAAACCACGCCCGCGCTCTTGATGGGCGCCTCCAGCGTTGACTTGCCGACCATCGGCGTCAGCGGTGGCCCCATGCTCAACGGCAAGTGGCGCGGCCAGGAGCTGGGCAGCGGCACTGGCGTGTGGAGCATGAGTGAACAGGTGCGCGCGGGCACTCTCAAGCTGGCTGATTTCTTTGAAGCCGAGAGCTGCATGCACCGCAGCCATGGCCATTGCATGACGATGGGCACCGCCAGCACCATGGCCAGCATGGTCGAGGCGCTGGGTATTGGCCTGCCCGGCAACGCGGCTTACCCGGCGGTGGACGGCAGGCGCAACGTGTTGGCACGCAACGCGGGCAGGCGCATTGTGGACATGGTTCACACCGATCAGAAAATCTCCAAAATCCTGACCCGCGAAGCCTTTGAGAACGCCATCAAAACGCTGGCGGCGATTGGCGGCTCGACAAACGCAGTGATCCACCTCATCGCCATTGCGGGGCGCTTGGGGCTTACGCTCACTATCGACGACTTTGACCGCCTGGCCAGTGAGTTGCCTTGCCTGGTCAATCTGCAGCCCTCGGGCGAACACCTGATGGAAGACTTTTGTTATGCGGGCGGCCTGCCGGTGGTGATGAAAGAAATCGAGCATCTGCTGCACAAAAACATCATCACCGCCAGCGGCAAGTCTGTCGCCGACAACATCGCTGGCGCGCAGAACTACGACCCGCGCGTTATCAAGAAGTTCGACGCGCCCTTTAAAGCCAACGCTGGTATTGCCGTCTTGCGTGGCAACCTGGCGCCGCGTGGCGCGGTCATCAAGCCCAGTGCGGCGACAGCTTCGCTGATGGTTCACAAGGGCCGCGCCGTCGTGTTTGAGAACAAAGAAGACTTTGACCATCGCATCAACGACGAAAGCCTCGACGTCGACGAGCACTGCGTGTTGGTGCTCAAAAATTGCGGCCCCAAAGGTTACCCCGGCATGGCCGAGGTGGGCAATATGCCGCTGCCGCCCAAAGTACTGCGCAAAGGTATCACCGACATGGTGCGAATCAGCGACGCCCGGATGAGCGGCACGGCCTATGGCACGGTTGTGCTGCACACTGCGCCAGAAGCCTCAGCCGGTGGGCCACTGGCCATCGTGCAAAGCGGTGACATCGTGGAGCTGGATGTGCCGAATCGCAAACTGCATTTGCATATCAGCGACGAAGAGCTGGCCGCACGTCTGTCGAAGTGGCAGCAGCCACCACCCCCCATGGGCTCGGGCTATTGGAAGCTCTACGTTGATCACGTGTTGCAGGCTGACCAAGGTGCCGATCTTGATTTTTTGGTGGGTATGCGCGGCAGTGCCGTACCCCGAGATAACCATTGACGCAAACATTCGCGTTGCGATTGATCCAAACCTTGATGCAGCAACCCTGGCATGCACTGAGCATTTGCTGATTGCCCCCTGAGCCATGGCAAAAAAATTTGACGTCACCGGCTTGGGTGAGGCCATGCTGGAGTTCAACCAGACGACGCCGGGCCAGCCCCACTATCTGCAAGGTTTTGGCGGCGACACGAGTAACGCCACCATCGCGGCAGCCCGCGCGGGCGCGCGCACCGCTTACCTCACGCGATTGGGTACTGATAGTTTTGGCGATGCGCTGTTGGACCTGTGGCAACGCGAAGGTGTTGCCACGTCCACCGTCACCCGCGATGCCAATGCCCCCACCGGCATCTATTTCGTCACCCATCGCGCAAACGGTGTGGAAGGCCACGACTTCAGCTATTTGAGAGCCGGTTCAGCGGCCAGCCGCATGACGCCCCACTGGCTGCGCGACGGCGCTGACAAAATAATTGAGCAGTCCAAAATCCTGCATCTGTCCGGCATCAGTTTGGCCATTTCCCCAGAGGCCTGCGACACCGCTTTTGCCGCGATGGCGCTGGCGCAGTCCGCTGGCACACAAGTGTCTTTTGATGTCAACTTGCGCTTGAGGCTTTGGCCCCTGGCACGTGCCAAAGCCTGCATTACCCAAGCCGTCAGCCTGTGTGACATTTTTCTGCCCAGCCTGGACGACCTTGTGGCCTTGACCGGCCTCTCTGACGCGGACGCCCTCATTGACTGGAGCCATGCCCAGGGCGCGAAAGCTGTCGCCCTCAAACTCGGCCCCGAGGGCGCTTTGGTAAGCGACGGCCAAAAACGCAGGCACATCGCCGGGCACGCCGTCAAGTTGGTGGACGCCACCGGCGCTGGTGATTGTTTCTGCGGCAATTTTCTGGCTCGTGTCGCCGCCGGAGAGGACCTGTTTGAGGCTGCAGCTTATGCCAACGCGGCGGCAGCGCTCGCGGTTCAAGGTTTCGGAGCCGTGGCACCCTTGCCCACGGCGGCGCAGGTGCGGGCGAATGTTCAGGCGACCTTGCGCGCGAGCCCGCGCAATTGAACCCCCGGCGTTGAATTTGCAGTCGCGTTGGATGCCCACACAATCAAGCGCCATGAAAACCGGTCAGACCCGTTTGATCGCCGTGGACTGGGGCACGTCAGCGCTGCGTGGTGCGCGCCTGGACCACAACGGCAATGTGCTCGAAGAGCGCATGTCAGCGCAAGGCATTTTGTCCGTCGCGCCAGGTCAATTCGCCACCGTCTTTCAAGAGAATTTTGGCGACTGGCTGAAAAACACCGGCGCGCTCACCCTGATTTCTGGCATGGCCGGCAGCAAACAGGGCTGGGTCGAAGCGGCCTATTGCCCCTGCCCGGCTGGCTTCGACGAACTCACGAACCAGTTGACCTGGGTCGAGCCGGGGCGCATCGCTATCGTGCCGGGTTTGCATTGTGAGATCGCGCATCTGCCGGATGTGATGCGGGGTGAAGAGGTACAAATCTTCGGTGCGGTTCACCTCACCGGCCAAACTGAAGGTAGCTTTGTGTTGCCGGGTACACACAGCAAGTGGGTGCAAGTTGTGCAAGGGCGCGTTGAGCGTTTCGCAACCTATATGACCGGTGAGGTGTTTGCGCTTTTGAGCCAACATTCCATCCTGGCCCGCTCCATTGACCCCAAGGCCGCGCTGGACGAAAGCACCTTTTTGCAGGGTATCGAGAGGGCACGACGCGGCCAGGGTCTGCTGCACAACGCCTTCAGTACCCGCACCTTGAGCTTGTTTGAACGCATGGCCCCACCGGCATTGGCCAGCTACCTCTCCGGCCTGGTCATTGGTGAAGAACTTCGGGATCAAAGCCTGCAGGTGGGAAGCAAGCTCGTGTTGATCGGCTCAGAGGCACTCACCGCGCGATACGCCCTGGCGCTGACGGCTTGTGGCGTTCAAAGCCAGGTCCTGGGGTCAGAAGCGACATGGGCGGGGCTGCATGCCTTGTCCAAAGCCCTTGCAGGCCCAGGCCAGGTGACAAGCGGGTGACAATGCTTTCCATGCCGGTCAACCTGCCCCCCATCAGCAACGCTGCGTCTTTCGCGCTGTCCAAGTTTGATGCCGCTTTGGCTCAATTGCCCTTGGTTGCCATTCTGCGGGGTTTGACACCTCCTGAAGCGCAGGCGATCGGCCAGGCTTTGACGCAGGCCGGGTTTCAGCTACTTGAAGTTCCGCTCAATTCGCCGCAACCCCTGGACAGCCTGGCCATCCTGCGGCGCGAATTCCCCCACGCGGTGGTGGGCGCCGGCACGGTGCTGACGGTGGCGCAAGTGCGTGATGTCCACGCGGCGGGTGGCCAAGTCATTGTCTCCCCCAATTTCAACGCGGAGGTGGTGCGTGAAACCCGACGCCTGGGCCTGATCAGTCTGCCCGGCATATGGACGCCGACCGAGGCGTTTGCCGCACTTGATGCAGGCGCCCACGCGCTCAAATTTTTTCCCGCTGAACTGGCGTCACCCGCCGCACTGAAAGCGCTGCTGGCGGTCTTGCCGCCAGACACGCGGCTTTTGCCAGTGGGCGGTATCACTGCCAATAACATGGCCCCGTGGCAGGCGGCAGGCGCCGCCGGGTTTGGCCTCGGATCGAGCTTGTACAAGCCCGGAAAAAGTGCGGTCAGCGTGGCGCAGGACGCTTCTCTTTTTGTGGCAAATTTTTTCAAACTTTGATAGGACAACCTATGGCCAAACTCTCCCAATTTCCGATCACCCAAAAGTGGCCCGCGCTGCACCCTGAGCGTTTGCAGCTGTATTCGCTGCCGACGCCCAATGGCGTGAAGATTTCGATCATGCTCGAAGAGTGTGGCTTGCCCTATGAGCCGCATATGGTGAGTTTCGAAAAAAACGACCAGATGTCGCCCGAGTTCATCTCCCTGAGCGCCAACAACAAGATCCCCGCCATCCTGGACCCCAACGGCCCCGGCGGCAAACCGCTGGCGCTGTTTGAATCGGGCGCAATTTTGATTTACCTGGCAGGCAAGACCGGGCGCTTCATGCCCAAGGATGACGCTGGCCGCTACGAAACGCTGCAATGGATCATGTTTCAAATGGGAGGCATCGGCCCGATGTTTGGTCAACTCGGTTTTTTCCACAAGTTTGCCGGCAAGGAATATGAAGACAAACGCCCGCGCGACCGTTACGTGGCGGAAGCCAAACGCCTTCTGGGTGTGTTGGACAAACGCCTGGAAAACCGCAAATGGATCATGGGCAACGGGTATTCAATTGCCGACATGGCGGTGTTTCCGTGGATACGCAGCCTGGTCGGGTTTTATGTGGCGGGCGAATTGGTGGAGTTTGACAAATTCACCCAGGTCAAGCGGGTGTATGAGGCTTTTCTCCTGCGGCCTGCGGTACAACGCGGCTTGTTGATTCCGAAGCGGGACTAGGCGTCGCTGCCGGTATCCCACGGAATCTCTGCTTAACCGCTCGCGGCCCGCATTAGCACGGGCTTGGGCGGCCGAAGGTTTCGAGATGCCGCCTCAATCATACCTATTTTGGGTACGATTAAGCGACTCCCCGGCGTTTTAGAGATTTTTAACGTTGTAGGTCTCGGATATATAGAATAGTATGCTACTATTTATATAGCACTCAATTCTTCCAAAAATTTCAGCAAGCAGGCATTCACCGCCAGTGGCTGCTCCTGTTGCACCCAATGGCCGGCACCTTCAACCAAATGCGTGCCCTTGAATTGGGTACATACACGTGACTGCATGGCTTCAAGCGCCCCGGGTTTTAGAAAAATTCCCCAGTCACTTTTGCCTGCCACGAACATCGCCGGCACATCAATGGTGCGGCCTGAAAACACCTTCAACTCAGCGGTCATCGCGTCGTCAATACCGCAGCGGTACCAGTTCAGCGCGCCCTGAAAACCGGTGCGCGCGTACTCGGTGCTGTACACGGCCAGCTGTTCGTCGGTTAGCCACGTGCATTGTGCAACTTGGGCCGACGTGGGCATTTCGGGCGCCACGGTTTCAGCCATGCCGGGCTGCAAGTCCATCAGGTAATAGGTCGGCATTTTGGCCAGCTCGGCGGCACTGGCGTTCGCCAGTTTGAACGGCAGGTTGCCCGGCCAATCGGCGCTTTTGTGGTGGTAATAAGCGCGCAGGAAATCATGCAGGCCTTGAGGCGCGTGACGCATGTTGTCATCGGCCTCAGGGGTCGAGTAATACCACTGGTAATGTTTGCGCGGGCGCGGCAGGCGGGCAAGGTCTGCGTGCAGGGCGGGGCCCCACGGGTTGACGGGCGATGTCGTCAAGGCAGCGGCGGCGCCGGCGGTTGTGATCACCGGCGGCCCACCAAACGGCGCACTCATCATCACCACCGCACGAAACACGTCCGGCCGCACCAGGGCACACCAGGCCGCCACGGGCGAACCAAAGTCATGTCCGATCACCGCGTTCACATCGCGCCACCCCAGCCCGGCCAGGAGTGCCAACGCATCGTGAACCAGATTCAGCGGACGCGACGCCGCCACGTCGCCATCGTAACGATCATCCCAGCCGGTCGTGCGGCCATAGCCGCGCTGGTCCGGTGCGACCACGTGATAACCGGCTTGGGCCAACGGCAGCATCAGCTTGCGCCAACTGAAAGCCAGCTCGGGGAAGCCGTGCAACAGCAGCAAACGGCCCTTGAATGAAGACCTAGAAAGCTGCTCAAATCCGGCCTCCAGAATATGCATGTCCAGGCCATTCACGCCCGCCACTTGGCGCGAGCGGATACCTTCTGGTAAAAGTTTTTCCATCATGTTTTCACGCTCCTGTAGGGTGCCCGCCAGCGAACCGGCCCAAACCAGGCGCCGGCCCACACCGCCCAGCCATTCAAAGCGCCATAGATCACCAGTGCTACGGCCTGCGCGACAAACACGCCGGTCAACGAGTTCCAAAAATGGATGGCGAGCCAGCCGCCCGCAAGTGCCACGGCCAAACGCACGATGTTGCCAATGACCGGCCACAACAGCTTGCCCGCGCCTTGCGAGGCAAAATACAACACGATACCCAGGCCAAAGAATCCGTAAGCGGGGCCCACGATGCGCAAGTAATGCGCGCCAGCGGCCAGCATGGCCGGGTCACTGTCAAATAGACCCAGCCAGGCATGGGGGAAAAACGCCGCCCACAGTCCCACACCTTCGGCCATGGCAAATGACATCGCCGCGCCAACCCAGGTCGCTTTCAAAGCCCGCTCCCGCTTTCCAGCGCCAATGCAAGTGCCCACCATCGCCACCAATGGCGCGCCAAAGCCAAACACCAGCGGCACGAGCAGATATTCCAGCCGCGAAGCTGTGCCATACCCGGCGATCGCCGCGGTGCCAAATCGCCCCACCATGGCGGTGGCAAATCCGATGGCGAGATTCGTCGCGGCAGTGGAAAAAATGCCGACCAATCCGACCCGCAAGATGTCCCAGAACAAAGCATGGCGCAGTCGGATGCCAGTCCAATTCAATCGCAACAAACTGCCGCCCGTCCTCAGGTACCACACAAACACCAGGCTGCCCACCGCGTAGTAGCCCAAGAGCGCAAGTGCGCCACCCACAATGCCCAGCGCCGGCACGGGCCCCCACCCAAAGATCAACAGCGCCGAGAGTGGCACCATCACAATGGCGCCGCCCACCATCACCACGGCTTGCATCATCATGTTGCCTGTGCCGCGAATCAGCGCAGAGAGCGCATTGAAAAACCAGATCAAGGCAGCGCCGGCGAACACCCAGTTGGAGTACAGCAGAGCCGCTTCCAGCGCTTCACCTTGGCCGCCCATCAGGCTGTATATCCAGCGCCCGCCCAGCAGCATGATGAGTGTGAACAAAAGGCCAAAAGCCAGTGATATCAACACCGCATGCAACACCAGCGCATGGGCATCGTCGCGCCGGCCACCGCCCAGCGCCCGCGCGACGCTCGACGCTATGCCGCCGCCCATAGCGCCGTTGGACGTCATTTGCATGAACATGATCAACGGGAAAACCAGCGCCATGCCGGCCAGTTGCGGCGTGCCGAGCTGGCCAACAAAGTAGGTTTCGATCAAACCCACCGCGGCTTGCGACAGCATCACCAGCACGTTGGGCGCGCCCAGGCGCAGGATGGTGCGCGCGATGGGCGCTTCGAGAAGCAGCCGTGTGCGGGGGTCCATGTTTTGCTTTAGGGCAGGTGACAGATTGACGCAAGGCGGCATTCATCTGTCATGGAAGCCCAAGGCGAAATCATCTGTCCTGGCCCCAAGGTCAAGCCGCCGCAGTCTGTACGACCCGCGCCTCCTTGATCGGCAGGTGGATCAGTGCTGCACCCACCGCCAGCACCACATCGATGTACCAGATCCAGTCAAAACTGCCGGTGGCATCAAACACCTTACCACCCAGATACGCGCCCAGAAAGCCACCCATTTGGTGGACCAGCATGACCAAGCCGAACAAGGTGGCCAAATTCGCTGTGCCGAAAAATTTGGTCACCAGCCCTGCCGTGGGCGGCACTGTGCTCAGAAAAGTCAGGCCCATGAAGGCGGCAAACACCAGCATCACTGGGCCGGTTTTGGGGGCCAGCAGAAACAGCACCACACCGACTGCGCGGGCCGCGTACACCAGCGACAAAAGTGACTTCATGCGCCAGCGGCTGGTGGCCCAGCCCATCGTCACGCTACCAATGATATTGAACAGTCCCAACACCGCGAGTGACCAGGCGCCCCACTGCGTGGGCAAACCACAGGCCGCCACCACGCCGGGTAAATGCGTGCCCAAAAACGCGACGTGAAAACCGCAGACAAAAAAACCGCCGGCCAAAAGCAGGTAGCTCGGATTTTTCAGGGCTTGTGAAATCGCCTCGCCTGCACTCAGCGGTTTAAGTACGGGCGCGGCCGGATGGCCTTTGGCCGCGGCATTGCCACGCAGAATCCAGGCCGCAGGCAGCGCCAGAACGACAAAAACGGCCATGATCTGCATCGCATTGGCCCAGCCTTGGGCCAGCAAAAGCGCACCCGCAATCGGGGCCAGCAGAAACTGGCCCAAAGAGCCGCCTGCGTTGACGATACCCATCGCCATGCCGTGTTTGGCAGGCGGCAGCAAACGCGCGCAAGCCGCCATCAACACCGCCGGCCCGGCAATGCCCGCACCGCCCGCCGCCAGAATACCGATGGCAAAAATCAAACCCGCTGTCGTCGTCATGAAGGGCGTGATGAAGGTGCCCAGCGCCACCATCACAATGCCGACCAGCAGGATGCGCCCGACGCCAGCCTTGTCGGCAATGGCCCCGGCGAAGGGTTGGGTCAGCCCCCAGAAAATCTGCCCGAAGGCGAAGGCCAGGCTGATGCTGGCCAGCCCCAGGCCTGTGGAGGTATTGAGTGAGCTTAGAAACAAACCCATAGTCTGGCGCGTGCCCATGGTCAGCCCAAAGGTGCCTGCAGCGGCCAGCAGTACGAGCCAGACGGCGATGGTTTTGGGAGCCAAAGCTGAAGCGGGTGGGGAGCCTTGCGTCATGCGCGATCCTGTAGGGTGGGCTTGGGAGTGGTGCGATGCACGCTGGTCAATCTGTGGGTACGCGCTATTTGCACACGGTGCACACGTTGCACACGTCAACTGATTATGTCGATTTTTGCGTTTTTCCGGACGGCTTGAGTAATGCCAGCGACAGCGACCCGACGCAGCACACAATCGCCAACCATTGCAACAGGCCCAGCGGCTCCCCATGCAACAGCGCGCCTGAAATCATCGCCACGACGGGCACCATGATGGATGACAGTCCCGCCACATTGGCCGGCAACATGCCCACAATCGAAAACCAGCACAGATTGCCGATACACATGGGCACAAGGGCGATGTAGAGGATCACCAAAATCGTTTGCGTGGAGGGCATAAACCATTGCCAGTCGCCTAACACCAGCGCGCCGCTGACGGTGGGCACGGCGGTGATCAACAACTGCCAGCCAGTCAGCACGGAGGCAGGCACATCGACTTGACTGCGTTTCAAAATCAAGGTGCCAATGGCCCAACCCAGCCCCGCGCCCAAACCCAAAAGCATGCCCCAGGGCGCGTTGGCGTAACTCGCAAAACTGGGCACCATCAGGAAGGAAACCGAGGCCACACACAGGACAAGCGCCACACCCAGGCGCAGGCTCAGCCGCTCACCCAGCACCAGCCAGGAGATCAGGGCGGACCACAAAGGCATGGTGAAACCCAGCACCGCCGCCTGCCCCGAAGGCAGCAACACGGCCGCATACGCCGTGGCGATGTTCCACACGACCAAATAGAAGAAGGTGGCGGTGCACACCGCCAGCCAATGGCGCCGCTCAATCACCAGCGACTGGCCGCGCAGTTTCGCCACCAGGAGCAGCGCCGAGCCTGATATCACCAATCCGACAGCGCGAAAAGTCCACACCGAGACTTCGCGCACCGCCAGCGGAAACAGTGGCCAGTTGGTACCCCACACCAGCGTGAGAATGACGAGCAGGATCAGGGCACGTCGCGGGACAGCGGTCAGAGTCATGGTGGAGTGGGGGAAGTTCAGCGCGAGAGGGAGGCCCCAAGCATAATCGCTGCACACGCGTCTTTGACTCGGCCCTCGTACATCCCTCTACCCTTCAATCCTTGCACCCTGACAGGACTCCACACCATGCGCCTTTTGCACACCATGCTTCGCGTCGGCAATTTGCAACGCTCCATCGATTTTTATACCCAGGTGCTGGGCATGACGCTCAACCGCACCAGCGAGAACCCGTCGCAAAAATACTCGCTGGCCTTCGTCGGTTACGGGCCTAACCCGGAGCATGCCGAGATTGAACTCACCTACAACTGGGGCACTGAAAGTTACGACATGGGCACAGCCTTTGGCCACATCGCTTTAGGTGTGCCCGATGCCTACGCCGCCTGTGACAAGATCAAAGCCGCGGGCGGGAACGTGACCCGTGAAGCCGGGCCAGTCAAGGGCGGCACCACGGTGATCGCTTTTGTGACGGACCCGGATGGTTACAAAATTGAGCTGATCCAGCGGGCATGACTTGGATCCGTGCTGATACTTAAAATAAATTAATTTACAAAAGAATTTTGGTAAATAATTCGCACTAGGTCTCG
>JANOXL010000237.1:0-6837 GCA_031418395.1 Rhodoferax sp. | reverse complement strand
GGCGGCCATTGGCCTGACATTGCCATGGATCCTCTACCAGGTGTGGGGTTTTGTTGCGCCCGGCCTGTACCGGCATGAGAAAAAATTGGTGCTGCCCCTGGTCGCGGCCAGCACGATTCTGTTTTACACGGGTGCCGCGTTTTGTTACTTTTTTGTGTTCGGCCAGGCTTTTCCGGCGATCCAGAAAATGTCACCGACCTCAGTGGCAGTAAGTCCGGATATTGAGGCTTACCTTGACTTTGTGATCACCATGTTCATCGCCTTCGGCGTTGCATTTGAGGTGCCGATTGTGGTGGTGATCCTCGCGCGTATGAACATCGTGACGATTGAGCAATTAAAAGCGTTTCGCACTTACTTCATCGTCGGGGCGGCCGCCGTGGCAGGGTTGGTGACGCCGCCCGATCCAGTCTCGATGATTGCGCTTTTGGTACCTATGGTGTTTCTATATGAAGTGGGCATCATCGCGGCCCGCGTGTTCATCAAACACACAAAAGCCCCAGCGGACTCGGCTGAGGCTGCCAAACCCTGAGGCCCTGAGGCAAAGACGGTCTTTACCGTTCGACCTGGCGCTTCGGTTTCGGTCGCACGCCAGGCGTCACGTCCAGTTCCAGTTTTTCTTCGCGCCGCTGCAGGCTGAATTTGGACGCCGTGCCCGGTTTAAGGGAGGCTACCTGGCCGAGTAACTCCGCGACACTGGCGATCGGTTTGCCCGCCACGCTGGTGATGACGTCGCCGGGGCGCAAGCCACCATTGGCTGCCGGACCGTTTTGCAAAACGCCGGTGATGATCACGCCTTTAAGTGCAGAGCCCGCTACACCCGGCGATTTGATGCCAAAAGTCTCGGCCAACTCAGGCGAGAGTTCATTGGGCTCCACGCCAATCCAGCCGCGCGTGACTTGGCCGTCTTTGACGATGCCGTCCATCACCATCCGCGCCGTCGCGACGGGGATCGCAAAACCGATGCCCATGTTGCCGCCCGAGCGGGAATAGATGGCCGTATTGATGCCGGCCAGGTTGCCATTCACATCCACTAGCGCGCCACCCGAGTTGCCGGGGTTGATGGCGGCGTCGGTCTGGATGAAGTTCTCAAAGGTATTGATGCCCAACTGGTTGCGCCCCATGGCGCTGACGATGCCGCTGGTGACTGTTTGACCCACCCCAAACGGATTGCCAATGGCCAGCACCTGGTCGCCGACCTGCAAATTGTCCGAATTACCCAGCACGATCACGGGCAAGCGATCCAGGTCGATTTTCAGCACGGCCAGGTCGGTGTCGGGGTCAATTCCGATAATTTTTGCGATGCTGGTGCGTCCGTCGTTCAGCACCACTTCGATTTCATCGGCGCCTTCGACCACGTGGTTGTTGGTCAGGATGTAGCCACTGGTGCTGACGATCACGCCGCTACCCAAGCCGCTTTGAGGCTGGCTGCCTTGCTCACCAAAAAAGAATTTGAACCACGGGTCGTTGGCACGCGGGTCACGCCGCGCGGTCTTGCTGGTGTTGATGCTCACCACTGCCGCTGAGGCCTTTTGTGCCGCCGCGCGGAAACTGCCAAAAGGCACGGCGCTGGGTCCACCGCCTGGCGCGAGGCTGGGTGCCTCGATCACACTGACCATGCCGGTGCGCGCGCTGGTTTTGCCCAGCCAGTCGGGCTTCAAAGTGGCCACCACAAAATAGGCAGCCAGCAACACCGTCGCGGTCTGGGAGAACAAAAGCCAAAGTCGTTTCATGGCCTAAATTGTAGGGCGCACGGCGCGATTGCAAGGTTCAATCAGTGGTGAGGCGCGTCTACGCTGGGAGTTGCGGCAGGCGGGAGCAATCATACCCATATTGGGGTTGATTGGGGTCGAAATCGGATTGAATAACAGATATATTGGCAATATTGGCCATTAGGTCTCGTAAAATATGCCTATGCAGCTATAATTAGCATAGCGTTTTGGAGCCAAAATATCATGACAGTCGAATTGAACAAAGACGTCAAAAAGGAAGCCATTGCTTCGATCGAGCGTTACTTTCTTGAAAACAGGGAGGAAAAAATCGGCAATATTGGGGCAGGTGCGCTGTTGGGGTATTTCCTGGAGGAACTCGGGCCGCTGGTCTACAACAAGGCCGTGGCCGATGTGCAGGAGCGCCTGCAAATGCGTATTTCCGAGCTGGACATTGAAATTCACGAGGATGAGTTTCAATACTGGCGCAAGTTTGATCGGCAAAAAAAGCGTTGAATTGAAGCGCGGCATTTATGTCTTGAGGCAAAACCGCTAGGGCACGCCCCACGCCCCACGATTCACTTGCGGCCCGGTTTGACGCTCTGTGACAATCACCACCACCATGGCCACACAACACGTCACCCGCCCCGCACTCACCCAGGCGTTCGACGCACTCTTGCAACCCGAACGCTTCAAAGACTACGGCCCCAATGGCTTGCAGGTCGAAGGCAAAACACGCATCTACAAAATTGTCTCCGGCGTGACGGCCAGTCTGGCCCTGATCGACGCTGCGGTTGCCGCTGAAGCGGATGCGATTTTTGTCCATCACGGCCTGTTTTGGCGGGGCCAGGACGGGCGCGTTACGGGCTGGATGAAGCAACGCCTGGCCTTGCTCTTGGCCCGCGACATCAACCTGTATGCCTACCATCTCCCGCTGGATGCCCATGCCGAACTGGGCAACAACGCGCAGCTCGGCCTGACTTTGGGCCTGCGGGCGTTTGACGCTGCTAACAGCGATGCCGGCGCAACCAGCGCGAGTTTCGTTTCAGGTCGCTCTGGCCGCTTTGGCGACCAGAATTTGGGCTTTATCGGCCAACGCACGGATGGCCGAAGTTTTGCCAAAGCCCAAAGCCTGGCCAATCACGTGGAAAAGGTATTGAATCGCCCGGTGGCGCTGGTGGACGTGCCTGGCAAAGTCATCCAAACCATCGCCTGGTGTACCGGCGGCGCACAGGGTTTTTTTGAATCCGCCATTGCGGCGGGGGCGGATGCGTTCATTACCGGCGAAATCTCCGAGCCGCAGGCGCATTACGCACGTGAATGCGGTGTCGCCTACCTGGCCTGCGGCCACCACGCCTCGGAGCGGTACGGCGCGCCCGCCGTGGCCGATCATGTGGCGCGGCAGTTTGGCCTGGCGCATGAATTTATTGACATTGACAATCCAGCGTAGTCTATTCCTTCGGCCCAATGAAGTCCCAAGTTCCGTTCACGTTGATCCTGTCGAATTCCTTCGACAAGCTCAAAGCGAACGGTTCACCTTTCATCCGGCCCCGTCAATCATGGTTAAAAGATGGATTCGCCCCTAAATAAACTCATTGCCATCACGATGGGCGACCCGGCCGGGATCGGCCCGGAAATCATCACCAAAGCGTTTCGTGATGCGCCTGACGTGGCAGCGGGCTGTTTTGTAGTGGGGGATGTTGGCACGATGCGCCGAGCAGCGGCTTGTGTGACCGATCGTCGCCTCGGGCAAATCGCACTACCGGTATGCTGCCTAAACACTGCCGCTGACGCGTTGACAGCGCCACCACGCAGCATTCCGGTGCTACAAGTAGGGGGGCTAACATCGCCTGTTTCTATTGGGATAATTAGCGGTTTGGCAGGTCAAATAGCCGCTGAGTCAGTGGTTTGGGCAACCCAAGCGGCCCTCAGAGGCGAGATTGCAGCGCTGGTCACCGCGCCGCTTCACAAAGAGGCGCTGAGTGCGGCGGGCTTGCCACACTCCCGTTTTCCGGGCCACACCGAAATGCTGCAGGCGCTGGCTGCTGAACACGCAGGGAAAAGCGTGGCGGACATGCCGGTGCGCATGATGCTGGTCAATGACGAATTGCGCGTGGTGTTGGTGAGCATCCACCTCGCTTTGCTCGATGCAATCCGGGCTGTCACTTTTGACAATGTGTTGCAAACCTTGCGAACCACTCACACATTTTTGTCTTACCCACTGGGCCGACCGCCGCGTATCGGCGTGGCGGGGCTCAACCCGCATGCGGGTGAGGGTGGCCTGTTTGGGCGCGAAGAAATTGATCTGATTTCGCCTGCGATTGCGCAAGCCCGCCTGGACGGCATCGACGCGTATGGGCCGTTTGCACCAGACACGGTTTTTATGCGCGCCCGAGCCAAAAAAGGCAAAGCAGATGAGATCGAGCCGGGTGAATTCGACGTGGTGGTCGCGATGTACCACGACCAGGGCTTGATCCCGGTGAAATACCTCGGGGTAGAGCAGGGCGTGAACGTCACCCTGGGCTTGCACGGCAGGGACGGCAAAACCTTGATCCGCACCAGCCCCGATCACGGCACGGCCTTCGACATCGCGGGAACGGGTAAGGCTGATGCCGCCAGCCTCATCGCAGCGATTCGGGTGGCGAAGGCGATGGTCAAGCAGGGCGGATAAAACCGCCGCCCAAGAAAACACCCGCTGCAAGGGGTGCCAGCGGGTGAGTCAGCAAGTCACGCCGCGCACACCCGTACGACGGCGAAAGCCAATTATTTTTTCAGCGAATCGCGAATCTGACGCAGCAGCAACACGTCTTCAGGCGTGGGTGGTGGCGCAGCAGGTGCGGCAGCAGGGGCTTCCTTTTTCATCCTGTTCATCTGTTTGACCATCATGAAAATGATGAATGCCAGGATGGCGAAGTTGACCAAAATCGTAATGAAGTTGCCATACGCGAAAAGATTGGCGCCGGCGGCTTTCAGAGTTGCGTAACTCGCAGCGCCTTCTACGGCCTTTGCGGGCGGCCCCAACACCACATACATCTCGCTGAAATTAAGTCCGCCGAAGATCTTGCCCACGATGGGCATGATCAGGTCACCCACAATGGAGTCGACAATTTTGCCAAACGCGCCGCCAATAATCACGCCGACAGCCAAGTCCATGACATTGCCTTTGAGCGCGAAGTCTTTAAATTCCTGCATCATTCCCATTGAATTACTCCTCGTTGTGGTTGAAAGCACGCCAAGTATTACCGAAAATCGCACCCGGTCAAGTGTCCAATTGCGAGGAGAAAACCGACTGACGCTCGGCTACAATGCCGGGTTGACCCCTAGAACACCAGCGAAGAATCGATCCAAATCGGTACGCTGAGACATTATTTGAGGAATTTCATGAGTGAATCCCTGGTTGCAAGCAACCCAACAGGCCCGATGGACGCGAGCAAACGCACCTGGATGATTGCGTCGGGCTGTGCGGGCGTAGTGGGTGCAGGTTTCGTCGCCGTACCGTTTGTCAGCAGTTTCACACCCTCCGAACGTGCCAAGGCCGCTGGCGCCGCCGTCGAGGTCGATATTTCAGCCATGAAACCCGGTGAAAAAATCACTGTGGAATGGCGCGGAAAACCTGTTTGGATCGTCAAACGCACGCCGGAGCAACTGGCTAGCCTGGCCAAAGTAGATAGCCAATTGGCGGACCCCAAGTCCCTGCGCAAACCGGACGAACTGACGCCGCCTTACGCCCGCAATGAAGCACGCTCCATCAAGCCGGAAGTGTTTGTAACCGTTGGCATTTGCTCCCACTTGGGTTGTTCGCCGTCAGACAAGTTTCAAACTGGAACGCAGACTTTTGCGTCCGACTGGGCAGGCGGTTTCCTGTGCCCCTGCCATGGTTCGACCTTCGATATGGCCGGTCGCGTCTACAAAAACAAGCCCGCGCCCGACAACCTGGAGGTGCCACCGCACATGTACCTGTCAGACACACGCCTGATCATTGGCGAAGACAAAAAAGCCTGAAAAACCTCATACGTCACAAACATGGCTGAATTCAAAGAAATTTCCCCCAACGCGGCGGTGTCCGAACACGTCACCAATTGGTTTGAAAACCGCTTTCCGACGGCGTTTGACGCCTACAAAGTACATATGTCGGAGTATTACGCTCCGAAAAACTTCAATTTCTGGTACATCTTTGGTTCTCTTTCGCTCTTGGTGTTGGTGATTCAAATCGTCACCGGTATTTTCCTCACCATGCACTACAAGCCGGACGCTGCGTTGGCGTTTGGCTCGGTCGAATACATCATGCGCGATGTGCCTTGGGGCTGGTTGGTGCGCTACATGCACTCGACGGGTGCCTCGGCGTTCTTTGTGGTGGTCTACCTGCATATGTTCCGTGGCCTGATTTACGGCAGCTACAGGAAGCCGCGTGAACTGGTGTGGGTCTTCGGTTGCGCAATTTTCCTGTGCCTGATGGCCGAGGCCTTCATGGGTTACCTGCTGCCCTGGGGCCAGATGAGCTACTGGGGTGCCCAGGTCATCGTGAACCTGTTTGCCGCCATCCCTTTCATCGGACCGGATCTGGCGCTGCTTATTCGGGGCGACTACGTGGTGGGAGACGCCACTCTAAACCGCTTCTTTGCCTTCCACGTGATCGCCGTGCCATTGGTGCTGCTAGGCCTGGTAGCCGCACATTTGTTGGCCTTGCATGACGTGGGTTCGAACAACCCGGACGGCGTCGAGATCAAGGCGACCAAAGACAAAAACGGCATTCCGCTGGACGGCATCCCCTTCCACCCGTATTACACCGTACATGACATTTTTGCGGTCAGCGTGTTCCTGATGGCGTTCACGGCGATTGTGTTTTTTGCGCCTGAAGTCGGTGGTTATTTCCTGGAATACAACAACTTCATTCCGGCGGATCCGCTCAAGACACCTGCGCACATTGCGCCCGTTTGGTATTTCACTCCGTCATACTCGATGTTGCGGGCGATCACCAACGAGATGAAATATGTGTTGATCGCCTGTGTGGTGGGTGGAGCCTTGTTTGCGCTGGTGAAGTTCAAAATCCCGTCCTTCCTCAAAGCGGCCATTGGTGTTTCAGCGCTACTGGTTGCGGCGATGTTGCTGGTCATCGACGCCAAATTCTGGG
>JANOXL010000236.1:0-9012 GCA_031418395.1 Rhodoferax sp. | reverse complement strand
TTTCAGGCACCACCGTGTAATTGCTGAAGGTCGAGGTGCCCATGTAATGCAAAAGCGGCTTGCCGTCCAGGCTGAAACGGCTCGTCGCATCCGGCATCAGGCCTTTGCCTTGCGTGCCGCGAATGAGTTGGCACAAATTGGTTTTACGTGAGAGGCAGAATTTGCAACTGCGGCACTCGGGTGTGTACAGCGGAATGACGTGGTCGCCTTTTTTGAGCGTCGTCACGCCCGCGCCCACGTCCACCACGATGCCCGCGCCTTCGTGCCCGAGGATGGCCGGAAACAGGCCTTCCGGGTCGGCGCCTGAGAGCGTGTAGTAGTCGGTGTGGCAAATGCCCGTGGCCTTGATCTCCACCAGCACTTCACCCGCGCGCGGGCCTTCGAGGTCAACGGTTTCGATGGTGAGGGGCGCGCCTGCTTTCCAGGCGACTGCGGCTTTGGTTTTCATAGAAGTTTTAGTACGGTAGTTTGATCAATCGACTTTCGCCCCGGAGGCCTTGACCACCTGCTCATATTTGGTCAGCTCAGCCTTTAGGAACGCGCCGAAGTCCTCTGAAGAATTGCCTACAGGATCGGCCATCAGACTGGCAAACCGGGTTTTAGTTTCGGGTGATTGCAACGCGGCCACGAAGGCTTGGTTGAGTTTTACGACAACTTCACGAGGCGTCGCTGCGGGCGCCACCAGGCCCCACCAAGTGTCAATCGCGAAACCCTTGAGTGTGTCGGCTACGGTTGGTACATCGGGTAGGGCGGGGGAGCGCGCCAGGGTGGTCACGGCAATCGCCTTGAGTTTGCCCGATTTGATGCCGGGCGCGGCGGTGGCGAGGTTGTCGAAATTGAAATCGACCTGGCCGCTTTGCAGCGCCATCTGCGCCGGATTGCCGCCGTTGTAGGGGATATGGACGACGAACACACCGGCTTGCGCTTTGAACATTTCACCCGCCAAGTGCCCGGCGCTGCCGTTGCCGCCGCTGCCGTAGTTGAGTTTGGCAGGGTTGGCTTTGGCGTATTTCACCAAGTCTTGCACCGTGTTGATCTTCAGGCGAGCGGCAGTGTCGGCATTCATCACCAGCACATTGGGCACGCGCAGCATTTGCGTGATGGGCGCAAAGTCTTTGGCAGCGTCGTACGGCATCTTGCTGTACAGCCAAGGGTTCACCGCGTGGGTGGCCGTGGCGGCGATGCCGATGGTGAATCCGTCTGGGGCGGCTTTGGCGACCACATCGGCACCGATGTTGCCACCGGCACCGGGGCGGTTTTCGATGATGACCGTGCCAAGTGAGTCCTTCACACGCTCGGCCAACACGCGGGCGGTCACGTCAATCGGGCCACCGGCGGCGTAGGGGACGATCAGGCGGATCGGCCTTTGCGTCGCTGCGGTTTGAGAAAAAGAGCTGCCTGCGCCCAATATTATTGAAAAAATAGCTATTGATTTAGTAGCTTCAGCGAGCAAAACGGACAAACTTTGAAGGTTCATGGTGATCAATTCCTAGGTCTTTGAAAACGAAATCAATCCAGCTTCGCGCCGCTGCGTTTGATGATCGGCCCCCATTTGGCAAAGTCGTCGGCGATGAGTTTGGCGAATTCATCCGGTGTGCCGCCCACGGTGTCGAGCCCAGCGGTTTTTAGCCGCTGCACGGTGGCGGGGTCTTTCATGGCCGCATTGACGGCAGCGTTGATGCGGTCAACGATGGGGCGCGGCGTACCACCGGCTACCAGCACACCGTTCCAGGCGATGGCTTCAAATCCGGCGAGTTCTTTCACGCCGCTCTCTGAAAGCGTGGGCAGCTCGGGTGTCAGTGAGTAACGCGTTTTGCCGGTGACGGCCAGCGCCTTCATGCGCCCGGCGCGCACCTGCGGCATGATGAGCGTGGGCACGGTAGCGAGGATCTGGGTGTCGCCACTGGCGGTGGAGAGCGCCGCCGGTGGCCCGCCGTTGAAGGGAATATGCACGGCAAAAGTGTTGGTCAAAGCCTTGATGTATTCCATTGACAGGTGTGACGAAGAACCATTGCCCACCGAAGCGAAGTTGTATTTTCCCGGATTGGCGCGCAGCAGCTCGACCAGTTCTTTGGTGGTATTGGCCGGGAAATTGGCGTTGACCGCCAGGATGTTGGGCTGCGAGGTGGTGAGCACCACAGGTGCCAGATCTTTCAGCGGGTCGTAGGTAAGCTTGCTGTACAGGTGCGGCGCAAAGGCGACCGGGCCGTTGAATCCCAAGAGCCAGGTGTGACCATCGGGCGGGCTTTTGGCGACTTCGCCGCTGCCGACCGTGCCACCGGCTTGCGGGCGATTCTCAATGATGATGGGCTGGCCCAGGGTATCTTTGAGTTTGTCCTGCATGGACCGCGCGATCACGTCCAGCGACGAGCCCGCAGGCGCAACGACAATCCACCGAATCGGTTTGGTGGGAAAGGCCTGTGCATACGCGGCAGTGCCCATTGAGAACAAGGCGCAGGCCATCAATGACAGGACGGTGTATCTGGGTGTGTTTGATTTTGGCATGGTGCTTGGATTGTGCAACGAAGCGATGATGGGGCCAAAAAAAACCAGCCGGAAGGACTGGTTTTTGCGAAGAACTCCTGGTGCTTGAGAAGCGGATTTCAAGCGTCCCGTTCACGCACCTTGTTTGTCAGCCGCCGTCAAAAACGAATCGGCATAAAACTCGTCCTCAGGCAAACCGCAGGTGCCGGTATAGGCGGCGCGTGCCGCGTCGATCACCACGGGCGCGCCACAGGCATAGACCTGGTGGCCCGAGAGGTCGGGAAAATCTTGCATTACGGCGGCATGTACAAAGCCGGTTCGGCCAGTCCACGCGTCTTCAGGCGTGGCATTGGAAATAACCGGCACGTAGCTCAAGTTGGGCATCTTGGCGAGTTGCGCTTGGACCCAGTCGTCCAGATACAGATCAGCCGGGCGCCGCCCACCCCAGTACAAGGTGGCCGGGCGCGTGACGCCTTTGATCTGCATGTGTTCGATCACTG
The DNA here is from genome assembly GCA_031418395.1 of Rhodoferax sp. Taxonomy (GTDB): domain Bacteria; phylum Pseudomonadota; class Gammaproteobacteria; order Burkholderiales; family Burkholderiaceae_C; genus JANYCG01. Next base: position 6,028 of record JANOXL010000236.1, on the reverse strand, counting down.
CCTTGATCGGCGAAAACCCGGTGCCCGAAGCCAGCAGGATGATGGGTTTGCTGGACTCTTCACGCAGATAGAAACTGCCGTAAGGCCCTTCGATGCGCAGGATGTCTTTCTCTTTCATCGTACTGAAGACCTGATCCGTGAACAGGCCGCCGGGCATGTGGCGAATGTGCAGCTCGATCATGTTGGCGGGTACTTGCGCGCCGTTGCCGTCGTCTTTGGTCAACACGCCGGGCGCCGTGCCCATGGAGTAACTGCGCCGCACGTCGCCCTTGAGGATGAACTCGATGTACTGGCCAGGGTGGTAGGTGAAGGCGTCGTTGGCCGGCAGTTGCAGGCGCACCAGCATCACGTCGTGCGATTTTTTCTCCACGAGCAACACGCGTGAGGGCATTTTGCGGATGGGGAACGCGCCTGCCAGTGCGACCTGGCGCGATTCAAGCACCACATCGGTTTGTGGAAAACCGCAGCAGGTCAACACAAAACCGGCGGCCTCTTCTTGCGTGCTCAGGGCTTTTTGCTGGTGCGGGCCGTGATGGACAGTGCCGCTCACCAGTTTACATTTGCAGGAGCCGCAGGCACCATCTTTGCAGCCGTAGGGCAGGCCAATGCCCTGGCGGATACCGGCGGCGAGCATGGCTTCACCAGGGCTGACGTCAAACTCGCGGTTGCTGGGCAAGATGCTGACGTGCCAGGTGCTGGAGGATGCCGGGCTGGGGGCGGTGGGGGGCAGAGTAGCTTCGGTGGCGGTCATAGGTGGGTAGCTTTTTCGATAGTGTCAAGTTGCGTGCTGTGTCACAACTATTCGCAACATGACGTCAACCCTAGATTTTCCTCTGAAAACAGGTCACTAGAATGTGCCGCTGAAAGAACCGCCGTCCAGCAACAGGTTTTGCCCATTGATGTAACCCGCATGGGCGCTGCACAAAAACGCGCAGGCGGCGCCAAACTCGCTGGGTTGGCCGAGCCGTTTGGCGGGGTGTTTCTGGATGCGGGCCTGGCGGATCGTTTCGGCGTCCAGCCCCTCACGCGCAGCCTGCGCGGCGAAGTTGCCAGCCAGGCGCTGCGTATCAAACGTGCCAGGCAGCAGGTTGTTGATGGTGACGCCTTTGGCGACCGTGGTGCGTGCCAGGCCCGCTACAAAACCGGTTAGGCCACTGCGCGCGCCGGTGCTCAGACCCAGGCCGTCCACGGGGGACTTGACGGCGCTCGACGTGATGTTGACGATGCGGCCAAAACCCTTGGCCAGCATGGCGTCTACCGTCTGGCGGATGATCTCGATGGGGGTAAGCATATTGGCGTCCAGCGCGCGTAGCCAGGTGTCACGGTCCCATTGGCGAAAGTCGCCGGGCGGTGGGCCGCCGGCATTGGTGACCACAATGTCAAAAATGGGGTGCGCCTGGAAAATTTTGGCACGGCCTTCGGGGGTGGTCACGTCGCAGGACACCAGGGCCACGCTGCCTTGGCCCAGCGCCTGCAAAGCCTTTGCCGCTTCCTGCAAGGGCCCTTCGGTGCGGGCGGCGATGACGACATCGACGCCTTCTTGCACGAGCGCTCGCGCGCAGGCGAAGCCCAAACCGGCGCTGGCACCACACACCAGGGCTTTTCGGCCACGTATTCCAAAATCCATGTTTACCTCATGCTATAGTATTAATAGCTAAGTATGATTATTTCACGAGACCTAGAGTTCGAATTTTCGTAAATCGGCGGTTTTCAACCGGTTTTTCGCCAATAATTAACATGGAAGTTAATTAGTGTCAAAACGACATAACCGGTTGAATCAAGCCGTGACAGGTGGCGTCAGCTGCTTCTGCGCCGCCGCCTGCATGACTTTGCGCAGGCGCGAGAGGCCTACGTCGTGCTCATACAGGTGCTCGCGCAGATTGGCGTCGGGCTCCATGGTTTCCAACATCACGCGGTCTTGTTCGAGCACCACCCAGTGGCGCGCCTCCAGGCGGTTGCGGTACAAGAAGCGCCACACGTCCCGCTGCCAGCCCTCCACCTTGCGGCAACGCCAGAAGAACACGGCTGACATGGCAGGCGCGGTGGGGGAGACGATGGGCGTGTAGCTGCCAATCACCGTGAAACTGCCGCCAGGGCCGCCGGTCTTGGGATAGGGAATCGCCAGGCGCATCCAGTGGGTGTCGGTGTCGGCCCACTCGGTCCAGTCGAAGTTCACGTCGCGCTGGCCGTCCTTTTCAAACATGAAGCCGTGGGGCGTTTTGCGCAGTTTGAACTTGGCGCTGATGTCGCCCTCACTCATCGAATGTGACTGTTTGTGGACGAAGCTGCCGTGCATCGGGTCCATCACGTTATCGGCCACGTAACGGTAGTCGCCGCGCCATTCCACATAACAGGGGAAGCTGCTCCACTCGGGGCTGGTCAACTCTTCGGGAAGTTGAAGGGGTGGCGCCGTGGTGACGTAGTCGCGGCTGTTGAAGAGCCACAACGCGCCCGCCGCGTCCACTACGTGGAAAGAGCGGGCGGCGCGGGAGCCTTCCAGCGTGCAGCCGGGGCTGGCGGGCACTTTGGTCACCGTGCCGTCACAGCGCACTTCGATACCGTGATAGGGGCAGGCCAGGCGATCCCCCAGGTTCACCCCCATCGACAATGGGGCGCCACGGTGCGGACAATGGTCTTCAAGTGCGTGGGCGGCGCCTGTGGCATCGCGCCACACGGCCAGCTTGTAGCCCAGACGGCGTATCGAAGTGGGCCGCTCGGTGACGAAGTGGGAGGGGCACAGGGGGTACCACAGGTCGTACAGGCCGCGCTCCAACAGCGCGTCAACATCAGTTGCAATAGGCGCGGAAATAGCGCTCATGTCATTCTCCCAGTGTTTTCATGACGGATTGAAACGATGCCGCTGTCCACGGCTGGCCGTTGGGGCCCAGCGGCCCGGCTTTGTTGAGGTAGGCCACCAAGGCATCAAGCTCCCACATGCCATAGCCAAAGCCGCGTTCGATGGAGTCGCCCAGCAGGTCTTCGTAATTGGTGGGTGGCCTCTGGCGCGCTTGGTGCGGCTGCAGGTACCGCTCTGTGTGGGCCTGGATGGGGATAGGGTTCATGGTGGTTTCTCCTTCGAGGGGGCAACGTTACTGTGCAACGATGTTTTTGGCTTTGATGATGCGTGACCACTGGGCGGTTTCATTGCGGATGTGGGTCGCGAAGGCGGCTGGTTTCATCAGCACCTCGGTCAAACCTTGCGCCTTGAGCTGCTCGCGGATGGCGGGGGTCGACAAAATGTCGCTGGCGTCTTTGGCCAGTTGCTCGACATGGTGGGGCGGTGTGCCACCGGGGGCCAATACGCCATACCACGAGGTCACGACCACACCGCTGACACCCTGCTCAGCCAATGTGGGGATGTCGGGCGCAGTGGCGCTGCGTGAACTGTCAGTGATGCCCAGCGCCACAAGTTTGCCGCTTTTGATATGGCCCAGTACAGCTGGCAAATTGGAAAACATCAGTGGCACCTGGCCACCGAGTACATCCGTCAGCGCTGGCCCGGTGCCTTTGTAAGGCACATGCAGCAGATCAACGCCAGCCTGGCTGTTGAACAACTCACCAGCCAAATGAAGGCCACTGCCCACACCCGGCGATGCGTAGGCCAGGGTGCCAGGTTTGGCTTTGGCCAAGGCGATCAACTCGCGCACATTTTTGACGTTGATCGAAGGGTGCGCCACGAGCACATTGGGGGCAGTGGCCAGCATGGTGATGGGCGCAAAGTCGCGCTCAATATTGAACGGGAAGTTGGGCATCAAGGTCGGGTTGATAGTGAGGTTGCCCGCCGGAATTACCAGGAGAGTTTGGCCATCTGCCTTGGCGCGTTTGACTTTTTCGATACCAATGTTGCCTGCCGCGCCGGGCAGGTTTTCCACCACGGCGCTTTGTTTGTAGCGTTCAGCGAGGCCGGTAGCCAACATGCGCGACAGGGTGTCAATCGGGCCACCGGGCGGGAAGGGCGCGACGATGCGAAAACCCTCGCTGCCCAAGGTCTGGGCCTGGCTGGACGATGCCCACATGCCAGCGGCCATCCAGCCGATGGTCAACAGGGTTTGTGTTGCGGTTCGGCGCTTCACTTGGCCCTCTTCTCTGACAAAAATGCACCCGACGTGGCCACATTCGGCTGGCGGCGCGTGTTGCCGTCGAGACCGCCATCAATCGCCCATTCGGCAAACATGGTGGGGCCGGGTTCAAACTCGCGAGCTTGCCACTTTTCGGTGAGTTTGTCTTCGTCGGCGTTGTATTCGATCAGGCCGCCGCAGGGGTTCTCGAAGTACCAGAAGTAGGCTGATGAGATCGGGTGGCGCCCAGGGCCGAGTTGTGTCTTCCAGCCGCAGCGGCTCATGTGCAAACCGCCGCCAAACACTTCATGAATGTCGCGCACGGTAAAGGCAATGTGGTTCAGTCCGGCGGGTTTGTTGGGGACTTGCAGCAAAAATAGATCGTGGTGCCCCCCCACGGCCGAGCAGCGCATGAAGATGCCACGGCCAGGGTAACTGTCTGACGTCACGAAGCCCAGCTTTTGGTAGAAGGCCTCGGCTTCCAGAACCCGATCGCTGAACAACACGACATGGCCGATGTCTACCGGAGTGGCGCGTTCGTAAATGGGGGAGGGCATGTCTACCCGTTGGGTGTTGCCATACGGGTTGGTCGATGCGCCCTGGATGCCGGTCTCGCGTTTCCCACTCTTTTGGAACACCAGCCGCAGGCCGTGCGGGTCCAGCGTGGTGACGGCGCCGTCTGGCAGAGTTGATGCGTTGGGATCTTGCGCGAGGGTCTTTGCGATGTTTTTCAGCGTGGTTTCGTCACGTACACCCCAAACCACTTCACGCAGGGTCGGGCCGCTTTCCATGGGCGGCGGCAGGCGGGCGTCGTTGGGCAAGCGCACCTGCACCTGTGCACCGTTGAGTGTTTCCCAAACCTGGCTTGCAGCGTCTTCTGTCAGGGGCTTCAAACCCCAGTCTGAGAAGAAGCGACGCGCATCGTCCCAGTTTTTCGCAGTGCCGTCGGTGGAATAGGTGATGGCATCAATGCCTTCAATCCCCTGGCCTTCATGGCCCGTCGTGGTGTTCATGTCGTTTTCTCCATCCCGGCCCAAGGCATGGGTGATTCATTCGTGCCCCAGTAATAACTCTTCTGTGTCATGTATTCGGCAATGGATGCCTTGCCTTTTTCGCGGCCCATGCCGCTTTGTTTGGTGCCCCCAAACGGCGTACTGATCGAAAACACCTTGTAGGTGTTGATCCACACCGTGCCGGTGTCCAGGGCGCGGCCCAGACGCAGCGCGGTTTTGTAGTCACGGGTCCAGATGCCGCTGGCCAGGCCGTAGTCGTTGTCATTACATTGCGCGATCAGGTCGGCCTCGTCGCTCCAGGGCAACAGGGCCAGCACCGGGCCAAAGATTTCTTCGCGGCACATCCGGGCGTTGTTGTCCAGGCCTTCAAAAATGGTGGGTTGGTAGAAGTAGCCTTTGTCGTAAAGACCCCCTTGAGGGCGGACGCCGCCGGTGAGCAACTTGCCGCCTTCGTCCAGACCTATTTGTACATACCGTTCAATGCCCGCGCGGTGGCCACTGCTGACCAGCGGACCCATTTGTGTGGTCTCAAGCGACGGGTCGCCCACGCGCAGGCTTTTCGCCCCGGCCAGCAGGCGGCGCTTGAACTCGTCATACACGCTGGCATGTACAAAAGCGCGCGAGCCTGCAATGCAAGATTCGCCGCTGGAACTGAAGATGCCGTACAACACACCGGCCACGGCATGGTCCAGATCAGCATCGGCACAGATGATGGTGGGTGATTTGCCACCGAGTTCCAGAGACACCGGCATGAATTTTTCAGCCGCCAGTTTGGCAATGCCCAAACCGACCGACGTGCCGCCCGTGAAGGCAATGCGCTTGACCAGCGGGTGGCGCACCAGGGCATCACCCACCAGCGAGCCCTTGCCCGGCAGCACGCTGATGATGCCGGGCGGCACACCGGCAGCCTCGGCAATGCGTGCCAGCTCTATCGCCATGCGCGGCGTGATCTCGGCC
>JANOXL010000235.1:0-6179 GCA_031418395.1 Rhodoferax sp. | reverse complement strand
TGCACCCTTGGGCATTGGCCAGCGCGTCGGCTTTTTCCCCGGCTCGACGATTGGCAATTACACGCCCGCCGAAGGGTGCAGGTGGCAACTCGAAGGGCTGGCCATAGTCGGCCACGACAGGGGTCACCAAAAGGTTCGGGTAGTGATCTTTCAAGGCGCGCGCACTGGCGGCCAGATGCTCCCCGGAAATATCAATCGGCACGTAGCGCGCAGGTGCCGCCATGGCGTCCAGCAGCAGGCGCACTTTGGTCAACGAGCCCGCGCCAAATTCGACCAGATCGGCTTGTGGGCCGATCAGCGCGGCAATTTCGCTGGCGCGCTCGGTCAAAAGCGCCGTCTCGGTGCGGGTAGGGTAATACTCGTGCAACTCGCAGATTTGATCAAACAGGCGCGAGCCTTCTGCGTCGTAAAAATATTTAGGGGCAATGCTGCGGGGGCGGCTAGCCAGAGCGGCCTGCAGGTCGCTGGCAAAGTTGCTGGTGGGTGCAGCGTCGATGGGGGGGGACAAAATCGCGTTCATCCCTCCATCGTACCCGGCTCTGAGAAGCCGTTTGGCTTGCGGGCATGTTTGGGCAGTCACGCGCGGAACTCTAGCGCGATGAAATGCACTCGTCAGCGCTTCGCAGTTATGGGAATTGGAAGTGGGAACTGGACAGGGCGTGGCCACAAAATGACAAATCGTCTTGCACAGTGGTGCGGTGTCATGACGTCTACGCAAGATGGATGTCAAAATTTATCTCAATACTTTCGTATTTTAGTTACTGATTTGATTATATTTTAATCTTTTTTATTATCAATAAATATAGCAATAAATGTAATAAATACGAGACCTACTATTCAAAAATATCTACATCACATTTCTACCAAAAATTCCTCCAATTTTCCGAACCACCCATTTCGGCGTGGCGCGCGAACTGATCATGCTCAGTTGGTTGATCGCGCCGGGTACGCAGATCGCGTCGCCACGCAGGGTCGCGGCAAAACCCGCCTGCGCAACGTCTTTCACGGGCGCGACGAGGAAACTCGGAAGTTTGGACAACTTGTCATTAGCGTCAGCGGCCATGCTGAGCATGTTGGTCGCTGTGATGCCGGGGCACAGGGCCGTCACCGTCACGCCGCTGTTCTTCAGCTCTTCTGACAAAGACTCCGACAGCGACAACACAAAGGCCTTGCTCGCCGCATAGGTCGCCAGCATCGGGATCGGCTGGAAAGCGGCGATGGAGGCCACATTCAAGATACGCCCCTGGCGGCCCTGCTTTCGCGCGGTGGCGGTCATTTCCGGGACAAAAGTCGAGAGCATGGAAGTCAACGCGCTGATGTTCAGGTCGATGATTTGCTGATGCACTGCTGCGTCCATCGAGGTGAACGCCCCTTGCTCCAACACGCCTGCGCAATTGACCAGCACGTTGATGGCGACACCTTTGCGCTTCAACACCGCTGCCAAATTGCCCACCGCGCCGGGTTTTGTCAAATCCGCCGCTGCCACCTCGGCTTTGACGCCGTGGCGGGTGGCTAGCAAGTGCGCCAGCGCCTTGAGTTTGTCGGCGCTGCGGGCGACCAGGATCACGTCATGGCCGCCCGCCGCAAAACAATGCGCCAGCGCCTCGCCGATGCCGGAAGATGCGCCCGTGATCAGTGCCACAGGGGCCGAAGATGCGGATTCCGCGCCCGTTGCAGATCCTGCGGCGGCGGATTTGGCTTTAGAAGTTGTTTTGGTAACCATGTTTGTTTCCTCGGGGACTATGTTTGTCATTCGGCAGGCCTATAGTCACAGATTGCACCCGACTTTGCAATTTTTTTGGAGAAACCGAGATGACCACCACCCAACTATCAACGCTGACCAACCACCAGGTTCGCCTGGCCTCGCGCCCAGTGGGCATGCCGACCCGCGCCAACTGGAGTTTCACCTCGGAGCCGGTCGCTGCGCCGGGCGAAGGCGGCATCACCCTCAAAACCCTGGCGATCTCGCTGGACCCGGCTATGCGCGGCTGGATGAACGAAGGTAAAAGCTATATCCCGCCCGTGGGCATTGGCGAGGTGATGCGCGCAGGTGGCGTGGGTGTCGTGATTGCGTCGAACAACCCGGCTTTTGCCGTGGGCGACTCGGTCTCTGCCGGCTTTGGAGCGCAGGAATACCTGACGCTGGCCGCCGACGAAATCAAAAAGAACGGCGCGAGCAAAATCGACCTACGCGTCGGCACGCCAACCCAGTGGCTCAACGTCTTGGGCATGCCCGGCATGACGGGTTATTTCGGCCTGATGGACATTGGCAAACCGCAAGCTGGTGAAACCGTGGTGGTCTCAGGCGCCGCCGGTGCGGTGGGCCAAACCGTCGGCCAGATGGCAAAAATCAAGGGTTGCCGTGTGGTGGGCATCGCCGGAGGTGCCGCCAAATGTGATTGGGTCGTCAAGGAACTCGGGTTTGACGCCTGCATCGACTACAAAGCCTCACCCTCCGCCGTGCGTGACGGCCTCAAAGCCCATTGCCCCAAAGGCATCGACATTTATTTCGATAATGTCGGTGGCGACATTCTCGACCAAGCGCTGGCCAAGATCACCCGTGGCGCGCGCATCATCATCTGCGGCGCGATCAGCCAATACAACAACACAACACCGATTCAGGGCCCGAAAAATTACCTCAGCCTCCTGGTGAACCGCGGTCTGATGCAGGGCATGGTGGTGTTTGACTACGCTGATCGTTATCACCTGGCCATCGCCGAAATGGCAGCTTATCTCAAAGACGGTCGCATGAATAGCAAGGAAGACGTGGTCAAGGGCCTGGACACCTTCCCTGAGACCCTGCTCAAGCTTTTCAACGGTGAGAATTTCGGCAAACTCGTGCTGCAAGTGGCCGAAGCATAAGCGTGTTCATTGGCCAGATCGAACGGCGCACCGAGCCAGCACTTCAGCGCCTAAACGCCTGAGTGGGTGACTTAGGTCACTTGCCCCGCCCGGTGATTCCCCCACAATGGAGGTCATGAGTGACATCGACGCCCGTGTGGCAGGTGAATTTGCGCGCCGGGCCGCCCCGCGGCGCGTGGCCGCTGCATCTGGCCCCTACACCGTACAGGTGGTAGACGACCATCACATGATGCGCCTGGGCTTGATGGCGCTAGCCAGCACCGCCAGCCACTTGCAGTTCAACTGGATCGAATCCTCCAACCTGGACGACGCCATCCAGACCTACCGCGACACGCGTGCCATCGACCTCGTATTGCTCGATTTGAACCTGCCAGACAGCAAAGGCCTGCAAGGCGTGCGGCGCTTTCTGGCCGAGTTTCCGCAGGTGCATCTGGCGATTTTTTCAGCGACAGAAGACGAGTTTGTGGTCAGCCAGGCACTGGCCATGGGCGCGGTGGGCTTTGTGCCCAAATCTTCCGTGCCCGACGCCACACTGCGGCTGGTCGAATCACTGCTCGGCGGTTTTCGCCCCCATGCACAGACCACCACTTTTCCAGCGGGGATGCTGGCCACCCTACCGCCCGCTCAAAGCGCCGCACAAGGACTTCAAGCCCGCGCCGCCATGCTCAACCCCACGCAACACAAGGTGCTGGAACTGGTGTTGGCCGGTATGAGCAATCAGGAAATCGCCAGCGAATGCAAACTCGCGCTGGGCACGGTGAAAAACACTGTCTCCTCGATCATGCTCTCCCTGGACGTGCGCTCACGTTCGCACTTGATCAGCGTATTCAGGTGATGACGACGCCCGAAACCTCACCTTCAGCTACGCCTGCAGCCAAATCGGCGTCGATGGGCTCGTCGCTCAAAGACCCGCCCCAGGTCGAAGCGCGCATCCTGCGCGAGCAGGCGCAATCACTGCTGGATGGCAACCTCTCGCAGCCGCTCAGCGGTTTTTTGGTGGCACTGGGTTACTGGTTGAGTTTTTATTACCAAATGCCCCCCGCCAGCCAAGGCGCCATTCTGTTGTGGGCAGCGCTCATGCATCTCACCCAAGTGTGGCGTTTCGTCGGCACCTGGCGCTACAAACGCACGCCTGCAGCGCAACGCGACATGGACGCCGCCGTGCACCGCTTATGCAAGCACCAAGCCCTCAGCGGAGCCGTGTGGGGGCTTTCGCCCTGGCTGTTTTTCCCCATCGGCAATTTACCTTTGACGGCTCTGATGATGCTGCTCCTCTTGGCGCTGAGCTCCATCGGTGTGGTGGCGCTCTCGGCCTACCGACGGGCGATGATCAGCTTTACCGCACCCATTTTTGTGGGCTTGGCCAGTGCCTTGTTTTGGCAAGGCGACTGGCTGCACGCCGTGTTGGGCGTGGGCAGCCTGGTGTACGGACATAGCAATTTGATCTATGGCCTGCAACAGAACCGCCTGCTCAGCGACTCCCTGCGGGCGCGTTACGAAAACGAAGAACTCGCCAAAAATCTCGCGCAGCAGGTTCACATGGTGGAGCAGGCCAGCTTGGAGAAAACCCGCTTTTTCGCCTCGGCCAGCCACGATCTGCGTCAGCCCCTGCATTCGCTGGGTTTGTTTGGTTCGGCGATCCACGCGCGGCTCAAAGGTAGTGCCGACGAAGCCCTGGCCAGCAACCTGATGCATTGCGTGGATGCGCTGGAAACCTCGTTCAGCGCGATGCTGGACGTCTCCAAACTCGACGCCGGGGTGGTCGAAGTCAACGCCAAACCCGTGGGCTTGGCGCAGGTTTTTCGCAAACTGCAAAGCACCTATGGTCGCCAGGCGGAAGCGCAAGGCCTGGCGCTGCGGTTCAAACCCGCAGGCAAGTGGGTGCATGCCGACGCAGCACTGCTGGAGCGGCTCTTGGGCAATCTGATTCACAACGCACTCAAGTTCACCGCCCAGGGCGGCGTGACAGTGTTGGCGCGCAGCCAAGGCGCACACACCAGCATCGAAGTGTGGGACACCGGGCGCGGCATGGCCGCCACCGAATTCACACGCATTTTTGACGAGTTTTACCAGGTGGGTAACCAGGAGCGCGACCGCGCCAAAGGTTTGGGTATGGGGCTGGCGATTGTGCGGCGCTTGGGCGACTTGATGCAAGCCCCCTTGCACGTGCATTCGCGCATCGGCAAAGGATCGGTTTTCAAGCTCGCCATGCCGTCGGCGCCTGGGCAGCTCGACGCGCCTGCCTCTGAGCATCCGCAGGCGCTGAACAGTGGCGTGTTCCGAGCGCTCACCGGCCTCAATGTCCTGGTGGTAGACGACGAAGCTCCGGTGCGCGCCAGCACCGCCGCCGCACTGAAGCTCTACGGCCTGCAGGTGGAAGTGGCCGACGGCTTGGCCCAGGCACGTGAGGTCGCCACACGTTTGGGCCCTCAACTTGATGCGGTGATCACCGACTACCGCCTGTGCAACGGCAAAGACGGCATCGACATCGTGGCGGATTTGTGCGTGTTGCTGAACCGCTCCTTACCGAGTCTTCTCATCACCGGCGACACCGCGCCTGACCGTGTGCGCCTGGCGCAACAAAGCGGGCTTCGGGTCTTGTACAAGCCGGTGAAGATCAACACCCTGGTCGAAGAACTGCGCCAACAGATTACCCGCCCGCTGGCGGCTTGAAGCGCTGTTTGGCCGCTGTCGCTGCTATGGCCGCTGTGGCCGCTGTGGCTGCTGCGGCCGCGGTTACCGCTGTAATCACAGCTACCTCGTGACCACTGCCTCTCAACATCGGTCGTGCAACATCTCTGTTGCAGCCCGCATATAGTCTAATTTTCTTGCTATTTATTTCAAAGTAGCTATTTTTTTATGAGCAGTGACTTTAGTCATGGTTGTGACCTTGGTCACTGGCCCGAGTTGGATGTGGCCCCTACGCTACGCCTTGTGTTCATCAGCATTTAGCAACATCAAGGAATGACAATGAAAAATCAGGCAACACGAGGGTTTAGACGCGCCAGCGCACTGGCTGCACTGGCTGCATTGGGTATCGCAACGGCGCTTTTGGCAGCCTGTGGCGGCGGCAACAACAACGCCCCTCTGCCCGCGGCCCCGACGGCCACGTTGACCATCAACGGCAGCACCAACCCCTTCGTCAATACGCTTTACAACTACGAAGCGGTGGTCACTGGCGCCACAGCCACGGGTTTGACCTGGGCCTGGGGCGACGGTTCGGCCAACTCACTGGGAGCAACAGTCAAGAAGGTATGGGCCAAAGCGGGCATCTTTACCGCGTCACTCACCGGCACAGCCAGCGGCGTGACATTGAC
>JANOXL010000234.1:0-3724 GCA_031418395.1 Rhodoferax sp. | reverse complement strand
AACGGGTCAGTGAAACTCTGGAACTCATCGTGCTTCTCCAATTATTCGGGTCCTATCGCGTGCAATTGCTGAGCGCAATCCAAGAGGGTACTCAGGCCAGCGCGCGACTCACTACTTCGCGAACGTCTTTGCTCAAGTCAGGTTTGGCGGCGACCCGTTTCAGCGCCTCCTGCGCCGCGCTGCGGTAGGGCTCCACCAAACGGCTCCAGCGATCCAGGGCACGCGCCAACCGGGCCGCAACCTGCGGGTTGATCGCGTCGAGTTCCAGCACCCGGTCGCCCCAGAAAACATAGCCTGCCGCGTCTGGGCGGTGAAAAGCGCCTGGGTTGGCGCTACAGAAACTGAATATCAAGCTGCGGGCGCGGTTCGGGTTTTGCAGGTTGAAATCTGGGTGGGTCAGGAGCTGGCGCACCACGGGCAACACGTGGCCGTTGCGGTCCGTTGCGCCAGCTTGCAGGGCAAACCACTTATCAAGCACCAGAGCGTCAGACTTAAACAACTGGTGAAATATGCCCAAGGCCTGCGCGGCTAAATCATGACCCGAACTGATCAAGGCGGCCAGTGCGTTGCTGCGGTCCGTCATATTGCTGGCGCTGCGGAAACGCTGCATCGCCACTTGGGGCCAGCGGCTGGCAGTATCTGCTCTTGCGCCAGCATCCGCGCTACCGCCAACACGCGCCGCAAGGCATAGTTGGCTCAGGGCCAAGCCGACCAGGCTGCGTCGCCCCGCCGATGCGGCGTCGGGGTTGTAGCTGCCGTGATCCTGGTGCGTGTTAAAGGCCCACTCCCAGTCCGCCAGCAAGGCCGTGGCGAGTTGTTCTCTCATGGCCTCACGCACAGCATGTACGCGCTGCGGGTCAACCTCGTCAAGTTGTTCGGCGATATAGGTCTCAGACGGCAGCGTCAGTACCAGCTCTTTGAACGCGGCGTCCAAAGTGGGGCTACGCAATACCGAGCGCAACGCCGAAATAAATGCTTGATTGAAGGGTTCGGATTTCGCATTTGAGGTGCTTGCCGCTACCTCCTGAATAGCGGACCGCAACATCAGCCTTTGGCCGGCTTCCCAGCGGTTGAAGGCGTCAGAGTCGTGCGCCAATAGATGCAGCAAGTCGGCGTCCGAGTAGTCGATCTCCAGCGTCACCGGTGCAGAAAAACCGCGCAGAATGGAAGGCACAGGTGCCGAAGGCACGTTGACGAAACTCAGGGTTTCGTTTATCTGAGTCATCACAAAAATTCGCGAGCCCGCACCCGGCACGGATTCTTCAGCCAGTTGCACGGGAATGTCGTGGCCTTGCGGATCGAGCAGACCGATCTCGAGGGGAATGACAAAAGCTTGCTTGACTGGCTGGCCCGGCGTGGGCGCACAGGTCTGGTTCAGCGTTAGCCGGTAAGTTTGGGTGCCAGGGTTGTACTCGCCGGTGGCCGTCACTTTTGGCGTGCCAGCCTGCCCATACCAGAGCTTGAACTGCGGCAGCAATTGCCCGAGGTCCGACTGCACATTGGCGTCCGCCATGGCTTGGGCAAAATCGTCGCAGGTCACAGCCTGGCCGTCGTGCATCGCGAAATACAAGGCCATTCCTTTGGCAAAACCCTCGCGGCCGACAAGCGTCTGCATCATGCGCACGACTTCTGCGCCTTTTTCATAAATCGTTACGGTGTAGAAGTTGTTGATCTCCTGGTACTGGTCGGGCCGCACCGGGTGCGCCATGGGGCCCGCGTCTTCTGGGAATTGCGCAGTGCGCAACACACGCACATCTTCAATTCTCTTGACAGCGCGGGCCGAGGGCTCGGCGCACAAATCCTGGCTGAACTCCTGATCACGAAATACTGTCAAACCTTCCTTGAGTGAGAGTTGAAACCAGTCGCGGCAGGTAATCCGATTACCCGTCCAGTTGTGGAAATATTCGTGCCCCACCACACTTTCAATATTTGAAAAATCAGCGTCGGTCGCGGTGGCCTGGGTGGCCAACACATATTTGGTGTTGAAGATGTTCAGGCCTTTGTTTTCCATCGCGCCCATGTTGAAGTCGCTGGTGGCGACGATCATGAAACGCTCCAGGTCCAGAGGCAAGTTGAAACGCGCTTCATCCCAGGCCACCGAGGCCATTAGCGATTTCATCGCGTGTTCGGTTTTGTCCAGATCACCAGGACGCACATAAACCTGTAACACGTGGTCCTTGCCTGCGCGCGAGGTAATACGCTGCTCGCGGCAGACGAGTTGCCCGGCAACCAGCGCGAAAAGGTAGCATGGTTTTTTGTGCGGATCGACCCACTTGGCGAAATGGCGCCCTTCGTTGCCTGGGCCCGCCAGATCGCCCTGCTCGACAAGGTTGCCATTCGAGAGCAACACGGGATATTTGACCTTGTCTGCTCGCAAAATAACGGTGTAACTGGCCATCACATCAGGCCGATCCAGGAAGTACGTGATGCGTCGAAAACCTTCCGCTTCACATTGCGTGAAAAACGACTCGTTGCTGACGTACAGGCCCATCAGCTTGGTGTTTTTGGCGGGTTGGCAAGTCGTGAAGATTTCCAGATCCAGCGGCGCGGAGCCTTCTGGCAAATTTTCGAGCACAAGATTTCCGCCATCGATTTTGAACGACGTACCTTGTCCGTTGACCAGCACCCGCGCCAGATTGAGATCTTCACCGTCCAGTCGCAGCGCCTGTGCCGGCACACCGGGGTTGCGCCGCAGTCGCATTTTGTTGAGGACGCGGGTCTTGGTCGGATCAAGGTCAAAACTCAGCTCTACCGTGTCAATCAGCCAGGCGGGCGCGGTGTAGGCCTCACGCAGCGTGACGGACGTGGCTCCTTCTCCATCACGAAGTTGCAACATTTAAAGTCTCCAAAAAGTTCATATCAGTCAATGCATTGAAATCAGGCACGTGGGCCAACACGTGGGCCCCCGCCAGTTCGCTGGCAGTATGGCTTGTGCAAATTGCGACGGCATACATGCCTGCGCGGCGGGCTGCTTCGATGCCAAAGGGCGCGTCTTCAAAGACAATGCAGCTATCGGGTCTTGTATTCATTTTAGTAGCTGCTGCTAAAAATATAGCGGGCTCAGGCTTGCCAGGCAAGCCTTCGTCGCCACCCACCACGGCATGTGGTTCAAACCGCAGATTTAAATGCGAGAAAGCGAATTCGATGTTGTGCCGATCACCTGCGGTACCGACGCCCACCTTCAAGCCCTTTGCCAGTGCGGCTTCAGCAAACTTCTGAAACCCCGCGACTTCAGTAAAGACAGGGGCAAACAATTCACGGTAAAGCGCCTCTTTTTCAGCGACCAAGGTTCGAGCCTCGTCTTTGTCGATGATCCTGCCAAACAACTCGTTCATGCACTCGGCGCCTGTGCGACCAGTGGTGCGTTGAAGCAGTTCGCCCACATCTATGCGAATGTTGTGCCGCTGGGTAAACGTGATCCAACTTTGTGCGTGATAGGGCATCGAGTCAATCATGGTGCCGTCCATATCGAAAATCAGACCATCGACCCTGTTCAGATGGTCGCTCATACGCCCTGCTTCAAAGACGCTTGAATGAATTGATCCAGGTCGCCATCCAGCACCTTTTGCGTGGCCGAGGTTTCGTAGTTGGTGCGCAAATCCTTGATGCGGCTGTTGTCCAGCACGTAGCTGCGGATCTGGTGGCCCCAGCCGACATCGGTCTTGGTGTCTTCCAGCTTCTGCTGCGCTTCCTGCTGCTTGCGCAGCTCGAAGTCATACAGACG
>JANOXL010000233.1:0-8893 GCA_031418395.1 Rhodoferax sp. | reverse complement strand
CACACCCGGTGAGTGGGCTGCCCAGGTTTAGCCCGGCGGTGTTGACTTGAATGGGCACGATGAATGGGCGTGCTCAGCAGGCGTATTAAGCGGGCGGCAAGCCCTACCTAACTAGATATTCGATGGACAAATTATTGATTCGTGGTGGCCGTGTTTTACGCGGAGAAGTACAGATTTCAGGCGCCAAAAATGCGGCACTTCCGGAGATGTGCGCCGCTTTGCTCACCAATGAGCCGGTGACGCTGACCAACGTGCCGGGCCTGGATGACGTGGCCACCATGCTCAAGCTGGTGCGGAACATGGGCGTACAGGCGCAGCGAGATGACAATGGCACGGTCACCATTGACGCCGGCCCGTTGAATACCCCGGAAGCGCCCTACGAGCTGGTCAAAACCATGCGCGCCTCGGTGCTGGCGTTGGGTCCACTGGTGGCGCGTTTTGGCGAAGCGACGGTGTCTTTGCCGGGTGGCTGCGGCATTGGCTCGCGCCCGGTAGACCAGCACATCAAAGGTCTGATCACCATGGGTGCCGAGATCACGGTGGAGCATGGCTACATGATCGCCCGTCTGCCCAAAGGCGCGACGCGACTCAAGGGCGCCAGGATTGCCACCGATATGGTCACCGTCACGGGCACGGAAAACCTGATGATGGCCGCCACACTGGCCGAAGGCGAAACCATCCTCGAAAACGCCGCGCAGGAGCCCGAGATTCCCGATTTGGCAGAAATGTTGATCAAAATGGGCGCCAAAATCGAAGGCCATGGCACAAGCCGCATCCGCATCCAGGGTGTAGACAGACTCCATGGCTGCACACACCAGGTGGTGGCCGACCGTATCGAGGCCGGCACTTTTCTGTGCGCTGTGGCAGCCACCGGTGGCGATGTAATTTTGAGACATGGCCGCTCCGACCATCTGGAAGCGGTGATCGAAAAACTTCGCCTGGCCGGGGCGACCATTACCGCCATTGACGGTGGTATTCGGGTCCAGTCGCAAGGCCGCTTGCAGGCGCAGAGTTTCCGCACCACGGAGTACCCCGGTTTCCCAACCGACATGCAGGCCCAATTCATGGCGCTCAACGCCATCTCGCACGGCACAGCGAAAGTGACAGAGACAATTTTTGAAAACCGCTTCATGCACGTCAATGAAATGGTTCGCCTGGGTGCCAACATCCAGATTGACGGCAAAGTGGCGGTGGTGGAAGGTGTCGAGAAACTCTCGGGGGCGACAGTGATGGCGACCGATTTGCGCGCTTCGGCCAGCTTGGTGATTGCAGGCCTGGTGGCCAGTGGCGCCACCGTGGTGGATCGTATTTACCATCTGGATCGGGGGTATGACCATATCGAGACCAAACTGCGTGGCTTGGGCGCTGATATCGAGAGAGTGAAATGATTACTTTAGCGCTATCCAAGGGCCGCATTTTTGAGGAAACCCTGCCGCTGTTGAAAGCCGCCGGCATCGAAGTGCTCGAAGATCCGGAAAAATCACGCAAGCTGATTTTGGCGACCAACCAGGCGGACGTTCGGGTGCTCGTCGTGCGCGCTACCGACGTGCCCACCTATGTGCAATACGGGGGTGCAGATTTGGGCATCACCGGCAAAGATACGCTGCTGGAGCACGGGAGCCTGGGCCTCTACCAGCCGCTGGATTTGCAAATCGCCAAGTGCCGCATCAGTGTGGCAGTGCGCACTGATTTTGACTACGCCAGCGCAGTCAAACAAGGCAGTCGCCTCAAGGTGGCAACCAAATACGTCGCGATTGCGCGCGAATTCTTCGCTGCCAAGGGTGTTCACATCGATTTAATCAAGCTGTACGGCAGCATGGAATTGGCGCCGCTCACCGGGCTGGCCGACGCCATCGTCGATTTGGTCTCCACCGGCAACACCCTCAAGGCCAACCATCTGGTGGAGGTGGAGCACATCATGGACATCAGTTCGCGATTGATCGTCAACCAGGCCGCGCTCAAGCTCAAGCAGGCGCCGCTGCGCCACATCATTGACGCGTTTGCCAAAGCCGTGGCGGACCGCGCTGCGGCTGCGCAGACGCCCTGAGCCTTGCTGCCTCATTCGACATGACCCAAGCCGCTTTTCCCGCCCGTCTGTCTACCGCGAGCGCCACATTTGATGCCGAATTAAGCGCGCGCTTGCATGTGCCCGACGCCGCTGATTCGGCGATCGACAAAGTGGCGCGGGACATCCTGGCCGACGTGCGCCTGCGTGGCGACGCCGCCGTGCTGGACTACACCGCGCGTTTTGACGGTCTGGCCGCCAGCAGTGTGGCCGCGCTGGAGCTCACGCAGGCAGATTTCAAGGCCGCGTTTGTCGGCCTGCCTGCCGATCAACGCGAGGCCCTGCAGGCCGCCACGCGTCGGGTGCGCAGTTACCACGAGGCGCAGAAAAAGGCCAGCGGCGAAAGCTGGAGTTACCGTGACGAAGATGGCACGCTGCTGGGTCAAAAGGTCACGCCACTGGATCGCGTGGGCATTTACGTGCCGGGCGGCAAGGCGGCCTACCCCTCGAGCCTGATCATGAACGCCGTGCCCGCCCATGTCGCCGGCGTGCAAGAGATCATCATGGTGGTGCCCACACCGGTGCGCGGCAGCTTCGCCTCTGGCGGTAGCGGCGCGGCCACCGCCTCCCGTGGTGACCGTAACGAACTGGTACTCGCCGCAGCCTTCGTAGCGGGCGTAACACGCGCCTTCACTATCGGTGGTGCGCAGGCGATTGGCGCGCTTGCCTTTGGCACCGCTACGATTCCGGCGGTCGATAAAATCACCGGCCCGGGCAATGCCTACGTGGCTGCTGCCAAACGCCGGGTGTTCGGGCAGGTGGGCATTGACATGATCGCCGGGCCGTCGGAGATTCTGGTGCTCGCCGACGGCAGTTCACCGGTTGACTGGGTGGTCATGGATCTTTTCAGCCAGGCCGAGCACGATGAAATGGCGCAGAGCATTTTGTTGTGCCCTGACCAGGACTACATCGAGCAGGTGCAAGCGGGTATCAACCGCCTTTTGCCACAGATGCCACGGGCCGCCATCATCGCCAAGTCGCTGAACGACCGGGGTGCGTTGATCCATACCAAGAGCATGGAAGAAGCCTGCGCCATCAGCAACCGCATCGCGCCCGAACATCTGGAAGTCAGCGCCCGCAACCCACACCAGTGGGAGCCGCTCCTGCGCCATGCCGGGGCGATTTTCCTTGGTGCATTCACCTCGGAAAGTCTGGGAGACTACTGCGCTGGCCCGAATCACGTCTTGCCCACCGGCGGCACGGTTCGTTTCTCCAGCCCGCTGGGTGTTTACGATTTCCAAAAGCGCAGCAGCCTGATTGAAGTCAGCGAGCAGGGCGCACAAACTTTAGGGCGCATTGCTTCTGTGTTGGCCCATGGCGAAGGACTGCACGCGCATGCACGGGCAGCCGAGATGCGGCTGAAATAAGACATTGCCCGGTTCCTGCTTGTTGTTGAAACAACAAAACGCCCGTTCAGAAAAATGAATCTCCCACCAAATCCTGTGATGCAAACCCCCATTCAAACCCTCATCCAAACCCGATTGCGCCAAGACATCCAGTCCATGCACGGCTATGCGATCCAGGATTCGCGCGGCATGGTCAAGCTCGACGCAATGGAGAACCCACACCAGCTTTCACCCGAGTTGCAGGCCCAACTGGGTCAACGCCTGGGCGCGCTCGCTTTGAACCGCTACCCCAACGCCCGGGTAGACGAGCTGCGCCACGCGCTGGCTTCCTACGCAGGTATGCCCGACGGTTGCGACATCATGCTCGGCAATGGGTCTGACGAGCTGATTTCGCTGGTCTCGATGGCCATCGACCTGCCCTCTGCGCAAAACCCGAGCGGCAAAGCGCCGGTGATCCTGGCTCCGGAGCCGGGTTTTGTGATGTACGCGATGAGTGCCCAGTTTCAGGGCTTGCACTTCGTGGGTGTACCGCTCACGCCTGATTTCGAGCTGGACGAAGCCGCCATGCTCGCCGCCATCCGCTTGCACCAGCCCGCGCTGGTGTATCTGGCCTACCCGAACAACCCCACGGCGAATTTGTGGAGTGAGGCCAGTATCGAGAAAATCATTGCCCTGCAAGGCCAGCAAGGCGGCCTGGTTGTGATGGACGAGGCCTACCAGCCGTTTGCCGCCAAAAGCTGGATCGACGCGATCCGCCAGCAACCCGAGCAACATGCCCACGTGTTGCTGATGCGCACGATGAGCAAGTTTGGCCTGGCGGGCGTGCGTATTGGTTACATGATCGGCGTCAAAGCGCTGATCGGCGAAATCAACAAACTGCGGCCGCCCTACAACATCAGCGTGCTGAACTACGAATGCGCCCTGTTTGCGCTCGAACATGCTGATGTCTTCAAGCGACAAGCCATTGATCTGATTCAGGAGCGTACGCTGCTTTTGAAAGCACTTCGCGGGCTGCCAGGCGTCACGTGCTGGAACTCGGATGCCAACATGATCCTCGTGCGTGTACCCGACGCCGCCAAAGCCTTTGAGGGGATGAAAAGCCGTGGCGTCCTGATCAAAAACGTCTCCAAAATGCACCCGCTTCTGGCCAATTGCCTGCGTTTGACAGTCGGCACCGCGGCTGAAAATACCCAAATGCTGGCGGCGCTGGAACAATCGATCTCCTGAATCTGCGAGAAAATACAAGCATGAACCGAATTGCCGAAGTCGCCCGTAACACCGCAGAGACCCAAATCACCGCCCGCGTTAATCTCGATGGCACGGGCGTCGCCAAGCTCGCCACCGGAATCGGATTTTTTGACCACATGCTGGACCAGATCGCCCGCCACGGCATGATCGATCTGGACATCCACGCCGACGGTGACCTGCACATCGACGGCCACCACACCGTCGAAGACGTGGGCATCACACTGGGGCAGGCCGTGAACCAGGCAGTGGGCGACAAAAAAGGCATTCGCCGTTACGGCCACGCCTACGTGCCGCTGGACGAGGCCTTGAGCCGCGTCGTCATCGACTTTTCAGGCCGTCCCGGATTGGTGATGAATGTGCCCTTTAAAAGCGGCATGATCGGCACTTTTGACAGCCAACTGGCGCACGAGTTTTTCCAGGGTTTTGTGAACCACGCGTTTGTGACGCTGCACATCGACAATTTGAAGGGTGAAAACGCCCACCACCAATGCGAAACCGTGTTCAAGGCCTTCGCGCGGGCGCTGCGCATGGCGCTGGAGCTGGACCCGCGTGCGCTGGGCACGATTCCGTCCACCAAAGGCTCACTGTGATTCACTGCCGGGCAGGCTGATCGGCACTGTTGCAGCAATATCGCGTTGCATGAAACTAATTAACACTCATGTTAATTATTGACTTGGCGAAACCGGATTTTGAGATATTTTGAAAAAATCAAGCCTTAGGTCTCGTGTTTATTGCACATATAGCTATTAAATATATAGCAAATAGTTGACCGCCATGCAGCATAAAAAATCAATTGCCGTCGTCGATTACGGCATGGGCAACCTGTTTTCAATGGCGCAAGCCGTGCGGCACGTGGCCAAAGACAGCGGGTTGGAGGTGCTGATCACCGCCCGCCCCGATGAAGTGCGCCAGGCCGAGCGCGTCATCCTGCCGGGCCAGGGTGCCATGCCAGATTGCATGCGTGAGCTGCGTGAATCGGGTTTGCAGGAATCGGTGCTTGAAGCGGCCCGAAACAAGCCGATGTTTGGCGTTTGCGTCGGCATGCAGATGCTGCTGGACTACAGCCATGAAGGCCGCAAAGAGACACCCGGCGTACACACACCTGGCTTGGGGCTGATCCACGGTGAAGTCATCAAGTTTGACTTGGCCGGCAAACTTCAGGCCGACGGCAGCCGTTTCAAAGTACCGCAGATGGGCTGGAATCAGGTCATGCAGACGTGGCCACAGCTGGGCTTGAGCGAAGGTGTGCGACCCCACCCCTTGTGGCACGGGGTGCCGGATGGGAGTTACTTTTACTTTGTACACAGTTTTTACGCCAAACCGTCTGATGCACGCCACAGCGCGGGCGAGACCGACTACGGCCAATTGTTTTCATCGGCGATTGCGCGCGATAATATTTTCGCAACACAATTTCATCCGGAAAAAAGCGCTGCTCAAGGTTTGACTCTTTACAAGAACTTCCTGCACTGGAACCCCTGATTCCTGTCCACTTTGCCTTTATTTCCGTGTTATTTTTCGCGTTAATTTCCGCCTCTCCCCCCATCTCAATTCCCTGCGTTTCAAGCTGCGCGCCCCATGCTGCTCATTCCCGCGATTGATCTGAAAGACGGTCTGTGTGTCCGCCTCAAACAAGGCGACATGGCCCAAGCCACCACCTTTGGCGAAGACCCGCCCGTTATGGCGCGAAGCTGGGTCGATAAAGGCGCCCGGCGTCTGCACCTGGTGGACTTGAACGGCGCTTTCGCCGGCCATCCGAAAAACGAAGCCGCCATTCGCAAGATATTGAAAAACGTCGGTAGCGAAGTCGATGTGCAGTTGGGCGGTGGCATACGCGATCTGGACACCATTGAGCGTTATCTTGACGCCGGCCTGCGTTACGTCATCATCGGCACCGCGGCCGTCAAAAACCCCGGCTTCCTGCAAGACGCCTGCACCGCGTTTGGCGGACACATCATCGTCGGGCTGGACGCCAAAGACGGCAAAGTCGCCACCGACGGCTGGAGCAAACTCACCCGGCACGATGTCATTGACCTGGGCAAAAAATTCGAAGATTACGGTGTCGAATCCATCATCTACACCGACATTGGCCGCGACGGCATGTTGTCCGGCATCAACATCGAAGCCACCGTGAAGTTAGCGCAAGCCCTCACTATTCCTGTGATTGCGTCGGGTGGTCTCTCCAGCATGGCCGATATTGAAGCCTTGTGCGACGTGGAGAGTGACGGCGTTCAAGGCGTCATTTGCGGGCGGGCGATTTATTCCGGCGACCTGGATTTTGCGGCGGCGCAGGCCAGGGCTGATGAATTGAACGGGTGAGGTGTTTGCCCCCACGGTTGCGTGCTTGGGGCGACCTGGCGCGGCGGCGTTCACCGAATCAGCAAAACCCGCACCTCCGCTGAGATCCGCACGTCTTGCCATGCTTGATCGGTTGTGACGGCAATGCCGTCCATCAGTTTGGTCAGTGCCAAACAAGCTCGATCGCCCAGCGACAGTCCGGCTGCCCGTGTGAGTGACCGCAATTGGGCACAGACGATGGCCTGTTCGGTGTTGAAGTCGACCACATCAATTTGAAACTGATTGACGATGCGCAGCAGCTCCTCGCCTGGCAGCCCATAGTCGATCAACTTGGTGCCCACCTCAGCCATGTTCACGCTGCTAATGGCGCACTCCTCCCGGTGAAGAAGTTCCTGCACGGTTTCAAATCCAAGCTCACCACGCGTCAGCGCCAGGAGCGCCGATGAGTCCATCACGTGAATCATCCGCCCTCAGCTTCGCGCTTGGCTTCCATTCGGCGCTCAGCGATGAGCTCTTCACTCAATGAAACACCAGGTGGGATTTTCAAAACACTGTCAAGGTAGGTGCGCAGGTTGGCGTAGTGCTGTGAAAGCGGTGTCAGAATCAGGCTGCCGTTTTTGACCTCAACATGAAAACGTGTCTTGGGCTTCAGACCCAGTTGCTCGCGCAGTTCAGAGGGTATCAAAACTCGTCCGTTGTCAGCCATGGAAAGAGAAGTCATATTATCCTATCGTGATCGATTTAAATATTGTGACATAATTTCAATAATTGTCAAAAAAGCAAAATACGTCAAAAATTAATACCCGTCTATGCTCGCCAAACGCATCATCCCCTGCCTTGACGTCACCGGAGGCCGCGTCGTTAAAGGCGTCAATTTCGTCGAACTGCGTGACGCGGGCGACCCGGTGGAGATTGCCGCGCGTTACAACGAGCAGGGTGCAGACGAGCTCACTTTTCTGGACATCACTGCCACCAGCGACAACCGGGGGCTGATTCTGCACATGATCGAAGCCGTTGCCTCGCAGGTGTTTATCCCACTCACCGTGGGCGGCGGCGTGCGCACGGTGGACGACGTGCGCAGGCTCCTGAACGCCGGCGCTGACAAAACCAGCTTCAACTCGGCGGCTATTGCCAACCCACAGGTGATTGACGACGCCTCCGCTAAATACGGTGCGCAATGCATTGTGGTGGCGATCGACGCCAAACGGCGCTCTGCCGACGATGCCAAGCGGCTCGACAACACGGGCCAAGCCATTGGCCCCGGTTGGGACGTCTATAGCCACTGGGGCCGCAAAAACACCGGTTTGGATGCCGTGAAATGGGCGACAGAGATGACGGCGCGCGGTGCGGGCGAGATTTTGCTGACCAGCATGGACCGCGACGGCACAAAATCCGGCTTTGACCTGGAGCTGACCCGCGCCGTGAGTGATGCGGTGAGTGTGCCGGTGATCGCCTCAGGTGGCGTTGGTAACCTGGATGATTTGGTCAACGGTATCCAAATCGGTGGCGCGGACGCAGTGCTTGCCGCCAGCATCTTCCATTACGGCGAATTCACCGTGGCACAGGCCAAGGCGCGGATGGCAGCCTGTGGTATTCCCGTACGAATTTGAGCGGACGGTTGAACCTGATTTTTCCAATTTCGTAAACCCCATCAGCCCTCAGGCTCGAAAAAATTCCGTTTAAAGCTATCAATAATATAGCGACAGAAAATCACTGACAATGCCGCCATGAACACGCAGGATTGGTTAAATGAAGTGAAATGGGACGAAAAAGGCCTTGTCCCGGTGATCGCACAGGAGCAATCTTCGGGCGACGTGTTGATGTTCGCGTGGATGGATCGTGCCGCTTTGCAAACCACGGCAGACACCGGCAAAGCCGTATATTTCAGCCGTTCGCGCGCTCGCCTGTGGCACAAAGGTGAGGAGTCGGGCCACGTGCA